>JABGQV010000115.1 GCA_018648655.1 Anaerolineae bacterium | reverse complement strand
TGAGCAAGAAAAATCCCGACCGATTCTTGAAAAAAGCCGCCGAAATCATCCAAACGGGATTTGGACAGCCCTCCATTTTCAACGCCGATGCGGTCGTGCAAGAAATGGTGCGGGCGGGCAAAAATATCGTCGATGCGCGCAACGGCGGGACGAGCGGCTGCGTGGAAACGGGTGCATTTGGCAAAGAAAATTACAATCTGACCGGCTATTTCAATATCCCCAAAGTGCTGGAAGTGACCTTGCACAACGGCGTTGACCCTCGCACGGGCGCAGCAATTGGTTTAAAAACTGGCGACCCGCGTGATTTTGCAGATTTTGAAGCATTGATGGACGCATTTACGAAGCAAATCAATCACTTCATTGATATAAAAGTGCGCGGCAATAACGTGATTGAACAACTTTACGCGCAGTATTTGCCTGTACCATTCTTATCATTGCTGATTGACGATTGCATCGCAACGGGCATAGATTATCACTCTGGCGGGGCGCGATATAACACATCTTATATTCAAGGTGTGGGTATTGGCTCAATTACCGATTCGCTTTCTGCGCTGAAATATCATGTTTTTGAAAATCAAACTTTCAGCATGGACGAACTTTTATCTGCGCTAGAAAATGATTTTGATGGGCAGGAGAAAATACGTCAGCGTTTGCTGAATAAAACGCCAAAATATGGCAACGATAACGATTACGCCGACGATTTGATGAAAGAAGTCTTCGAAATTTACTTCGATGCCGTCACCGGGCGACCCAATACCAAAGGTGGTGAATATCAAATTAATTTGCTCCCGACAACCGTGCATGTCTATTTTGGCTCGGTCATCGGCGCGTTGCCAGATGGACGCAAAGCTGGGATCCCACTCTCGGAGGGAATCTCGCCCGTGCAGGGCGCGGATCGAAAGGGTCCGACCGCCGTCATCAAATCTGTGGGAAAAATGGATCATATCCGCACGGGCGGGACTTTGCTTAATCAGAAGCTCACGCCAAATCTGCTAGACGATGCCGCGGGTGTGGAGAAATTTGTGCAACTTGTGCGCTCCTATTTCAATATGGATGGACATCATATCCAATTTAATGTTGTCACGCGGGAGACTTTGCAGAAGGCGAAAGCGAATCCTGATCAGTATAGAGATTTAATTGTTCGCGTAGCGGGCTACAGCGATTATTTCTGCGACCTGAGCGATGCCCTGCAGGATGAGATTATTAATCGAACGGAGCATGAGGCCTTTTAATAACATAGACCTGACAGGTTTTTGAAACCTGTCAGGTCTTATTTTTTAACGCTATCAAGCCAAATTTCACGCTTCTTTCAGACTTTCATCCTATCTTGGTTAACAAATTTGTAAGCAAGGCAATCTCTTTACTTAAAAGATTGAGATTGCCTTCTTTTTTCGTTGACGCAAATTCAAAAACGAGTATAATCACGGGTCGGTAAACTTATAGATAGAACTAGAGATAAAGGAGTAGGCTTATGGCTGAAAACGAGAAAACGCAAGCTAACGCGTTGGAACCAAAACAAAAAGTAAAAGGAACGATTATTAAGACGACCATTGGTGGCGCAATTGTTGATCTTGGTGAAGGGCAACTCCCCGGTGTAATTCATATTTCTCAATTGCAAAAAAATCATTTGGTAGAAGTAGAAGAAGCTGTAAAAGTTGGCGACAAAATCGAAGATATGTGGGTACGCAGAGTTAAAAAGGATCGGATTGAATTGACAATGATCGAGCCTTTGACACTTGAATGGCGAGAAATGAAACCCGATATGGCAGTGAAAGGTAAAGTTGAGCGTTTAGAAAGTTACGGCGCATTTGTTGATATTGGCGCAGAACGCCCTGGCCTTGTACACGTAAGCGAAATTGCACATGGCTATATCAAAGACCCTTCACAAATTGTTAAAGTTGGTGACGAAGTTGATGTGATGGTTCTTGAAATCAATCGTCGCAAGAAACAAATTCGCTTGAGCATGAAAGCTACACTCCCCGCTCCCGCAGAAAGTGCTAATAGATCCAGCCGTGGACGTGGTGGACAAAGACGCAGCAGCAAGAAGAGCGTTGAAGCAATGATGGCAGAGCTCGAGGGTGATGAGCCCAAAGCCCCAGAGCACACCGCAATGGAAATGGCATGGCAAGCAGCACTTGATCGTGCAGATAGTTCTAAAAAAGAAGCAAAGAAAGAAGATAAAAAAGTTGAAAAAGAAGATTCACAAAACGAAATTTTATCTCGCACTTTAAAAGAACGAAAATAAGCGAAAGCTTTGTAAGCTCTAAATCTAAAAACATAAAACGCCGAACTTTTATAAAGTTCGGCGTTTTTTATACCTGGTCTTCAAAACAAGGTAAATTTCCCTTACGCTTCACGCAAATATTTTTCTTTATTTGCTCCGCGCGCGGCTTTACCGCTCGAAGTCTTCAAAATCCATTTTTCTGGCACAATTTTCACCTGCCGCAAAGCCACAGCTGAGTTTATGGTCACATGCTTTCGTACTTCATCGGCTAATTTATAACGCGCTTCTTCTGTGTCTACATTCGCTTCGGCAACAATAATCACCTCTTCCGTGCCTGTGCGCTCATCATAAAGACCAAAAGCTACCGCACGCCCAGCGTGAATACCATCTACTTCATAAACCAAACGCTCTAAATCTTGCGGGTAAATATTTTTGCCACCCACAATAATCATCTCTTTTTTACGGCCCGAAACGAACAACTCCTCTCCCACCAAATATCCAAAATCACCTGTCAGATACCACTCGCCCTCGAAGGCCTTCTCGGTTGTTTGGGGGCGATTATAATATTCCGTGAGCATGCAATCGCTTTTTAGTGCAATCTCACCAACTTCTCTTTCTTGGACTTCTTCCCCATCTAGATTGAGAATACGAATGCGCGTATTTGGGATAGCTCGTCCGGACGACATCATTTTGACAGAAAGCGATTCCGCACTTGCTGGACGCGTGATTCCACCAGTAGACAGCGATTCAGCGTCAACATTATCTATAGCGGGTGGATGCAACAGATTGCTCTGCGTCACTGCAAAGGTGTTTTCTGCCATCGCATAAGATGTTTGTAGAGACTCCAATTTCAAACCATATTCTTTGAACTTCTCAAAAAAATCTTGATGACTCTCCCAGCGCACTGGCTCAGAGCAATTGATAATAGCACGCCACGAAGATAAATCTACATCTTCAAGATGCCTCTCTCTTATTTTACGCGCGCAGAAAATATAGGCAAAATTAGGCATCCAAGTAAGTGTGCCCTTATATTGTGAAACAGAGTGCATTAGTTTATAAGGCGCACGCACCCAATCGAAAGGTGAGATTAAAACCAGTGGAATGCCTTTCAATATTGGGAGCAGAAAACTGGCAATCAGCCCCATATCGTGATATAGAGGCAACCAGGAGATAATGACATCCTTTTCTCTATCCAAAGAAATCGATTCGCTATATGCATTAAGCTGTTTCAACACTGCACGATGAGAAAGTGCGACACCTTTTTGTAATCCTGTTGTACCAGATGAGTGTTGCAATAAAACTATATCATCAGGGGAATGCTGAAGTCCACTAAGCAAGCAAAAATCCACGCGCGATGCAGAGGGAATTTCGTCAGATAAAATGACTTCACGTACAGAATCCCCCTCATCAAAAGCATCTTTTATATTCCCTTCAAATTCAGGATAGGTAATAATTGAAACTGGTTTCGTTACAGAAATTAGCGCAGATAAATCCTCCCTATAGCGCTCAGGAGACAATTTTTCGGTGAGAAAAGGCATAATAGAGGGAATTGCGCCATGCAAGACCGCGCCCCAAAAAGCGTAAAGCAAATCGGGGCTATGTTGCAAAATTAACACCACCACCTCACCAGACTTAATGCCCTTTTTGGCATAAATCTGGGCGTAGGCATTTGCCCCCTCAATAAGTTGACTATAGGAAATGCTTAAATCATCTTGCCCTGAACGCTGTAAATATATGCAAGCACGATTTGGGGATTCTAAATAAAATTTTTGAAGGATATCGGTAAAGGTGGTCATATTGCACTCAAAATACTCAGTTTTTCATGGACCTATTTTTATAAAATATTCCGCCCAACAATAAACGAGATTATCCCATCTATGAACGCGATTGAATAATTTCAGATAATGCTTCGAGCGTATCAAAGGTATCAGCGTTTAGTTCTGTGTCATCAATTTGAACGCCAAAGGTGTCTTCAACAAAGAGAGCTAAATCCATTAGGCTAAAGGAGTCGATTAGCCCGCTAGAGATGAGTGCTTCATTTGCTGCGAAGGTGCGGCCAGGCTGTTTGAGAATTTCATCAGCAATAAAGGTGTTGAGGGTAGAAATCATATCTGACATTAAATACTCCATTTTTTTAGAGAAAAGAATAAGGTATAGAAAAAAAGAACGGCGAGATTATATCTCAATTTCTTTCTTAACGTGCTGCTTCGAACAAAATCATTTCACTTATAATATCAGCCAAAATTTCTTCACCAGCAACGCTAAGATGAACTGCGCTATTTGTGAATTCATCCACGGGAATAATATCCCAATAATCATAATATACCCAATCATTTTCAAGGCTCATATCAGAGAAAACATTTCGATATTGGTCATACGCCCAGCGTGGATAAAAATAGTTATAGCGAATATCGCTATAAACACCATCCGAAATCAGAATTGGTTCATTAACTAAAATTAGCGGCACATTACCCGCAATACTATAAGCTGCTCCAATTACAGGAAAAGCCAGTTCTTCGAGAGGTAGTTCAGACGGTGCCCAATCATGAAAAAGATTATCCTCTTCAAAATCAATTTTTGCAGGTTCGTAAGTTTCAGGGTAAAGCTGATCAATCCCCGTGATACCCCACATCACACCGTAAAACTGTAAACGACTCCAATCTGCCAAAGAACGGCGGCGTCCGATTAAAGTAGTATCCCAAAAAGTGGGGTGAGTTAACGCATCACTGTTGAATTCAAGTTTTAGCTCATAATCGGCAAGAAGTCGACGGACACGCACAGGGTTATGGGAAACCAAGGGTGCAGTCAATTGTTTATCAGCAGGCAACGACTCTAATGTCAACATCCAAATAACTAAATCTGGCTTATATTCCATCGCTTTTTCGAGAACTAATAAATCTTTCGTCAATGAAATAGTTGGATAGCCTAAATTATAAGTTTGTATATTTTTCCCATCAGCATTAGTCAGGTTTAGCGCATTAAGTTGCCCGCTAAGGGTTTCTTCGGGTCGTAATAAAGTTCCCCAAACAGACGAATCGCCAACTATCACTACGCGATATTCATTCTCGCTTTTTAGCCCGTCTGAAATAATATGTGAGGCAAACATGGCGTCTATATCGAAGAGACTCAAATTATATGCATCTGTGGGATTTTCGCCAAAAGGCAAACGCTCGCGCCCAGGAACGAGATTATTATATAGAGAAACACTATTTCCAGAGCTAGTAGGAAGCATCGTAAAGGCAAAATTAAAGGCAGCAAAAAGGATGCCCGCCTTCAATAATAATCGCCAAGGATTAATTTTTAGGGACATCAAGCAGCCCCCCATAAAAGTAAAATAAATTGCCAGCCTTGTACAGGATCAGGAATAACGAACCAAACCCAGCCAAGAGCAATATAGTTAAAAGTAAGCATAATCCCGAAGATGGATAGTATTCGTTGCGCACGTGAGCTTATGCTTGCTTCTGCTATACGAACTTTTGCCCAACCAGACCAGCGATTTTGCACGAATAAGCCCAATCCATGCCATAGTCCCCACAGAAGGAAATTCCACGTTAGACCGTGCCATAAACCAATGAGAATCATCGTAGCGAGCTGACTGATGAGAATCATCATTCCTGCCGAGATTTTACGGCTTTTTCGCAATGCCCGCACAAAGGGATTAAAGAAGTAGGAGCGAAACCACTGCGTAAGCGTGATATGCCAATTATTCCAGAAAAGAGTCAGATTAGGTTGCCTGTAGGGTTCCATAAAATTTTCAGGGAGAGATATACCAACAAATTGTGCCAAGCCGATTGCTATATCCGTATATCCGCTGAAATCGAAGAAAATCTGGAAGGTGTAAGCGTAGAGTAAAATCCACGCGCCGAGAGAGTTTTGTGCCTGTGTTGAACTAAGGGGATTGAGAGCAATCATCGCTAAACTATCTGCAATGACAAATTTCTTAAAAAGACCGAGAAGAAGACGTTGCCCTCCGACTAGAATATCATCACGATAAGAATTTTCTGGTTGGCGTAGTCCTTTTATGAAACGCTCAGCACGGTCGATGGGGCCAACAGAGAACGATGGAAAAAAAATGACATAGGTAAGATATTCACCTAAAGCCAAATCAGGGAGGCGACCACTTTGACGATCTCGGATGGTGTGGATAAGACGAAAAGCAAGGTAAGAATATCCCAGCCAGTGAATATCAGACGATGAGGCAAGATTAGCATTTTGGCCGATAAAAAGCCGCCATCCACGACTCGCAATCAATACCAAGGCTGGTGTTTTTAATATAATAAAAAAAGCAACTAAAAGAGCAAATCCAGCCCAAAGAAGGGTATTGGATGAAGACGGTCTTTGTCGAGTAAGCAGAAATGCTCCAACTGTAAAGATGGCTAGAAGAAGGAGGATTTGTCCGATTGCAGGAGGACGGGTAGGGGTGAGGAAATTGGTGAGGCCGAGATAACGTGTGGCAGCAAGAAGCAAGATAATGCCAAGTGTAATCGCCGCTGAGGTTTTAGTCTCTTTCTTATAGCGTTCTTCTGGAGAAGCTGTCAATGTCCAAGCGAGAACTGTAAATCCAATCGAAAAGGTTGGTAAGAAAAAATCAAGATAGCGTAGGGGCAAAGCAGGTTGCAGCCAAAAAATAATTAAAACACTGGCTGTTAAAAGCAAGTTGACGCGCTGTCTTTTGCGTGTTAACCACCCTAAAAGTATGGCTAGAAAAGCGAGAATAAGAATTTGTGTAATCGTCATTAAAATCCCTGATATATCCAAATTGGTGAGCTATCGGTGGTCGCGATAATTACAGCAATCAGGATTAAGCAGAGAAGTAGTGCCCATAGGTTTTCGTAGGAGAATATTTTTTCTTTCATCTATAGGTAACCATAGGCTAGCCAATTCACACCTTTCTAAAAAATCAGCTAAGCTTTCATAAATTCGCTATATTTCACTTGAAAGGTGTGACAGCAACCGCTCTCCAGGTAGCATCTAAAGCTGCTAGAGCTGAATACCGTCGAAGAGCTAATGCTTCCTCTGTTAAGTAAATGTCACCCAGATGCTCATCTCCCTTTTTGGTATATAGCCCATGATTAGGGAGGGCTTTTGTAGCAAGCCAGAAATTCCACAGGGGGAGATTATATTCTTTCGCTAATTTAGCAGTTTCAAGGTTTATGCCATGCTCACCTTCGCGATTATCAGCTTTTGTTGAGAGTATTGGTACTACCCCTTGAGCTAATAACTCTTCAATAATTTTACGCATATAGACTTCGTTATTTGATTCCCAGTGTGTTCCTACTGTAATAATTGCGAATGAAGGTCTATTTAAGCGTAATTCACAATCAAGAGGAGTTTCATCAGAATCACAGCCAAAGTCACCTTCGTGCCATTCAGCCCATAATAAAGCCCCGGATGTTGTCCCGCTTTTTATAGTTGGGCTTTGGCGGTTAAAGGTCTTGTCAAAATAGGTGACAGTTTCTTGTAAATGCTGGGGCAAAGAGATGCTCTCGGTAGCATCTGCTTCATATAATCCAAGAAAAGTTTCTGGTGTGCTTTGACAATCACCTAGAATAGAAATGGCATACGGGTCATTGCCAAGTGCTTGGCCGAGTAAGTAAATATCACGCATTGCCCGCGTAATCACTGGAACTTCAGCCCACAACCTCCAATTTTCTGAGGCAAGTTCGATTTCAGCGGGCATAGCTTCATCGGCTGGTTGAAGTGTTGCTTCTACAAGCTGAGTAACCGTGCTAGGTGTTTGCTTAGTAGGAGGGGGAGTATTTGTAATAACGGTAAGCGTTTTATCTACTACAGGAGAATGTGTTGGGGTAAGGGAAGATGATTTACAAGCACTAAGTAAAAAGATAAGGGAAAGTAAACCAAAGAGTTTGCCAATGCTCTCTCTCATTTTGTATACCCACAAACAAGCCAATCTCCTCCCTGTTGAACCACGCGATAAGTGCGTTCAGAAAGGTGAAAATTACGTACTTCGTTATTATATGTAGCATCAATACTACCCTTGCATATAATAAGAGCGTCGTCACCATCCATCTCCTTTTGCTGACAGTCCAAGTCTGTTAATGTCGTTTGCACTAATGCGAAAGCGTCAAATTCCAAAAGAGCTTCTAGCTCATAGTCTGCACAAACATAAGATAGCATGAGTGCATCGTCTTTGTCGGACAATGCTTGTAAAAAGTTTTTTGTCGTATCTGCGGCTGGAGGCGTGGAATTGCCACAGCTAGCTAAAAGGATGGTGATTAGCATTAAAAATAAAAAAGTCTTCTTCATATTTTCTCCAGGTATGTGCTGGTTTCAAGAAATCTTATAAGTATAGAATACAGAACACGGAATTTGTGAGTGAAATACACATCCACGTACTCCTAAGCCATCTTTAAATAGGCTTCCATAAAATTATCTAAATCGCCATCTAAAACAGCATCGGTATTGCCCATTTCAAAATCGGTGCGATGATCTTTAACCAAGTGATAAGGGTGTAAAACATAAGAGCGAATCTGGCTACCCCACTCGGCTTTGGTATATTCACCGCGCAATTCAGCTAATTCTTCTTTTTGTTTTTCTTCTTCTAATTCCATCAAACGCGCTTTCATTACTTTCATTGCATTTTCGCGATTTTGGAGTTGAGAACGTTCATTTTGACAGGTGACCACAATTCCAGTTGGGATGTGCGTCATGCGCACAGCCGTTGAGTTTTTCTGCACACTTTGCCCCCCTGCTCCAGAAGATTTATAAATATCTACGCGCAAATCTTTGGGGTTAATTTTTATATCTAAATCCTCATCCCCAATTTGAGGTAAAACTTCGACCAGCGCAAAAGATGTATGGCGCCGATTGGCAGAATCGAAAGGAGATATGCGCACAAGACGATGCGTTCCTTTTTCCGAGCGAAGATAACCAAAAGCATAATCACCAGAAATAGAAAGGGTGACACTTTTTATCCCCGCTTCTTCACCCACTGTTAAGTCTAATATACTTACTTTATATTTTCGTTTTTCTGCCCACCGAAGATACATTCTTTGCAAAATTTCTGCCCAGTCTTGCGAATCGGTGCCACCCGCGCCTGCATGAATGGCAAGAAGGGCATCTTGACTATCATATCTTCCTGAGAGCATTGCTCGAAAAGCGCGTTGGTCTAAATCTTTTTCCAGCACTTCCACTTCGGCTTCTAATTCAGCCACCATGCTCTCGTCCCCCATTTCCACGAGTTCGAGCAAATCGCTAAGCTGAGAAGAAAATACTTTCCATGATTCTGCCTCATCCCTGAGCATTGTCGCTTTTTTCATCACTTTTCGAGCATGATTTGAATTATTCCAAAAATTAGGGGCTGCCGATTCCTTTTCTAACTCTTTAAGTTTTTTTTCTTTTGCAACTAAGTCAAAGACGCTCCATAAGTTCTAGTGTGAGTTTTTCTGCTTCTTTGAGTCGAGTTAAAGTTTCTTGCATGGAGTTCTCCGTAAAAAGGCGCTAAAATTCTGACAAAATGCCTTCAATAAAAGCATCTGGGTTGAATATCTCTAAATCTTCTACTTTTTCCCCTAAGCCCGCAAATAGAATAGGCAATTTTAATTCGTTGCGAATAGCAAAAACCATGCCGCCACGCGCAGATGAGTCTAATTTGCTAAGGATTAGCCCCGTCACATTCACAGATTCTTTAAAAGCACGAGCCTGTTGAAGAGCATTTTCTCCTGTGGTCGTATCCATCACGAGCCAAACTGCATGTGGCGCGCTCGAAAGGGCTTTGCCGACCACCCTTTCCACTTTTTCTAATTCTTGCATAAGATTAAAACGCGTATGAAGGCGACCAGCAGTATCAATTAAGATGATATCTACATCCCGCGCGATACCAGCTTGAACAGTATTATAGGCAACTGCCCCCGGATCACTCTCGGGTTGACCTGAGATTACTCCGATTTGCAATCTTTCGCCCCAAACTTGAAGCTGCTCAACAGCCGCCGCTCTGAAGGTATCTGCTGCTCCGAAAAGTACTTTTTTATCTTGAGCAATAAAGCGTGCGCCCAGTTTTGCAGCAGATGTAGTTTTCCCAGATCCATTTACCCCAACAAGCAAAATAACACTCGGCGGGGTTTCAGCTAAATTTATGTTTTGTTGATCGTCTAAGCGGGAACGTAACTCTGCCCGAAGAGCAGTTTTAAGCTCATCGGAGCGTACCCAGCCGAAATCACGTGTATTCCGTTGAAGGGCTTCGACAATATCGGTCGTTGTAGAAATACCTAAATCTGCTTGAATGAGAAGAGCTTCCAAATCATCCCAAGTTTCGTCGGTAATTTCACTTGCACCCAAGATGCTAGCAACGCGTCCAAAAGCCGATTTACTGGTCTTCGCGAGTCCGTTTTTCCACTTTGAAAAGGTATTATCCATAAGGCGCGATTATAACATGCGATTTATGTTATACTGCCTTGAAATGGAGAATGGAGCATTTATGAGCACAAATATCAAAGCCACCTGGCGCGAAGGAAACGCTTTTCTTGGCGAAAACGAGAATGGTGGTAAAGTCGAAGTGGGCGGTGAAAATATTCGCCCAATGCAAATGATTTTAGTTGCGCTGGCTGGCTGTAGCGGCGTAGATGTGGTCAATATTTTACAAAAAAAACGTGTGAACTTTAGCGATTTGAAAATTGAAGTTAGCGGAGAACGCGCTGATACACACCCCAAAGTATATACAAATATTCACCTGCGCTATTTAATTTGGGGCGAGGGCATTAAAGAGAAAGACTTAGAGCAAGCAATAAGACTCTCAGAAGATAAATACTGTTCTGTAAGTGCGATGCTAAAATCAACAGCAAAAATTCAATCAGATTATAAAATTTTTGGAGAAGAAAATGATTAATGAACCAATCAATGTCACCGATGCGGCCTTTGAAAAAGCTGTTTTACAATCAGAGTTACCTGTAGTCGTCGATTTTTGGGCACCTTGGTGTGGACCATGCAAAATGGTAGGGCCAATTTTAGATAAATTGGCAAAAGAAATGGCAGGAGAAGTTTTATTTGCCAAAGTCAATACAGATGAAGATTCACAATGGGCGCAAAAATATGGCGTTCAGGGTATTCCGACTATGCTTTTTGTTTCTAATGGAAAGGTAGCTCACCGCCAAGTTGGCGCTTTGCCGGAACCAATGCTAAGAAGTGTAATAAAGAATTTTCTTGAAGCTGCTAAATAGATAAACAAGGGAGTCTCTTGTGAAAAAAACTCTAGTGATTGCGCTGGTAATCCTTTTCAGTTTGAGCGCGTGTATCCCTGATTTTTTGCAATCAGGCACTCAGGATGAACCTGAGGAAGCCGTTGATATTGCCGCCACAGTTATGAATACAGAGGTAGCGCAAACTTTTGAGGCTCTTGATACTCCAACCTTAGTAGAAGCAACCTTCACAGCATCGCCTACGGAAACAATGCTCCCTAGCGAAACTGCTACAGAGTTCGCGACAAATACGGCGACTTTTGAAGCGAGTGAAACGCCTACGGGAACTTTGGCAACAGATATAGCATCACTAACACCAGATGGCACTCTCCCCGCTGAAACGGCAACCGAGCCAGAAGGCACTATTTCACCGACGGTAACGGGAACCTTAGAGGCAGAAGCTACAAGTATATATCCTTCGGCAACTTCACCTATTAGCATTAACCAGCCTCCAGCTTCTGTGCCACGATATAAAATTAGTGTCGAAAATAAGACAAAAGGTAAAGTCTATATTTCACTGCAAGGTGTCACCGAAGGTGGCTATCGCCCCATCATAGAATATGATATTCCCGCAGGAGGAAAAGCAAATTTCAAAATTCCTGAAGGACAATATACAGCAGTAGTATATGTTGGCAAAGAGCCCATGATTGGCTACTTCGGTATTCATGCCCATGGAGTCAATATTATTATTACAAGAGACAAAATTCAAATTAAAAAATAATTTTTTATAGGAGTTCTAAAAGAGATATGAAGAAAACAATTTTTATCCTAACTGCATTCGCACTTTTATTGAGTGCTTGTAGCTTGCCCGGAGCTGAGGAAACACCTCCGCCAATAACCAGCGAAGATATACAAGAAACGGCTATTTCTATGGCCTGGACAATGGCAGCAGAAACTCAAGCCGCAATGCCTACCGCTACTTTCCCACCAACAGCCACATTCACCCCGCTATTTACAGAAACACCTATCTTTACAGCAACCCCGTTGGTAACAAATACACCTCTTGCAACAAATACCCCTCTCCCTACTTCTACATCCGAAGCAGATGAATGCAATAAATTTCTTTCTGGTTGGAGTGGGTCCGAAAGCTTACTTTTGGTCGACAATGAGACCAATAGCAACGTTATTGTCTCTTTATATCTCTATCAAAGTTCTCGAGGCTATTGTGGCTACCTCTCTGGCACTATAGAGAAAAGACAGAGTTTAAAATTCACAATCCCTATTGGATATTACTATATCAGTGTATGGACTGCTGAGGATCAAAAACAAACATTTACTAGCGGAAAAGACCTAACGGGCATTATAAACCCTGACAAACACACCGTTTTCATCAGAGATGGTGGAACTCTTAAGTTTGTAGGTCCCTAAACCCAAAAACAAACTCTAATATAATTTTGAAATAAGGCAGACACCTAAAGAATAGATGTCTGCCTTTTTGATTCTCACCTCGGAAGCGTTTTCAGCATGATGCTTAAAAAAACTTTTTTGCGCCTGACACAAAACGCATACACAAAATAAAAATGTCTAAAAACAGCTGAAAAACACATTTAATTTTCTATTTAACAAAAAACACAAAACATTCATTGACTTTATCTCTGTTTTGATATAAATTATATCTACGCAAAAACGGAGACTTCTCATGCTAGATACCCTCGATAAAAAAATACTAACCGAATTACAAAAAGATGCCCGCATCAGTAACACAGAATTAGCGCGGCGCGTTAGCCTTTCACCTCCTGCAACATTGACACGCGTAAAACGCTTAGAAAAAGACGGTTTTATCAAAAATTATGCTGCCATCATCAACCGCCAAAAAGCGGGCTACGATTTGCTCTGCTATATCAGTGTTAGCTTGCAATTGCATGATACTGATCAGGTGACGGAATTCATCAAAATCATCCAAGAAATGCCAGAAGTTTTAGAGTGTCACCATGTCACGGGCGAATATGATTATTTGCTAAAAGTGGTTACGCGCAACACGGAAGATTTAGAAGATTTCCTCATGAACAGACTCACTCCCGTCTCTGGTGTGGCGCGGATTCATACCAATTTGGTCCTGCGAGAAGCGAAGTCTACGAGTGAAATTCCCTTAAAATGAACCGTGAGATATAAAACTTCATATTTCACGCAAAGTCGCAGAGACGCTAAGAAAAAAGCTTAAAAACTTTGTGCTTTTGCGTCTTTGCGTGAGTTATATTTTTACACATAACCCAAACTATCCAACTACCCAACTACTTATAAGGAGCTAAAAATGTCAGATATCAAAACAATGGGGCAACAATTCGGTCGTCGTTCGTGGGCAGAACCGTGGAAGATTAAGATGGTCGAACCCATCCACATGATTACGCGTGCTGAGCGCGAAAAAGCCGCCGCAGATGCAGGTTTCAACACCTTCCTGCTTCGCTCAGAAGATGTCTATATCGACCTGCTCACCGATAGCGGAACTAGCGCGATGTCCGACCGTCAATGGGCTGGGATGATGATGGGCGATGAAGCCTACGCAGGCAGTCGTAACTTCTATCATTTAGAAGAAGCCATCCAAACTTATTATGGCTATAAACATATCATCCCCACCCATCAGGGGCGCGGCGCGGAGCATCTTATCAGCCAAGCGATTATCAAAAAAGGCGATTATATCCCCGGCAATATGTATTTCACGACCACGCGGCTGCACCAGGAGCTGGCGGGCGGCACCTTTGTTGATGTCATCATCGACCAAGCTCACGATCCGCTCGATCCGCACCTTTTTAAGGGCAACGTAGATATAGACAAGGTAAAAGCTCTTGTCAAAAAAGTCGGCGCGGAAAATATCCCCTATGTAAGCCTTGCTGGAACAGTCAATATGGCAGGCGGACAACCCGTCAGTATGCAAAATGCGCGTGAGTTGCGTGCTTATTGTGCTTCACAAGGCATCGCCGTTTATTTGGATGCAACCCGCATGTTTGAAAACGCTTTCTTCATCCAAGAGCGAGAAGAAGGCTACGCCGAGAAATCGATTGCCGAAATTTTGCTTGAGTTCTGCTCCTACACCGATGGCGCGTGGATGAGCGCAAAAAAGGATAATCTCGTCAATATCGGCGGTTGGCTGGCAGTGAACGACCCCAAAGTTGCTGAGCAAGCTCGCACAATGGTCGTGGTATACGAAGGGCTGCACACTTATGGCGGTATGGCTGGGCGCGATATGGAAGCGCTCGCCATCGGCATCGCAGAAGGCGTGCAAGACGACCACATTACCTCCCGCGTGCGCCAAGTGCGCTATTTGGGCAAATTGCTCCTCGATTGGGATATCCCCATCGTTGAGCCAGTTGGCGGTCATGCCATTTTTGTGGACGCAAAACGCTTTTATCCGCATATCCCCCAAGATCAATTCCCTTCGCAAACTTTAGCGGCGCAACTTTATCTCGATTCTGGTGTCCGCTCGATGGAGCGCGGCGTAGTCAGCGCGGGTCGCAACCCCGAAACGGGCGAGCATCGCTACCCCGCCCTCGAACTGACCCGCATCACCATTCCCCGCCGCGTCTATACGCAGGCACACATGGATGTGGTCGCCGAAAGTCTCAAAGCCGTCTACGACCAACGCGAGACAACGAAAGGTCTCAAGATGGTCTACGAACCCGAATATCTGCGCTTCTTCCAGGCAAGATTTGAGTTGTTGGATTAATCAAATAGAACTGCATTGCATCCGCTTTTGGATGCGTTGCAGTTCGGGTTTGCTTTGCTAGACCCGCGTATTGATTAGACCCGATGTGCAGCGCATCTTTCACCCTTACGGGTACAGGCAGATGCAACGCACATCTAATTTCCGCAAAGTCCCTAAAGGTTTCAAAAACCTTTAGGGACTTTATTTTAAGGGGGATATAAAACCGAAACGCGCGCGACCTTTGGCTTGCTGCCATTAAATCAGCATCGTTGAGAAAAAAAACGAGACTTCCGAAGTTTTTGAAACTTCGAAAGTCTTTTCATTGCCATCGTATTTTGCGAAAGAAGAGAACAAAAGCTCAGAGATGTAGAGTTCAGAGAGCCAGAGTACAGAGATTAGGAGATGGGAGAGACGCAAATACGAAAACCGATGTCGTAGCTATGGTTATCGGGATCGAGGTTGAGGCGAGAGGCGCAACGTGCGAGGCTTTGAAAGTAGCTGAAGGAACCGCCGCGCAAGACACGGCCCC
>JABGQV010000008.1 GCA_018648655.1 Anaerolineae bacterium | reverse complement strand
AAGTTTTCTTATATAGAAATTTGATTGTTGGATGAGCGAATCACGTGCGTGACCTTGGCTTGCTTTTGTTACGAAAAACATGCTGTCGCTTAACAGGCTACTTTTTTACGAAAAACCCCCGCTCCTTTTTCAAGGGAGCAGGGGTTTTCTTTATTATATGGTATCAAACCTAAACTTGTTCTGAGCCGTGTCGAAGTATCAGGCACGCTCCGCAATTGTTTCGGTGGCGAGAGTGATGAATTCTTCTACAGGAATTGCGCCGCGGTCTTCTCCATCTCGCATCCGCAAGGCAACTGCGCTAGCTTCCATTTCTTTATCGCCCACAACAAGCATATAGGGGATTTTCTTCTTCTGCGCTTTACGAATTTTCGCGTTCATTCGCCCGCTATCTGCGGCCACTTCGGCGCGTATCCCTGCTAACTCTAATTTCTTTTTGACTTCGTAGGCATAATCAAGGTGATCATCGGTGATGGGAATGAGCATTGCCTGCACGGGAGCGAGCCAAACGGGGAAGGCGCCCGCATAATGCTCAATGAGGAAACCAATCATGCGCTCATGTGTGCTGAGAGGGGCACGATGGATGCAGAGGGGGACTTCATCTTCATTATCAGCATTTGTAAACTTCAAATCAAATTTAGCGGGGACAGAAAAATCAACTTGGTTGGTCGCAAGGGTAAATTCACGCCCGATTGCGCTCCAAACCTGAACATCAATTTTTGGTCCATAGAAGGCGGCTTCATCTTCTACTTCTACGTAGCGCACGCCGCCATTTTGCATTGCTACACGCACCATATCTTCGGTTTTTAGCCAGAGTCTTTCGTTATCTACATATTTTTTGCCAAGACCTTCTTTTGCATGCGTGCTGAAACGCATCACGTATTTTTCGATATCGAAAATCTTGAAATACTTCATATAGAGGTCTATCACTGCCATAAATTCTTCTTCAAATTGAGCTTCTGAACAGTAGATATGGGCATCATTCATTTGCATAGAGCGAACGCGCATTAGTCCAAAGAGTTCGCCGCTTTTTTCGTAGCGATAGCAAGTGCCATATTCTGACAGACGGATGGGAAGATCACGATAGCTATGAGGGCGCGCCGCAAAAATTTTGTGGTGCATGGGGCAGTTCATTGGTTTGATGAAATAATTTGTGCCTTCCATCTCCATAGGCGGATACATACTCTCGGCATAATAAGGGAGGTGGCCACTGCGGATGAAAAGATCTTCTTTTGTCAGATGCGGAGAGCGAACTTGTTTATAGCCTGCTTCGCGTTCCATCTGCTTGGCGAGCTGCTCCAACTCTTCGATAATAACGGCACCATTTGGTAACCAGAGTGGTAGCCCAGGGCCAACTTCTTCATCGAAAGCAAAAATATCGAGTTCTTTGCCTAGTTTGCGATGGTCACGTTTTTTAGCTTCTTCAAGTTGCCAAAGATGGGCATCTAATTCTTCTTTGCTATTCCACGCTGTGCCATAAATACGCTGAAGTTGCTGATTATTCTCATCGCCACGCCAATACGCGCCTGCGATAGACATTAGCTTAACAGCCTTAGCATTAATTTGGCTGGTATTTTCAACATGAGGTCCACGACAGAGATCTACAAAATCATCATGGGTATAGGTTGAGATTTCTACATCGCCTTCAAGCTTTTCGCCGTATTCATCTACGCCACCAGCCTCAAGGCCATCTATTAGCTCAAGTTTATAGGGCTGATCTTTAAAGATTTCACGTGCTTCATCAGCAGAAAGGACTCTCTTTTCAAACTCAAACTGCCTACTGAGCGTTTTTCGCATTCTCTTTTGAATTTGCTTCAAATCTTGAGGAGTGAGGGTGCGTGGCAATTCAAAATCGTAGTAAAATCCATCTTTTACAGGGGGACCAATGGTGTATTTTCCTTCGGGGAAAAGCCCCATCACAGCTTGTGCCATAACATGCGCGGCAGAGTGACGGATTTTATAAAGTTCGCTATCTTCATACTTGACTTGTTCTGACATTTGAATCTCCTTTACGTGATTCTTGAAAACTACTGCATAAAAGGTGATAGGACGTTCTATATTATTAAACACAAAACTCCCGTCCCAAAACTGGGGCGAGAGTGCATCTCACGGTTCCACCCAGATTTACCCTTCGACAAACTCAGGGTATCTCTTTAAGCCGATAACGGGGCAACTCGTTTCACTTACTTAGTTTTTTGATTATCGAAAAAACTGTTCTGGTCAACGCTCTTGGGTGGTTTTCTGTGGGTAAAATTTGAGCAAGCTCTCAATCTTTGGCTCGCTCTTCCTGTTAAATTTATTACCACATACTCGTCCCAATCGACGCGTTTTTATTTTATTTGGGCAGAGTGACAAGTTCTGCCCCGTCAAAAGTGGGCGGTATTGGACTCGAACCAACGACCTTTGCGATGTCAACGCAACGCT
>JABGQV010000045.1 GCA_018648655.1 Anaerolineae bacterium | reverse complement strand
AAAGCCTCCATTAATATTTCACTATATTTGTCCAATGACCTTTGAGGGCGAACAAGTTGCTAAAAGTGTTAGCAAAAGACTGACAGTAAACTGCCAATTACGTTGCCAAAGAAAGAAAATTCCCGCTAAAAACAAGAAAAAGAAAAGAGGCTGAAAAGAGTTTATTCCCAAGGGGTTTCTAAGAAGATTTTCCCAAAATTTCTCAAACCATTGGAAGTTTGGCGGAATGGGCATAAAGGTGCCTTCCCAAAAAGAGCGCAAAAAATTACTCGCAGATAATGGGCGCAAGTGGAACCAATAGAGTAATCCCGCGCTAATCGCAGAAAGAGCTAAATTTATCAGAGAAAAAGTGAGCGTTTTTTTTGCGCGCCAGTGGTCCAAAAAAAGAACAGCCCCTACTGCGGCAACTATAAAAACTGCTGAATGTGAAAACCACAAAAGAAGCGTATTTGCTAGAATAAAAAGGATGTTTTTTCGAGTAGATTCACCCTCTTCAAGTTGTTTGTGGAGCAAAAACAAAAGTAATAGAACCACAGTCACATCGCCTATATATTGTTTTGTTTCTGCAGAGTAATAAATCAGGAAAGGACTTCCTGCAAATAAGGCAAGTGTAAATAACATCCCTGATTTTCGTAAATAAGCTTTTGTTAAGAATGTCAGTAAGAATAAAGCTCCAATGCTTGCCCCAAAAGAATAAAGTCGAAAAGCATATTCAGAATCCCCGAAGAGCAGAGTTATTGCTTTTACTATAAAGAGAAAAC
Organism: Anaerolineae bacterium; assembly: GCA_018648655.1. Taxonomy (GTDB): domain Bacteria; phylum Chloroflexota; class Anaerolineae; order Anaerolineales; family Villigracilaceae; genus Desulfolinea. Next base: position 15,066 of record JABGQV010000045.1, on the reverse strand, counting down.
CGATTGGCGCGCCCTGCTCATACGGCAAAGGTTGTTGTGTCAGCTCCCAAAAGGATAGATTCAAAATATCCAATGCTAGCATCGCCTCATCTAGCCAGAGAGAACGCCCAGCGAAGAAATGTCGAGCTCGAAATAAAACACCCACCAAAAGAAGACTATAGACAGCTAAAGAGAAGAACTTCTCTGATCTGTTTTGAGACAAGGAAAGCATTTTTTTTATGATAGACCTCTTGTATATATATGTAATAGTAGGCAAATGCGATATGAAATAATCAACAGTGGAAAGCTATTAATTTAAGTATCGGATAATTAAGAAATTATAAGGGATTTAATTTTATTAAAGCGAGGTCTTTTCTACTATTTTTCCACTGTTTCCTTTACTACCTCCCCTAAAATTGCTAAGGTTTCTTCTTTGCCGCCGAGCCCGTTTTCTCCGCCGGGACCAACGCAAGATGGGCATCCATCTTCACAGGGGCATTCCTCTACAAGTTGGAGTGCGCTAGCGAGCAAGGTTTCTTGTATCTCAAATAATTTTTGGCTGAAACCAATCCCGGCCGGGACTTGGTCATAGATGACGACTGTAGGAAGCCCATCTGTCTCATCCCAAGCTGGGTCGGCGAAAACGCCCAAATCGCGTGGGTCAGTCATCAAGTAGAGAGGGGCAAGATGTCCAAGTACAGTTGCCAAGCCCGATAATCCAGAACGCATCCGCACGTTTTCCTCTGCTTTGCGATGACAACTCCGGCAGAGTGTGACTAAATTCCCCAGCATATTCGCTTCATCTGCATCGGTGAAATTTCTAAAGGGGATTTTATGATGCACATCATGTTGGCGTTCGCTTTCATCTTGCTCGCAAATTTGGCAGGTGAAAAAATCACGGGCGCGGGCGGCATCGCGAATTTCTGTCCAATTTGGGCCATAATCGTTGGCGTCGTTATTCCACTCACCTGCTGAGCGCAATTTTTCGGTGGCGGCATCGCTTAGCGAGAGCCAATAGCCAGTGGTCTGAAATTCGCGTGGGGGTAAATTGAGGGTCTCTTCGCCCAAATTTTCGCCGCCCTCCCAGCTACGTTTTCGAAAACCCGTCACTTGCTCGGAGATAAGCAATTCGCCATACGCAGAGTCGCCGCCAAGGACGGTGGCTTGAGCAAGGGTATTCAATAAAGAGATTTCAGTCTGACGCAAAGCTTGGGTATAGTAGGCGAGAGAAACCGGGATGAGTGCAGCGGTATTTTTTGCTAAATCTAACTCTTGTACGAAATATTGCTGCCCGTCGTGTAAATAAATAGCGCGTGGGTGCACCATCCATAATGCAGATTTTAGATCGACCTCGCCAAGTGCGCGTGTTTTTTCTCCATCGTGGATTTGTAGAACAATATTCTCTGGGGATGCAGAACGGAGCGAAACATCTGCGGCTGGATACTTATCTGCCATCCAAAAATATTGCTGGTTGGAGGCGTGTAACTCGCCCGAATCGGCGAGAAAGTCGAGAAATTCCGAGAGACTTTCTGCTGGTAGTGAGCCAAATGCTTGCCCCTCTTCAAAGGGAAGTTCAAAGGCGGCGCAGCGCAAATGATTGAGTAAAATTAGAAGGTGATTAGGGTTAATTAGGGCCTGTTCTGGCGAGCGAGAGAAAAAATATTCGGGGTGATGGGCTAAAAACTGTTCCAATGGATTTGCTGAGACGACTAAAATTGCAAGAGCGGCATCATCGCCACGTCCCGCGCGTCCGGCTTGCTGCCATGTGGATGCAACCCCACCTGGGTAACCAACCAGCAGAGCCGCTCCCAGACCCCCAATATCTATACCTAGTTCGAGAGCGTTAGTAGCGACTACGAGGCGCACATTGCCTTCACGGAGACCTTTTTCGATTTCTCGGCGTTGAGCGGGCAAGTAGCCAGAGCGGTAGCCACGTATAGCCTTAGCCCCGAAAGGCTTAATCTTGTCATGTTTTTTATTGGATGCTTCTGGATGAGAAGACTGTATTTCAGTTCTGGTGCGATTAAAATCTTTCGGATTTTTTTCACGTAAATGAGTAAGAATAATTTCTACGCTTCTTCTTGAGCGGGTAAAGACCACACTTTGCACATTTGCTGCAAGTAAATCGCTCGCGAGAGAAATTGATTCCATTAAAGACGATTTTCTCAATCCTAAGGCCTCATCGATAACGGGCGGGTTATAAATTAAAAAGTGATGTTCCCCACGTGATGCTCCATCTTCATCTATGAGTTCAACTGGCTCTTCAATAAGATTTTCTGCGAGTTCGGCAGGGTTCCCAATTGTGGCTGAAGTGAGAATAAATTGCGGGCTTGCCCCGTAAAATTTAGAGATTCGTTTCAATCTACGAATGACATTAGCAACATGCGACCCAAAAACGCCGCGGTAGGTGTGCATTTCATCTATAATTATAAATTTTAGGTTGTTGAAAAAATCTTCCCATTTAGTGTGGTGTGGGAGGATGCCCGTATGAAGCATATCGGGATTCGAGAGCAATATCCGTGCGTTTTTGCGGAGGGGGCGGCGGTGAGATTGCGGGGTATCACCGTCGTAGGTTGCAAGAGCTAAATTTGGTAGCTGAAAGCTACTAAGATTGTTTAATTGGTCTTGGGTGAGGGCTTTGGTGGGAAAGAAATAGAGGGCACGGGCTTTGGGATTTTGGAGTAAAGCTGCTAAAACGGGCAAATTATAGGCGAGGGTTTTTCCGCTTGCGGTGCTGGTGGCGAGAACTATATTTTTGCCCGCACGGGCATAAATCCATGCTTGGGCTTGATGGCTGTAGAGTTGATCTATACCGTGTGTACGGAGAGAATCTGCTAGAATGCGCGGCAAATCTTCGGGAAGAGGAGCATATATAGCGGGACGCGCTTTTTCTGTGCGCCATGTTGATATAGCGGGAGCAAGTTCGGGGTGTGTTCTCCAGCGCTTTATTAATTTGGTTATGTTTTCAGCTTTCACATCTCATCCTAATCCTAAAAATTTTCGAGCGAGAAAAATTGTCCCTGCAAAAAATGCCCACGTGCTAAATCCTGATAGTAAAATGACGCCCAGTTTCATCCCTGCACGGGCAGCAAGCCATGCGGCAACTGCGAAAAGAAAAGTGGGGATAAGGGAGTAGGCAACGCTGAGGCTAAATTGCGTAATATCTTTTTTGTTGCCATCAACTGCGGCGTAGACAATCCAAATTGCAAGCCCGGCTCGTATGGGCATGGTCGAGATAAGCGCGGCAACGACCTTGCTTTGCTTTTGTAAAATGGCGACTGCAATAATGATGATAACAGAGATGACAACAGAGAGAATATCTTGTGATTTCATAGTCAAATTATAAGTCGGTAGACAGAATTTGGGAAATACAAGCTTGTTTTTAAAAATAAAAGGTCTCTCGTGAAAATGAGAGACCTTCTGAGAAGAGATGGGGGAAATATTTTTCTTTGTAAATTTACCCCATCTTCAGAAAGATGAACGCGATACTATCCAGTTGTTTAAAAACAAAAAACAAACAAATTTTTAGATAAGAAGTGGTGTGTAAGACTGGGTATAGGTTTATGGCAGATAGAGCGTGCAATCTATCGCTTCTTCACGTGGAATGAGAAGCTGAATACGAACGTCCCCAAGGGTTTTTAGTGGCTCATAATAACACAGGGTAGGTGCAGCAATCCACTTTGTCCAAAGGTCGTTTTCTGCGGAAAAGATGCCTTCTTCTCCTTTGAATACGATTCTGAGTGGTTCACTAATTATGAGACTATAGCGATGCGCGGCGAGGTCTTCGTAATAGGGGGAAAAATAGTCAGCGTTGCTACTCATGGCTTCATTCATCATACGCTTTTTCTCATAATCAGGTACAAGCGGCACGTTTGGAACATAGCCAAAGGTAAGTAGTTGGCGTTGGTCAATAAAGAGAATATCTCCTTCTCTTGTTTGTGCATTATCAATCTCATGACGGAGAAGCCACAAGGCATCATTGATATCACTTTGTGCTGGGAGGCTTTCCACCGTCTCTGAATCTGTCAAAATTTGAACTTGCTTTATTTGTGATTCATTGAGCGAAAGATTCGGTCGCAACCCAAGCAGATGTTTAAAAGCGGGTAGAGCCACAAGGAGGATTATCAAACCCTTTGTCCAAAGTGGGATATGCTGTTCTTGTGTAAACCATATACGCCCGCCATTCCGCCAAGCGATGGCAGTGACCAAAAGTATAGCAATCAGGAACATGTCGAGATTGTGAAGGTTATTCCCACCACCAATTTTAGTGCTAATGATTAGACCGACTATCAAAAAGGGGAATAAAGCCCCGCCAATTATTATTTTTTGTCCAAGAGATGGTTGCCAATACTTTTTCTTAATGAGATAAATAAGCAAGATGGCCAGCGGCATAATAGCAATTAGCAAACCACCTAAAATTCCTTCAGGATAGGTATCGTTTGGCAAGAGGCGATTCCAAAGTAATGGCTGACTTGATGTCGCTTCTTGTGCGCCTGATACAGTTCCAGCAACGGCGTTTCCTAGCTCAGCAATAGGGTTTGCTTGATTTTTCCAAGCATTTTGAAATGCTGGATAGAGATACCAGATAGATATCCCAGCGATAGCGAGAGCGATTACGCGTACCCAAGCGCGGAGGGTGAGACGCACGTGGTTCAGCTTGCTATTATTTAGGGACAGCATCCCCGCCCAAATCGCGGGTGCAAACTCCCAGGTCCAGCGGGTCATTTCAGCATAATACCCAGCAATTGCTACCACAGGGATGGCTAGCCAAAGTGAATGTTCCCATACAAGGGCAACTAAAATCGCACTGATGATAAGTGGCGTATATATAGGTCCTTGATTGAGGAAGAGAAAAGCCCAAAAACCTAGAAGCAATACGTCTATATTTTTTCTTCCTTTTTGACTAAAGACAATCCAGCCTAAAATAACATATGGTAAAGACAGAACTAGAGCACTCCAAAAGCGATGAAAAAGGATATTCGTATTGGGCAAAAGAAAAGGTAATCCCCACAAGAACTGTCTTCCCGAAGAAGTGAGAGAAGTTATGGGCTGATCTAGCGGATAATTATAGATATGTTTCCCAAAGATGAGTGAATAATCCCAGAGACGGTTACCATCAGACCAGAAAAGATTAAAGGGATAGTCAGTGACGTCAGTAAAAACACTGGCAAGCGAATAACCAGTACCCGTAAGCAATATGCTAGATATGAGTGGAAACCAAGTAATCAACTTTTTTTCTTCACGTGTAAGGAGTATTGCCAAAAAAATACTTAAAAGTATCCAGACAAAAAGCCTAAAATAGATACCTTTGAAGACCAGACCCCAAAATGTATATTGAAAGAAATAGACAGGGAGGATGATGATGATGGGAAGCACAAGTACCCATCGAAATAAATTTAGTTTTTGACGAAGTGGGATAATATGCTTATTTAATGGCTGTAATTTCTCAGGTTTCCAGAGGGAGAACCATATAATAGCAAGTAAAAAAATCAGCAGGATGATAAAAAACGCGAACCCTACCCCCCATTTAAGCGAGAACTCCCCCACCCAATTACCTGTTCCTGATGCGATTGAATGAAACTCAAAAATAGTCGCTATTATTATCCAAATAGCAGCCCCAAAAAACAAATCCTTTGATTTTTTCATTAAAAATGGCCTAGTCATTATGTGTAATGACAATACTTGAGAAGAAAAATGCTCCTGGTAATGTTGATAAAACTACCATAAAGCGGCTTAGTATAGCAAGTGCAGTGGCTTGTTCCATACTAGAGCCAACATTCATATAGAGAATAGTGTATATCGTCTCACGTATTCCGTAACCATTCATGGATATTGGAAGTAAAGTTGCCAAGTAGCTAATAGTTGCAATAGCTATAGCTTGGTAATACGTTATTGAAATCCCCATTTGAATAGCCAGAAGCCAAACAGTAAACATTGAGAGCAAATTTGAAATAAGGGCTATTCCAAGGCCCTTAAAAATAGCAATATTTTGAGCACGCCATACTTGATACAGCTCTTTTGTTGAGTTTATAATACTACTTAAGTGTTTTTTAGCAATATTATTGAACCCTGCTAGTAAAGAGAGCTCTTGAGTCTTTGCACCGTTAAATAATAATGTTAAAAGTTGTTCCCTAAACGTAAGCCAGGTAATTGGCAGGAGAAAAAAAATACTTATAATATTTAAAAGCCTATCTAAGATAACTGTACTAATTACACTAGAAGCTTCTTTTGAAGTACGTAAAACAGCCATAATTCGTAAAGAGTCACCTCCAACTGTAGATGGCAAAAAATTAGACGCAAAATTTCCCGCTAAAGATATCTTTAACGTAACCCAATAAGACCAAGTAACCCTTTGTGCACGTAATAAAACAAGCCATCGCAAAGCATTTAAGCCTTGTAAAAGGGAAAATAAAATAAATGTGCCTAAAAGAATTTCCCAAGACACACTTTGGGTTATTTTAAAAATCATTAGCCAGTTTTGTTTTCTAAGTAACCAAATAAATAATAAAATTGATGCTATAGTTCCCACCCATTGCCACCATTTTTTTTCATTCTTTTTTTTCTGCATTGATGTTTCTAAGAAGGGGTTTTCTTTCATTTGGTGAGTATTTTTTTTAGTAAGGCTTCGTTTTCTTCAATTGCGTTTTCAACAGCTTTTTCAATACGTTTTCTCTCACTAAGTGAATTTTCTAATAAAAAGGCAATCTTAGATTTCAGAATGTCGGGGGTAGCAATAAATTTTTCCAAATTTACAGCATATTCGGACAACTCTAAATGATTTAGAATAGCTTCGCCTTTGAGAGTATAGCTTAAGTTTATTGATGGGACGCCCAAGCGTAATGCTATTAGTGTTGTATGTAATCGCATTCCTATAACCAAATCCAGGCGTGACATGAGCTGATAATAAGCAGGCAGGCTGATAGCTTGATCTACTAAGATAACATTATCGTCATCCTTAAAGTTATTTTTTATTGATTGGAGCCACGGAGTATCATCTTCCCAAGGCACAATATCCGGTTGATATGCAGAAAGCAATAAGACTCGTATATTATATTTTGTCCGTAAAAATCGGACAGTTTGTCTTGCGGCGTCTAAAAGTTCTTCCATTTTACTTTCAGAGCGAGAGAGATACTGTTTTTTTGAAAATTGATAAGGGAGAATGCTTGAAGAGAAGTGAAACCACTGGCGAATGTTAAAACCAACAGTTAATAAACCATTAATATAAAGTGTATCTAACCATTTTTTTTCGACTTTATTGATTTTATCAGGGTTGTTCTCTATACCTGATAGAAAGATTGCGTCACGACCTAAATAAGTTTTAGGTTTTGTAGATAGGGATCGAATTAAATCTAAGGACTGCGGGTCTCTTGCTACGAAAACGGTAATTTGTTTGAGAATTTGTCTTGTTAGAAAACGTCCTTGTGGCGATATAATAGGGCCTGCGCCTTGAAAGAGATTCCAGATTTCTAATCCTAACAAACGATATAACCGAAATATTGCCCACAAATATATCAATTTCATCAGGCTGGAATCATCTTGTATGTCTAAGCCTACTCCCCAAATTAATACATCTGATTTTAGTAGAGCTTTCCAACCCTTTAGGGTAGGAAAAATATTGCGCAAAGGCCCATAAGGAATAAAATCTACTATGTGATGTGGAATTTCTTCTTTGAATTGAGAAAAAACAAAACATTCATTGACACCTGTTTTAGACAGGGAATTTAATAAAGCCCAACGACTAGCTAAGTCTCCTCGATTGGCTTTTATTACGCGCGGCAAAACAAATTTCATAGCATTTTTCCTTTTTTATAAAACGGAAGATTTCTTCTCTGCATGATTAATACCAAAAACACCGTATAAATATACAATTGTTATTTCAGAAATACCTAGCCCTCCCAGTACCTGAATTGGTATAAAAGAAATTAACTGCATTAATGACATGACATAGATTGTCTCTATGATATCAACGGGGAGATTAAAAATACCAATAATTGAATAAGCATATATCATTGTTATAGACATATATGGGGAATTTTTACTATATCGCAAAATACAGCAAATGATGTTATGAAAATCTTTAAGGTTCCAGAGCGAAAGTTACAAAATATTTCTGGTGGGGTAGAGCCACGAATATTTCGTCCTGAAGAAAATAAAGACGTTTTGGCTAAGATAAAACATCGTTATAAACTCCAAACACCCTTTATTTTCTATCCAACATCAATATCTCCAAGGAAAAATATTGATCGTGTGCTAGATGCTTTTGAGAAAATTCAAAATGATATTCCTCATCACTTATATTTTACTGGTGAGCGGTCTTGGAATAGTCTACGTACAGAAAAAAGACTTGCTGGGCCTATATCATCCAGAGTACATCGGATTGGGAGCGTTCCATTAAAGGATATGCCAGCTGTATATTCTTTGGCAGAATATACAATCTATCCTTCTTTATTTGAAGGATTGGGGCTTCCGCTTTCAGAAGCTTTTCTGTGTGGATCGCCTGTGCTAACTTCCGACCAGACATCATTACCAGAGGTTGCTGGAGATGCTGCGCTAATTGTTCCGGCCTATGACACAGATGCAATAGCAGCTGGAATGCTTCGCTTAGCAGAGGATGGGCCATTACGTTTAGCACTAGTAGAAAAGGGTAAAGAGCGAGCTCAGTTATTTACCTGAGAGCTCACTGCTCAAAAAGCTCTTGATTGGATTAACCAAAACATCAATATTTAGGATTAGCTTATATGGATTTCGTATTCACGCACAATTTTTTCAAGAGAGAAATTCTGTGCATGAAGGCGGCTTTCTCTGCGAGAGGAGAGAAGGGTTTGAGGATTTGCTAATAAATCGAGCAATCGTCTTTGGTAATCTTCTGTTTTGTCAATTAAAAAGCCGTTTTTTTCTTCAATGACCAAATCTACGAAGCCACCAATATTGCTGACAACCATTGCTAATCCCATTGCGAGAGCTTGAACTCCGACAACAGGTAATCCCTCAGAGAGAGAGGGCATGAAAAGGATGTCGCTTTTGGAAAACCAGTCGATTACTTCTTCAGGGGTGACCCAGCCGAGGAGAGAGATTCTGTCTTGCAAATTGTGGTGGGTGATTGCATTTTCTACTTCTTCGCGTAGCGGCCCGTCACCGAGCAGCACACATTCCCAAGGGATATCTTTTAAGGCAGCAAGAGTTCTAATGATTTGAAGAGGATTCTTCTGTTTCATTAATCTTCCGGTAAAGATGATGCGTGGCGGGTTTTGAATTTGGATTTTTCCGGGATTAAGTTTTTTGATATCTACGCCATTGTGGATAACATCGATTTTTACGAGATATTCTTTTAACGCAAGCTGACGTGTAAATTGGCTAACTGCGACTACGCTTTTAGCGTCTCTCCAGATATTGTGAGAGAGAGGTAGTACCCAACGAAACCATCTGTCTGTTTTCTCTGGTGCACCACCAGGGACATCACCAAGGTGGGCTGTAAGGAGGTAGGGGATGCCTTTTATCTGTGATAATGCCCAAGCTAAAACCCCAGCTGGGACAGCAAAATGAACGTGAATTATATCGGGGCGCCATTTGCTTATTAAACGAAGGCAAGCCCAAAGCCCCGCGAGGATATACATTCCCATAGATAAAAAGCTGGCTCTGAAGGCTTCACGTCGCAATGCGGGAACGCGGATGACCCGAATCCCTCCATCCAATATTTCTTCTTTTGGTAACCCCTCAAGATGGGATGTAACGATAACGATGTCGTGCCCGCGTTGGGATAATCCCTCTGCAATATCTTGGGCAACACGCCCACCGCCACCGCCAACAGGAGGAAATTCGTGAATGAGAACAAGAATTTTCATTATTCGATGTTGATAGTTTCGCGAAGGATATAGGTAGGTTTGCACTGAGTTGCGTGATAGGTGCGGACTTGAAACTCAGCGAATAATCCCAAAAGTATAGAAAGAAAGCAAAGAATAGTTAGAGAATATTCTGTAGGTTCTAATGAAGTAGCCATTTTTTCTACACCAAAGATTATATATTTAGATAAAGAAGGGTAATTCAAGTTAGTTTGACCAAACTCCTGTTTTCCTTCTAATGCCTTTGATATATGGAGTATTGATTCGTCTAGATTGTACACAGTAACAAGCCCAAATACTGTGATTAATATAAAAAGCAAGGCTAATATTATAAGTATATATTTCTTGTAGTTTAGAAAGATTTTTTTCATATTTTAAGATTAGAGATAATGAATTTAAATGACATTGTCTATCTTCGGTAAGATTTATCGCCGCTCTAGCTCCATGATATTTAAAAAGCACCAGTTGGGGTAGGCTAGTATACGATTGTAAATTTTGTGCAAGAATACAGAGCGAGCAGGTTTCCATATGGTTAAGAATGAAATTATAGGGAAAGTTGGGAAAAGGCCAATGCGTCTCTTGATTTTAAAGTAAGGGTTGAGCATTTCTAAGTATTCATTAATAGGGCGATCACCTGGGTGGCGATCTGGCGATGATGTTCGTAGAAGTTTTCCTGTAGTAAGAAAAGATAGGCGAGAAGCAATATGCCCAAGATTCGGAATGCTCATTAGAAAAATGCCACCGGGTTTTATTATGCGCGCAATTTCAAGAATGGCTTTTTCCTGTTGTTCATATTCAAGATGTTCAATTACATCTAGTGACATAGCGATATCGTAATGCTTATCAGGTTGTTCCGTTTTTCGAATATCACCTTGAAGAACGTGTTCAGCTTTGTAGTTGAAGTCTAAGCCTATTATATTAAGCCCACTCTTACGGTATAGTTTAACAAAGTATCCTTCACCACAGCCTAAGTCGATAATTTTCTCTGTCTTTTCACGTTTTTCTAAAAATGCTTTTACTACGCGTTCTTTTTCGAGGTAGACAGGTAAATAAGGCCAAGATGGGTCTAAGTCAAGATGGTAATCACCTTTATCGGCGTATTCTCCGGTACGGTTTTTCATATATTATTCTCCAAATGAGCAAGTCTGAGGGTCTGTATTAGGTTTAAGGATTTGAGTTTTAATTTCTTTATAATTTTCTGATATTTTATATTCACATATTAAATATCGGCTTATTTCTGTGGTCCAAGCATTATTTTCTTCTGAGAAAGCTTCTTCATTTGCTTTAATAGTCACAAATTGAGGATTGGTGACTATTAAAGCAAAGCGGTGTTCTCGTAAATCTTTGTGAAAAGCATCTAAGTAGGTGCGATTCCCCGACATTGCCATTTCCATCAAAGTGATGAGTTCATACTCTTCGATTAGAGGGATTTCTCCTTTCCAATCTATGGCAAGTAGGTGACGTTGTGTGATAAATAAAACCTCACCACCTTGATCTGTTGCGCGTAGAACAGAGTTTTTAAGTCTTCTTAGATTATTTTCAACTTGGGCAATATTATAACTTGGCATTGGACGCATTATCTGTAGGCTGATCCATAATGGGATAATAATTGCAGGAATAATCCAAAGAGCGTTAATGGTATTTGTTGCCGATTTCTCTGGATTTTCACTAACAGCTTTTCCTGAGATGAAATAGCTAGCCCAAATGCCTAATAAAACAAGATAGGCGTCCATATTGTGCAGATCGCCTCCTCCTCCGATTTTTGTGCTAACAATTAGCCCACCACCAAATAATACTAATAACATAAGCCATAATGCAGTTAGGCGCAACCAATGCCAGTAAGGGCTGCGCTTATATAATGCTGAGATGATAATTCCGAGTAAAGGAAGTGAAATAATTAGAACAGGAAGGATAACACCAGGTGGATAGGTATTATTAGGTAAAAGACGATACCAGAGTAGGTCGGATGTTAGGCTAGAGCCAAAAGATGAGATATTAGTTGAATTTCTGGACCAGAAAATATAGAAACTTTGTGATGCTAAGGCTGTTGCCAAGCCAGTTGCTGTCCATAATATAGGGGTTCTTAGATAATGACGCCAATTCTTATAGTTACTGACTGGCTCTTCAAGTAAATAGATTGTGAGTGCTAACATAGCAGGGATGGGATACCAATTAAGCCTACTTATCCCTGCCCAAAATGATGCTAAGAGAATTGCTAAAAACGATAGTCGTGGATTTTTTCTTTTAACACCTATCAAAATAATAATTACTGCGATTTGAAGATGATAGTAAACAGCTCCTTGGAATAAATATAGGAAAAACCATAAGGCGAAAATAAAATAGGTGAGAGTTTTTTTCTTGTTTATACGATTCGCCAAAGCGATTCCTGAAGCCCCACTGATAATTGTCCATAAAAGAGCTTGCCACATACGGTGGAATAATAATGGTAAGTCACCAAAAGCAAAGGGGATAGATTGTAATAAATAGCGGGTTGGGTGCCAAACAGATAAAGCTAAAGGAGTTCCAAAAATTTTCTTAGAAAAAACTAGAGATGCATAATAATAACGGCTTGCTTCTGACCATCCTATAGACAAAGGGTAAGCTGAAACAGAAGGTCCCCAAGAAGCTATTCTAGAAAGTAAACCAATAAATAAAAGAGTAAATAAAAAACCCCTCAAAAGATCTGTTCTGAATACGAGCCATAATCCAGAAGCTCCTAAAAAGGCAAGCCACCAAGCAGACCAAAGAAGAGGAAAGCCTCTGGCTATAAATTGATTTGTGTCATAAAAATTAAGCAGAGGTAAAAGAATTATACTTCCAAGGAAGAGAATAATGCCAATTGGTTTTTGAATGCTATTTTCTTTAAGGGAGAAAGTAGTCCTTAGCGTTTTTTTCTTAGTATTCCATAGTACAAAAATAAGGCAAGCACCAATATTAAGAAGATAGCTCATTAATAATAAAAGTCTTTTTGAGTGCCAAATATTAAAACCTTGCTCAGTTAGATATGTATAACTTTGAAAGAATGCAGGGATGGCAAAAAAAGCCCCCACGAAAATGAGAGTTCCGATAGATAGCATGCGAGAAGGTGATTTCACGAGGAAGGCTCCTTCTTTACGGTTGAGAGAATTGATGGGAGAAAAACGACTCCGGGTGTGCTGGCAAGCATAATAATAATGCGTGTTAATAGGGCTATGGCTAAGCTATTAGATAAAGAAATACCGCCAATATTGACTAAAAAATAAGTTAGAGATAACTCTTGTACGCCATACCCATTTACAGAAATGGGCAATAACGTGATGAAGTAGGTTAAGCTCCACAAACTGGCTAGCGTCCAGACGGATATTATTTCTCCTAAGCCATTAATCATAACTTCTATAGCAAAAAAGAGTGAAAACATATGGCATAGAGAAAAAAATAAAGCTGAGAATATAGCAAAGGGCTGCTTTTGCCATAAGCGTAAAGCATTTATTATATGCTCAAGAAAAGGCTTAATTTTTTTCTGAAATTTTTCTAAAAAGAAGATATTGCTTGATAATAAAGAACTTTCTTGTAAAAAAGCAGGAATGCCTAGGGGTAAGAATAAGGCCATACCAGCCATGCCTACGAGGCGATCTACCATTACTGATGCAGTGCAAATTGCACGGTCGTATCCTAATTGAATGGTGCTACTTATACGTAGAATATCGCCGCCAATGGTTGAAGGTAAGAAATTTGAAGCAAATAAGCCCATAAAAGTTATGGATGTTGTTTGCTTTAAATTAATATTAACACCTCCAGACTGAAGCAGAATATGCCAGCGAGCAATCGTAAATAAACGGGATAGCATCAGAAGACCAAGAGAGGTAAAGAAACGTGACCAAGTTATTTTCAAGATTGTATCGAGCACTTCATCCCAGCTTTGTTGCTGGAATAAAAAAAACAGGGAGCCAAATGCTATAAGACTCCCTAATCCTTTGAAAAATTCTTGTTTATGAGAGTTCCACCAGTCTTTCATTTTTTATCAGAAAAATTAATTTTTTCTTTAATTGTGTAGGTTGGTTTATGTTGCGATTCGTGATAAGTGCGAACTTGTAGCTCGGCAATAAGCCCCATGAGAATAGATTGAAAGCCAAGAATAAAGAACATGGCACTAATTTGGAAGAGGGGAGAGCCAAAAACAGCAATGTCAAAGAAAATGCGGCGTATGGCTAAGAAGAGAAGTAAAGCGGCGCTAATGGCAATGATTCCAAAGCCTGCGCCTCCAAAGAGATAGATTGGTTTTGCTGAGTAGCTAAGCAGGAATTTGACGGTGAAAAGATCAAGAAGAACTTTTAGGATTCTTTCAAGACCATATTTAGCTTCGCCAAAACGGCGTGGGTGATGGTTTACAGGAATTTCGACAATTTTTGCGCCAACTGAATGAGCAAAAACGGGGATAAAGCGATGCATTTCTCCATAAAGTTTGAAGCCTGTAAGCACTTCGCGGCGGTAGGCTTTGAGGGTACAACCATAATCATGAAGTTCTACACCAGTAACGCGTGAAATCAATCCATTTGCCATATTAGAAGGAAGAGTGCGGGTGAGATAAGTGTCTTTACGGTCTTTGCGCCATCCGCTAACAACATCATAGCCTTCATCTAACTTTTTCAACATCATGGGGATGTCAGCAGGGTCATTTTGGAGGTCGGCATCGAGGAGAACGATAATTTCCCCTTTTGCGTGGTCAATACCAGCCGCCATAGCGGCTGTTTGTCCAAAATTGCGTCGAAAAGCAACAACGCGAATATGCTCTGGGTCTTTTTTTGCCAATTCTTTCAGAACACTTATGCTTTGATCTTTACTACCATCATCAACGAGAAGGACCTCCCAAGTGTGTGGGAAGTCCTCAAGAGCAGCGTGAATTGCCTCAAAGAGATGAGGCAAACTTTCTTCTTCATTGTAGACAGGAATCACAAGAGAAAGGTACATTATTTTCCTAAACGGTCTAGATCGGATTGCACCATCATTTCTACTAGACCTTTAAAGCTAACTTTTCGCTCCCAGCCTAACTCTTCTCGTGCTCTGGTGGGGTCTGAGATAAGTAAATCTACTTCGGCGGGGCGGTAAAAACGTGGATCTTTCTTTACATAATCTTTGTAGTCTAAATCGACATAACCAAAGGCGTGTTCGCAAAACTCGCGAACAGCATAGGTTTCACCTGTACCGATAACATAACTATCAGGTTTTTCTTGCTGGAGCATAAGCCACATGGCTTCAACATAATCACCAG
>JABGQV010000097.1 GCA_018648655.1 Anaerolineae bacterium | reverse complement strand
ATGAGGTATTCTTCGGATATCAACCTGTTGCACTTACGACTTGAATCCAAGTGATAAAAAATTCAGTGCGGCAATTGTAAATCTTTTGCATAATGCGGTACGTTTTTCTCCTGAAAAAACAAAGATAATACTAGGTGTAGTTGAAAAAAATGATGCGGCTTTGTGTTGGGTAAAAGATGAAGGGATTGGAATTCCTGAAGCGGAGTTAGAAAAAATCTTCGATAAGTTTTATCAAGTTGAGGCGCATACTGTGCGGCGTTATGGAGGCATGGGCATTGGGTTGACTATTGCCGAAGGATTGATAGAAGCCCAAGGTGGACGGATTTGGGCAGAAAGTAAGGGGGAAGGTCAGGGAACAACTTTCAAAGTTTTATTGCCAATTTAACAATAAACTATTTTGACAAGCTTCAATAGATGTTGTTGAGTTTATATTGATTAGGAGAAAAAATGAATATTTTATTAAGCTTTATTTTTTTATCTGCTCTTTTAGATTGGTACGCAGTTTATAAGGGATGGAAAAAGCTAGAGTATTTTTTGAAACCAGTGACGATGATTTTTTTATTCATTTTTCTTTTTGTATCTACAGGTTTTCAAGATATCGCACTTTGGTTTGGCATAGGCATTATTTTCTCTCTTGCAGGAGATATTTTCTTGATGCTCCCCAAAGAGCAGTTTATCGCAGGATTGGTCGCTTTTTTGATAGCACATATTGCTTATATTATTGGCTTTAATCAGACTCTTCCTGCATTTAATATAGCAACTTTAATTTGGGCTGTCTTATTGGGTATTATTGCGGCACAACTTTATAAGCAGATTGCAGCTGGTTTGGTCAAACAAAGCAAAGAATCCTTATTGAGACCTGTCCTTACCTATACAGCCGTGATCGCGATTATGCTACTCTCAGCTCTTATTACTCTCTCTCGCCCCGAATGGAGTTCTAGTGCCGCAATCACAGTCAGTATTGGGGCTGCCCTTTTTATGCTTTCTGATGCAATCTTGGCGTGGAATAAATTTGTTGAACCTATTAAGAACGGGCGTGTGATGAATATGGCGGCTTATCACTTAGGACAGATAATTTTGATTTATGGAGTTGTGATGCATTTTTAAGGGTTTTTGAGATATATAAAAAGCGCTAAATGGCCAGAATTTTCTTGGCTATTTAGCGCTTTTGCGTTTATGAGAGTGATTTTATTTTAATTTGAATTCAAATTTCTTTCTAAATTTTTCAACCTTTGGTGCGACAACGGCACGACAATAAGGCTGATTGGCGTTATTTGCAAAATAATCTTGATGATAATCTTCGGCGGGATAGTATTCTTCGAGTGGCACGACTTCTGTCACGATAGGGTTTGCCCATTCAGATGCTGCTTCTGCAATGATTTTTTCAGCGGATTCTTTTTGCACAGCTGAATGATAGAAGATGGAAGAGCGATATTGGGTTCCCACATCTGCACCTTGACGGTTGAGGGTAGTGGGGTCGTGGATGGTAAAGAAGATGCGCAGCAGATCGTCGAAAGAGATGATTTCAGTATCAAAGCTGATTTGCACTACTTCTGCGTGACCGGTTGTGCCTGTGCAAACAGCATCGTAGCTGGGGTTTGGCACCTGCCCACCTGTATAGCCTGATTCTACTTTTGAGACACCTTTTAGGTCGGCGTAGACGGCTTCGAGACACCAGAAGCATCCACCAGCGAGGGTGGTAATTTTTTGAGACATAAAATTTTCCTTTAAAAATATAGGGGCGGGTCTCAGACCCGCCCCTATTATGTGGGAAGTTAGCGATATTAGGTTACAGGTAGGGTCTCTGTTTTTTCAACGGGATCAACTTGCTTAACAAGGGTGATTTCGTCGTTTTCATCCAAATCTACGAGAATATGGTCGCCATCCACAAAACGCTCTGCGAGGAGGGCATCTGAGAGCGGGTCTTCTACCTCTTGCTGAATAATGCGCTTGAGCGGACGTGCACCAAACTCTACATCGTAACCAAGTTCGCCAAGATGTGTGAGGGCTTTTTCAGTTGCGGTTAAGACAAGACCATGTTCAACGAGGCGAGCGGTGACTTTATTAAGTTCAAGAGAAACAATTTCTTGGATATTCTCTTCATTGAGTGCGCGGAAGACAACTACGCCATCAAGTCTGTTAATGAACTCAGGGCGAAATGCGCGCTTGAGTGTTTCGGTAAGTTTTTTGCGCATATCTTCATAAGAAAGGCGTTCTTCGGTTTCTTTATCTTGCTTAAGATTGAAGCCAAGTGAGCCTTGTTTTTGGATCATATCCGCGCCGACATTGGATGTCATTACAATAATGGCATTACTAAAATCTACCTTGCGTCCGCGCGCATCAGAGAGATGCCCTTCTTCCATAATTTGAAGGAGCATATTATGAACTTCACCATGTGCTTTTTCAACTTCGTCAAAGACGACTATAGAATAAGGACGGCGACGTAAGGCTTCTGTGAGCTGGCCAGCATCGTCGTAGCCGACATAGCCGGGAGGCGCACCCACGAGGCGGCTTGCAGAGTGACGCTCCATAAACTCAGACATATCGAGCTGAATGGCGGCATCTTCACTGCCAAACATAAATTTAGCGAGGGCTTTTGTAAGTTCTGTTTTACCTACACCCGTTGGCCCTAAAAACATTAGAGAGCCAATGGGTCTTTGAGGGTCTTTGAGCCCTGCTCGTGCGCGGCGTACGGCACGCGCAATAATTTCTATGGCTTTGTCTTGCCCAACGATATGCTTGCGTAAATCTTCTTCCATATGTAGCAGGCGCTCAGATTCTTCTTGTGCAAGTTGCATAAGTGGTACGCCCGTCCACATCGAAACCATCTCGGCGATATCTTCTTCGCTAACAACTGGGCTTGTTGCTCTATCCCAGGCTGTGCGTAGTTTTTCTATTTTTTCTTCTATTACAGCCAAACTCGTATCGAAGGCTTGCACTTCCTCTTCTTTACCTTCTTCATGCGCCAAATTACGTTCTGCGCGCATTTCGCGTTGAGTTGTGTAGAGCGCCTTTGCTTCTTTTGCCGCAGGGGATTTATACATCCGCACCCGTGAAGATGATTCATCTATCAGGTCGATGGCTTTATCGGGGAGGAAACGCTCGGAGATATAACGTGATGAGAGCTTGGTTGCCGCTGTGAGCGCTTCATCGGAGATAACCAGATGGTGGTGCTCCTCATACATTTTGCGAATTCCCTTAAGAATTTCAACAGTTTCTTCTTCTGATGGTTCTTCTACCAAAACAGATTGAAAACGGCGTTCGAGTGCGGCATCTTCTTCAATGCTTTTTCGATATTCATCCATCGTTGTGGCGCCAATTACCTGAAGTTCACCACGTGAGAGTGCGGGCTTGAGGATATTTGCTGCATCCACAGCAGAACCAGCTGATCCTGCCCCAACGAGCATATGCACTTCATCAATAAAGAGAATTGCACCTGATTTTTTCAATTCATCAATCACGCGTTTAAGGCGTTCTTCAAACTGGCCCCTATACATTGTGCCTGCAACCAAAGAACCTACGTCCAGTTGTAAAACTTGTTTTTTCATTAAAGGCGCAGGGACATCACCATCTACAATTCGCTGAGCAAGTCCTTCTACAATAGCTGTTTTTCCAACGCCAGGTTCGCCAATCAGCGCGGGGTTATTCTTTGTGCGGCGTGCCAATATTTGAATAACGCGCTCAATCTCAGTTTGTCTACCAATAACAGGGTCAAGTTTTTTATCTTCTGCAAGAGCGGTTAGGTCAGATGCGAGTTGGTCTATTAGCGGTGTCTTTTTCTGCTTTGTTTTTTTGCTAGAGCCAGCAGTTTGTTTTTGCTTTTGCATCTTGGTAGAAGGTGTAGAAGGTGCGCCTTCATCTAAGATTCGGCGTACCTGTTTACGAATTTGATCAGCGGTTAACCCTACCTTATCAAAAACTGCTTTTACCTTACCTTCACTTTTAGTGAGGGCAAGTAGAAGATGCTCTGTACCAATATAATGATGCCCAATAGAGCGAGCTTCTTCAATAGCAAATTCGAGAACCTCTTGAGTGTCGGGGGCTAGGCTAAGTTTTTCACTCGTACCAGTGGTCGGATAATTTTCGTCAACGCGTTGAATAATTTCTCGAACACGGTTTTCATCCAGTCCAAGTTCTTCGAGTGCACGGCCTGCCACGCCGCCACCCTCAACCAATAAACCAAGTAGTAGATATTCAGTACTAAGATTTTCTTTGCGATCTTTTTCAGCCTCGCGATGTGCAAGACTCAGAGATCGGCGAGCACGCTGAGTAAAGCGTTCCATGCTTGCCATAATAAACTCCTCTTTCTCTTTTCTTTCGATTGTACCAAAGATGAAGAGAATCGATTATTTGAGTAAGGTTAGAGAATAAGAAGATAAATTTCTTTCTAAGTAAACCTTATGGGTATATTTTGAATGGCTTTTTCGCATATAAATTGTTAAGTTGAGAAAATATTTATTCCTAGGATTTGTCAATTTGGGCTTGCACCTCTTTCTATCAGCGCCAGCCTTATTGCTAATCCAATCAATACTGACCCTAAAATGCGGTCAAGCCAAATAGAAAAATTGCGATTTTGACGAAAAAAACTGGTGGTTTGAGAAGCAGTTAGAACAATAGCAAACTCTATGGGGATTGCCATCAAAACGACTAATGCACCAAGCCCGATAATTTGAGCTGTTGTACTGCCATAATCAGGACGAATAAATTGGGGTAAAAAGGCCATGAAAAAAATAGCCACTTTGGGGTTGAGAATATCAATCATCACACCCTGTCTGAATGCCTGCCATGGGGTAGAGATATTCTCGTTTTTATCGGTCTTTTCAAAAGTAGTTCCATTAGAGAGGAATGACTTGATGCCCAAATAAATCAAGTACGCGGCTCCTGCATATTTAACGATACTAAAAGCAATCGCAGAGGTGGCTAGAATTGCGGAGAGGCCTAACGCAGCAGCGAAAACGTGAAATAGCGCACCTGTTGAAACGCCAAGTGAGGAAGCGAATCCGATTTTACGGCCTTGTGCAATGGTTTTTGAGACGATATATACAATATCTGGTCCCGGTGAAATATTAATCGCGAAGGCAGCAGAGAGGAATAGCAACCAGAATGAGGTATCTTGCATAGAGAAGCTCCTTTGGGAAGATAGCGAATTTCTAGACCTTTGAGTATCATGCTTATCTCCCTGCTCCTATTTTAGCATAGAGAGGAAAAGTACGACCTAAAACCCATATATTTTAAAAACTCTAAGGCAATATATGGTATCCTTTTATCATCTTATTTTTTTGATGGAGAGTGCATGTATATCGCAATCGAAGGGGTAATCGGTGTGGGGAAAACCACGCTCGCCCGCCTACTACAGCCAACTTTTAACGCCGAAATTTTACTCGAGATTTTTGAAGAGAATCCTTTTCTTTCAGACTTTTATGGTGATAGAGAGCGTTACGCATTTCAAACGCAAATGTTCTTTTTGCTTAGCCGTTATCATCAACAAAGGCGTAGTGTGCCAGAGTTTTTAGCTAAGAATGAAAACTTGCTTTCGGACTATACATTTGCAAAAGATTCACTCTTTGCCCGTATCAACCTCGCAGGTGATGAGCTGGATATGTACGGACGTGTGCATGAGGCATTGGCAGAAAAAATTCAGCATCCAAATTTACTTGTCTTTTTGCGCGCTAAAACAAAAACCTTGATGGAAAGAATAGAAATGCGCGACCGCCCTTACGAGCGCGATATGGATAGTGCATATATCGCAGCCTTAGCAGAAACCTATTCAGATTTTTTCTCAAAACCCTATAATAATACGCCCGTCCTAACTATAGATACAGATGATTTAGATTTTGTCCGAAACGAAAAAGATTTAGCCTTCATAAAGAAGAAAATTGAAGAAGCTTTAACAAAAGCACCACTTCAGCCAGATTTAATTTAAATACAAAGAAAAAACCTTATGCGAATAACAAGAGAGTTACTCCTCCGTCTAGCTAAAGAAAATACAGAAGAACGCGCCTATAATACAGAAAGCATTATCGCGGCGTACCTTACTGGCTCACTCTTGAGCGAAGAACCCCTCCTTGGCGGCACAACCGATATTGATCTGGTCTTTGTACATAATATCCCGCCTGCTTTGTCGCGTGAAATCAAAGCCCTTAGCCCTGATATTCATCTCGATATTCACCACCGCTACCAAAAAGAATACGATCCTCCTCGCTCTTTGCGAAGTAACCCTTGGTTAGGATATGAACTATATGCTCCTCAACTTCTCTATGAAACAAAACATTTTTTTGAGTTCCACCAAGCCAGTTTAAGAGCAGGCTTTGATGAACCTAAAAATATACTCAAACGCTCTTATACTCTTCTAAATACTGCTCGAAAAATTTGGATGGATTTACAACTCAACGCATCTGGCTCTTCCCCTGCTACCATTCATTATTATTTAAAATCTCTTCACCATGCCGCAAATTCTATAGCGGAGTTGACAGGCCCTCCGCTCTCAGAAAGACGTCTTCTGTTGGATTTGCCTGCACGGACAGAAGCGATAGAGAGACCCGAATTCGCACGTGGATTTTTGGGCTTGCTTGGCGGTAGTGATCTGGATGCCAGAACCATAACAGAATGGCTCCCCGCATGGGAGAGTTTCTTCAGCTTTGCTACAGAAGCAACGGGCACAGATATCCGTATCCATAACGCACGACAAGCCTACTATAAGAGCGCAATCGCAGAGATGCTCAAGAGCGAAAACCCGCTTACTGCACTCTATCCTCTTTTGCTAACCTGGACGCTCTCTGCAAAATCCCTGCCAGAAAATCAGATCGATGCGTGGGAGAGTGTTTGCCTGATCATAAAAATTGGTGGAGAATACTTCGAATCTCGCTTAGAAGGGCTAGATCAATATCTTGATAATATAGAAGAAATGCTCGAGCAAATGCTTCAAGCGCAGGGTTTTGACATCTCTGAAATTGTTTAGACAAGCCCATATATGGGGATGAATTTCTAAACGCACTACTTTTCAGTACCACAGTACTGTGGATAACTATGCGAATACTGTGGATAACCTACCTCGAATGTGGAGAACTTTCTCAGACCTTCTCTTAGGCCAATAAAAAAGCCCCTATATGCAGGGGTTTTTTTTTGTTAATACCCAAAATATAGAAAAGAGAAATTTTTCTGTTTTAAGTCTAGAATATTTTCTTTTTTTATTAGGACAAAAGTACTCTCCTTTCTCCCTTGAAACTTAAAGAAAAATTTTGTACAATTTTATAAAGAGACTAACATCATTTATCTAAGCAAATCATGGAGGTAAACAATGGACATCATTAAAGTATCTGCGCGCTCTCGAACATCTGCTGTAGCTGGGGCAATTGCTGGTGTGTTTCGCGAACATGGTCGTGCTGAAGTGCAAGCGATTGGTGCTGGGGCGGTTAATCAATCAGTTAAAGCTCTTGTTTTAGCCATCAGTTATCTTAAAGAAAGAGACGGAATTAATGTGGCCTGTGTGCCCGAGTTTGTGGATGTAGAAATCGAAGATAGTGTTCGTACTGCTATTAAGCTAGTCGTTGAAGATCGTAAAGTATGGGCAAATATGGAAGATGATGAAATAGCTGAAGATGCTGCTCTAGTAGATACATCTGAAGAAACTCCTATAGAGGAGCCTGCCGAAACAGATTTGCTTGATTCTGCTGTTTTAGAATAAGCATTAGATAACTCAATAAAAATCCGTAAGTATTCCCTCCTTCTCCTTGAGAACACTTAGAAAAAGATAGGCAGAGATTATCTCTTTGCTTGTCTTTTTTTATGATACTATTTCTTTATGAAGATGATGCCGAGTTCAAAATCTCTACAAAAGAGGTTGCGCTGGAGCGCAACTCTGCTTCTGGCGGGATTTTTACTCGGCTCTTTATTACCTTCTTTTGGGAGGAGAGTGGAGGCGGCACCTCGCCGTGCAAGCGTGTTAGATGTGGTGATTAATGAAATAGCTTGGGGAGGAACAACAGATTATAGCGGAGACGAGTGGATAGAACTTTATAACCCCACATCTAATTCAATAGACATAACAGGGTGGATATTGATTGCTGACGGAGCAGATCCAAAGCTGAATATAACTTTAATTGGAGATATTCCGGCAGGAGGATACTTTCTTCTTGAACGTACAAATGATGACACAATCTCTGATATAGAAGCTAATCAAATATATTCTTTTACAGATAATGCCTTGAGTAATGATGGCGAAATTTTAAGGCTATTTGATCTAAGTAGTACAGAAATAGATACCGCAAATATAGATGGTGGTGATTGGCCTGCTGGCTCAGGCTCCCCTGATTATATTAGCATGGAGCGCACCTCCGTTATTCTCGATGGCCCCACAGCTTGGGCTAATAATGATGGCGTTACCATCAATGGGATAGATGGAGATTCACCTCCCAATCCTATTCACGGAACCCCTAAGCAACCAAATTCGGTGAATTATTTTTCACCTGTGATAAACGAAATTGCATGGGCAGGAACTATTGCGTCCTCCAGCGATGAATGGATTGAAATTTATAACCCAAATTCATCATCTATTGACCTAACTGGCTGGCGCCTTGTGGCAGAAGATGGAAATCCAAATATAAGCTTAAGTGGAACTATTGCTGGAAATAGCTATTTCTTGTTAGAACGCGCACATGATAATGTTATTTCTGATGTAAGCGCTAATCAAATTTATTTCGGAGATATTGATGATAATAACGAAACACTTTATCTATTAGATAATTCTTCTCAGGAGGTAGATACAGCTAACCAAAATGGAGGGGCATGGTCGCACGGAAGCTCTTCTCCTGCAAGCAGCATGGAGAGAATGTCAAATAATGGTGATACAGACGAAAATTGGGTTACAAATAATGGGGCTATTGCAAACGGAAAAGATAACGACAATAATGATATTAATGGTTCTCCGGGGCAAGAAAACTGGGGATATTCTGTTACGCATACCCCGATTCCCACAAGTACGTATACACCAACAGCTACTCCTATTACGCCCACAACTCAGCCGACGACCATTTTCATTAATGAAGTAGCATGGATGGGCACAAACATATCTTCATCTGATGAGTGGATAGAGTTATATAACCCCTCCTCAACAGATTTTGATTTAGAAGACTGGACAATTACCGCAACAGATGGCTCGCCCTCAATAATAACAATTCCAAGCGGTATTATTCAAGCAGGGGGCTATTTTTTACTAGAGCGTAGCGAAAAAGCAGTCAATGATATTTCAGCCGATTATATTTATGGTGGCAATAATTTTAGTAATAGTGGGGAGATATTGGAACTAAAAGATAGCTCTGGCACTTTAATTGATAGTGCAAATACCGATGGCGGAGCATGGCCTGCTGGCGCTAGTTCTTCAGGCACTCCATCTTATGCCTCTATGGAACGCAATGCCTATACCACAGAAAACGATTCTCTTTGGACAACAAATGATGGTATTACCAGAAATGGTTTAGATGCAAATGGAGATCCCATAAACGGGACACCTACAAATTCGAGTAATACTAGCGGTACGGCCACGCCTTCTCTTATACCAAGCAAAACACCGATTCCGCCTACAGGCACACCAACCGCTTATCCTTTTCAATCGGTTGTTTTAAACGAGATTCTTCCCCGCCCAGCTCATGATTGGAATGGAGACGGGACAGTAGATATAAATGATGAGTTTATCGAAATTATTAATCGCGGAGATAATGAAATTAGTTTAAGTAGTTGGAATCTAGAAATTTTGAGCACTTCAGCATTTTACAAACTCCCGAATATCAGCATTTCCTCTGGCGAAAGAGTTGTGATTTTTGGTGAAATTTCTCTTTTGCCTTTGAGTGACGGGGGGGATACCGTTCGTCTAGTTAAGAGCAATAACGAAATTGCAGATGTGGTTAGTTATACAAGCGTTAAAGCCGCTGACTATTCTTGGTGTCGTTATCCTGAACATGGGTTTTGGAATACCAACTGCTTCCCTACGCCTAAGGAAGAAAATGCGCTGCAGGGAGAACTTCTGGAAGAGACATCCCCTGCTGATATTGCCTGCTCAGTACCAGATACTGTTCCTGAGGTAATTACCTTTATAGAATGTGGTTACCTCTCTACAAATATTATCGATGCAGATTTTTGGGATAAAGATACTTTAAGGATATGGATCAGCGGACGTGCGAAGCATCCCACTTGGGTGCAGTAAATAAAGCGCAAGCCGAAAAGCGGACTTTCCCCAAAGGTTCGCTTTTTTGTTTTAAAAAATCTTCATGAATATTACGACAAGAATCCTCACCTAAACAAAAAAATGCTAGTACAATACCCCCATGAAAGAAAAGAAAAATAATTAAATAACGCCAAGAAGGAGCAAGTTTTCTATGGAAGAATATTCGCCTTATACGATAAACGCTGATGAAAAAAAAGGAAAAAAAGATGAGAGATAAAATTCTATGGGGCGTTATATTTTTTATCGTAGCCTGCATTGGGGTTGGGATTGTTGGCACAGCTATAGAAAACGAGACTATAGGTGACTTACTTAAGGAAATAGGCATTTATGTAGGAGGTTTCCTCGGCATTATAGCTATTATATTTATCGTAGCTTCGTGGGATAAAATACCAGGCACCAAACACTATAACTCTCATCGCACAGTAAAAGAATTGGAGACTTTGTTGAGAAAAGAATTGCTTCCTCTTGGTTTTCAAGAAGAGCGAGACCCTAGAGCACCTGCCCAAGGATTCATTCGTGGTGATATAAGGGCTAATATATTTGAGCACAAGAATAATCAAAGCCTCAACTTTATAATACAGAAAACTTCTGAAACACCCTACCTCACTTTAGTTTCTGTTGAGAAATCTTTTAGGGAAGAAGAAGACTTCAAAGTGGAGGTAATTCAGAAATTCAAATATTGGCTGGCAAGTAGTGGAAGATGGCTCTAAGGATATTTAAAAAGAAACAAGAATAATTCTACTTTTCTCTCAGTGCAGTACAAACTACAAAAAAAAGTAAGCAAGCATGCTCCTCTTTCTATCAAGGGAATGGGAGCATGTTTTTCATTTTCTGGATAAAATCAAATTTCTTAGTACAATAGGGCTTAGGAAAACATTATGAAAAAACTCCAAATCACAGACGACCTCGAAGCCCTGCTCAACACCCTCCCCGAAGAAGTGGTAGCAGCAATTCGAGAAACAGAAGATACCGATAACCTCCTCGAAGTCATTCTCGACTTTGGGCGCGTCCCAACGGCGAGATTTGTCGCGGGCGAAGTTGAACTCAGCGAGCAAGAAGTTACCCGTGAGCAAATTGACCATGTTGTAGAGCAACTTGGCGATATTGATGCTGATAACCGTGCTGGTCTTGAACGCACTCTGCATCGTATTTCTGCCATTCGGAATCGAAAGAAAGAAATTATTGGCTTAACCTGTCGCGTTGGGCGCGCAGTTTATGGCACAGCGGAAATTATCGAAGATATTATCGCTTCGGGTAAAAGCATTCTTTTACTCGGTCGCCCGGGCGTGGGAAAAACGACCATGCTTCGTGAAGCGGCGCGCATCCTTGCTGAGAGCAAACGCGTCGTTATCGTGGATACATCTAACGAAATTGGTGGCGATGGCGATGTGCCGCATCCCGCGGTTGGTCGTGCGCGCAGAATGCAGGTGGCTACGCCATCGCTACAGCATGAAGTAATGATTGAAGCGGTCGAAAATCACAACCCCGAAGTGATTGTCATTGACGAAATTGGTCGCGCCCTCGAAGCCGAGGCCGCCCGCACCATCGGTGAGCGTGGTGTGCAACTTGTCGGCACGGCGCACGGCAATACCCTCGACAATCTCATGCTCAATCCCACTCTTTCCGATCTTATCGGTGGTATCGAATCTGTCACTCTTTCGGATGATGAGGCACGCAGACGAGGCACGCAGAAAACGGTTTTAGAGCGGCGCAGCCCGCCCACTTTTGATGTTTTGGTCGAGATTTTGCATCGTGACCAGCTCTCTGTTCATTTGGATATTGCCGCGGCGGTAGATGCCCTTTTGCGTGGATTCCCGCTTCCAGCGGAGATTCGTACACGAGATGCCGAGGGACAGATCAAAGTTCAGAAGGAGCAAGCAAGCCCAACGCCAGGTGCGAAACGGGGAGGAGATACCCTCGGGACGCGCGGCTCCCTGCGCTTGCGTTCTGCTCCCGAAACAGCGCAGCGATCCCCATCATCTTCCCGTAAAAAGATGCAAATGACGCGGATTTTTGCCTATGGCGTGGCGCGAAACCGACTGCGTACGGCCATTAGCCAGATGCGCGTGCCCGCCGAAGTGGTGCGAGATACCAGCGAAGCCGATGTTTTCGTGACTCTACGAACGCATTATAGAAAGCGTCAACAATCAATTATGGATGCCGAAAGACGTGGCATGCCCGTTTATGTTTTGCGGACAAATACCAGCACGCAGGTACGAAAATTTTTAGGCGACCTTTTCTCTTTAACAGATTCTCATGGGGCAGAAAATGGGCTTGAAGATGTGCGAGATGAAACCCAAGATGCAATAGCAGCTATCATAAGCGGAGAACGTTGGGTAGATTTACCCTCTGGATCTGCCACGGTGCGCCGTTTGCAACACGAAATGGCGCGGGACGCAGAATTGACTTCTCATTCTTATGGAAAAGAACCGCGTAGGCATGTGAGGATTTTTCGCGAGTAAATTTCACCACAAAGGGCACAGAGCTTAGGAAGAATCGTTAGGTTTTTCTCCGTGCTCTTTGTGCGCTCTGTGGTAATTCTTTAAAAAACTATGTTCATTACACTTGAAGGCCCTGAAGGCTCTGGCAAGACATCTCATATTCCTTATCTCGTAGAGTTTTTACGCGAGAAAGGTTATATAGTTTTCCCGACCCGCGAGCCGGGTGGGACATCTATCGGTGAGCAGGTGCGCGAGATTTTGAGTAACCTGAAAAATACGGAGATGATTCCCCGCACGGAGACTTTGCTTTTTCAGGCGGCGCGTGCGCAATTTGTTGAGCAAGTTATTAAGCCGCGTTTGGCAGATGGTGAAATCGTTATCTCAGACCGCTATGCAGATTCGACCATCGCCTATCAGGGATATGGGCATCAGCAAGATTTGGCGCAAATCCGTGCTTTGATTGAATATGCAACGGGTGGGCTTGAACCAGATCTAACTATTTATCTCGATGTAGATATTGAGACTGGTCTAAAACGCAAAAAAAATGCCGAAGAATGGAATCGTTTGGATGCGTATACTGTAGAATTCCACAAACGCGTTCGGGCAGGTTATTTGAAGATGGCAAAATCTGAACGCTGGGTGACGGTTGATGCAAGTCAGGGGTGGGATGAAGTGCAAGAGAGTCTTAAAGAGAAGATTATGAAGAAATTGAAAGGTAAAAGTTAAGGTGGGAGCGAAGAAAATAGTTTCAGAAATCTGACTGGCGTGGAATTTGACGAGATCCTGCCGCAATCATCGTTAGCCCCAGCACAGCTAGAATGACTAATATCCCTAACCAAGTAATTGTATTTGGAGCTAGCCAGCTAATTTTTTGCACATCAATATCTACGATAATTAATCCTAGAATGGCAAAAATACTAAAGGTTGCTTCGGTTAATCCAGCTGCGATAAATTCAGCAGGTGTGGCGCGGGAGGCAACGGAGAATATCATTACGCCGCCAGTGATGAAAGTTGCGCTATAGAGTTGACTATGGAAAACATCCAATTTCCAAGGGAATAAAGAGCTAAATATACTTGGGAGAAATATCAATCCCAACCCATAAATGGTTAGCAAAAAGCTGGTACTCTTTAGTATCATTTGCCAATTATATGGAACAGGGTGCAAATGGTTAGAGGGCATAGAACGATATAACCACAAATGATAGCCAGCACTTGCGGGGAGAGAAAAGTAGAGTATGAACCAAGCCCAAGCCGCCCATGATTTGAAATCGAAGAGATTGATAGTAAAGAGTGAGACAAGAAGCACCACAAATGTAAAAGTAAAGATTGACCTTAATACTGGACGAGTTGGGGACCATCTCCCTGAAAGATACATAAAGCCAATTGGAAACATCGCACCCAAATAAATTGCTCCTAGAAAACGTGTATTAAAAGGAGCAATCTCCCAAGGCCACAGCGGGCGGAATATAGCAGGAAAAAGAAATAATCCAAACCCTACGACGACAAGGACAAAAGCTTCAACAAGGGTAAAGTATCGCAAGAAAGGGGTGATATTCGGGTTGTTATTTGCAGGATTCATTTTTTGTCTCCAAGGTTATGAAGGGTTTTTATTTATTCTACCTAAAACAACCCAAATTGTCTATTTTCCTTGTTTTTGGCACTATCCTCCAATTTTCCCAAAACTTTCTCTAGTTTGTCGGGTTTTCCTGTATAATAGTGTTACGCTCTCAGCATCCCCAGCTTTATTGTACAAAAGAATATTTTTCAACTCATGCCTTAGGAGGTTTTTATGTCTGATAAAGAAAAATTTGAAGGTGAGGTTTATTTTCCTTCAGAAGAAGTTCTTAAGAATGCCAATGTGCAAGATTATGACACATGGTATAAGCAATCGATTGATGATCCCGAAACTTTTTGGGCAGACCGTGCAAATGAGCTGGAATGGTATGAAAAATGGGATAAGGTGCTAGATGATAGCAACGCACCTTTTTATAAATGGTTTGTGGGTGGGAAGACAAATATCGTGCAGAATGCTATTGATCGCCATTTAACAAATGCAAATCGAAATAAATTAGCGTTGATTTGGGAAGGCGAGCCAGGGGATAAACGTACTTTTTCCTATCATGCGCTAAATCGTGAAGTTAGTAAGATGGCCAATATTTTAAAAAGCATGGGCGTAGATAGGGGTGATATTGTTACGATTTATATGCCCCGTATACCCGAACAAGTTTTTGCGATGTTGGCTTGTGCCAAAATTGGCGCGGCGCATTCTGTGGTTTATGGCGGTTTCAGTGTAGAGGCTTTGGCTTCTCGCATCGAAGATGCAAAGAGCCGTGTGCTGATTACGGCTGATGGGGCTTGGTTACGCGGCAATATTATTAAACTCAAAGATATTTCAGATGAAGCAATGGCACGACAGGCAACAATTGAGCATTGTATCGTTGTGAAGCGCACAGAAAACGAAGTTTATATGGAGCAAGGACGCGATTTTTGGTATCACGACCTTTTAGAGTTACCGATTGCCAGCCCAAAATGTGAAACTGAAAAAATGGATGCCGAAGATTTGCTCTTTATTCTCTATACTTCTGGCACAACGGGTAAGCCAAAAGGGATTGTGCATACGCATGGTGGCTATCAGGTTTATACGCATACCACGTTGAAATCTGTTTTTGATGTAAAAGATGATGATCGCTGGTGGTGCGCCGCTGACCCCGGTTGGATTACAGGTCATAGCTATATTGTTTATTCACCGCTAATTGCGGGCGTGACCTCCTTTATGTATGAAGGTGCGCCAACTCATCCATATCCTGATCGATGGTGGAAGATGGTTGAAAGATACGGCATTACGATTTTATATACCGCACCGACCGCGATCCGCGGCTTGATGCGCTTCGGAGACGCTTGGGCGCAGAAATACGATCTCTCCTCCCTCCGCTTATTGGGCAGTGTCGGTGAACCCATCAATCCTGAGGCATGGAAGTGGTACCACGAAGTGATCGGCAACGAAAATTGCCCCATCATGGATACGTGGTGGCAAACTGAAACAGGCGGATTTGTGATTACGCCCCTCCCCATCACACCGCTAAAACCCGGCTCTGGCACAAAACCCTTCTTTGGTCACGAAGCTGAGGTAGTAGATGATGATGGTAATACCGTCGCGGCTGGCGAAGAGGGATATCTTGTTTTGAAACACCCGTGGCCCAGCATGTTGCGCACCATTTACGGTGATGATGAACGCTATAAAGAACAATATTGG
>JABGQV010000222.1 GCA_018648655.1 Anaerolineae bacterium | reverse complement strand
AAAGAAAAAGCTAGAAAAGTCTTTGAAACTTTTCTAGCTTTTTCTTTGGAGAAATATTTTTACGCTATATCTAAGTCACGCTCGCCTTGTAAATATTCCAGTAACATTTGCAAGACGGCATCGGCAGAGTGGTCTTTATTTTCAAGACGATTGCCATCCCAGCAGAAATGTCGGGACCACGCTCCTTCAGCGGTAGCAAGTCCAATCCAGATTGTGCCGACTGGCTTATCGGGCAATCCACCGCCAGGACCGGCAATCCCGCTGACGCTTAATCCTATATCTGCTTTGAGGGCATCCCGCACACCTTTTGCCATTTCTAAAACGACTTCACTGCTAACTGCACCGTACGCTTTGAGGGTATCCCAAGAGACATTAAGCCATTTTACTTTGGCTTCGTAAGCATAGGCGGTGATGCTGCCCAAATAATATGCAGATGAACCGGGCAAATTTGTAATTCGATGCCCAATCAACCCACCTGTACAGGATTCTGCAAAAACAACCTTTTGCTCACGCTCTGTAAGAATTTTCGCGACTTCTAGTTCGATATTTTGTGTTTTCATAGAAAAGATTATAAAGCAAAAAGCCCCTTGCTAATAAAAGCAAGAGGCTTTGCGTTAAAAATTTTATTTAGTATATACCTTGGCCAATTTCGTTGAAAACTTCGCCAATGACGGGGCCGAGAGCCATGGTTACAGCAATAACACAGCAGCAAACAAAAACAAAAATCACTAATCCGGGCAAAAGGATAGAGGCAATAGACTTACCAGTATCGATGCCATTTACTCCTTTAACAGCCTGAACTTCAAGTACCAATATATAAATACTCAAACCCAAGTTTACTGCGCCTGTCAAAATTCCAACAAAAGGAATTGCTCCTAAAATCGCTAAAATTGCCGCTATAACCGAATAGGGAACAAGAATTGCAGAGAAAGCATAGGCTAATTTTTCATAGGAACCAGTGCCGCCAAAGAGTTTTGCTATCCATTGAACGAATGCAACGCTAATTGCAAAAGAAATCACACCAATAATTGCCATAATCGGTGCACCACAAATAATCGTTCCAAAGCCTATTGCTGCACCACTGCCAGCAGAAAAAATTTCGGCGAACTCTGGAGGCAAAACATCTGCCAATTCTCCCATTGGATTACTTGTAGCAAAAGCTTGACCAATAAGAGAGCCAAAAGAAGTCATCAACATAGCAAGAAAAGCCCACAAAAAGGCTTTGCCTAGTGATGCACTTTTTTGAGCAGCAATTTCTATAAAAGTTGCTTCATTTGGCTTTGTAAAGGCGGCAATCCATGTTTCAACCATGCTCATTTCGCCACCATCGTCAAAAACAGGGTCATTTTGGTCAATAAATTCTGGTACTTCAGACATAATAGATTCTCCTCATAAAAGTTATAGAAAGTTATATTCTTTATTGTAGGGGATAAGAAGATAAAGTCAAGCAGCGAAACTGCCTTTACCCTTGCATCACTTCAACCTTCAATATAATAGAACTCGCATTCATAAACTAGGGTGAGAGCGCGCAACGGAAGCCCACACTGAGGCTCCCCTTATCAGGATCGCCAGCGTAGCGTCTAGCAACACCCAAATCGTCTAGGTTATCGTATGAATTGCCACTACTACCGCGTTGCATTCTGCCATCGCCTAAGTCAACTCCTAAAGGGTTTGAATAAGGAGAGTTTGCGTAATAATCATCAGAATACAATTTAGAATGCAAATCAGCTACCCACTCACTAGCATTACCTACCATATCATAAAGTCCGTAACCATTTGGGGAATAACTGGCTACTTTTGTCGTATTTTCATCATCACAACCTGCATCGCTATCACTAACTGTAAAGCGTGCTCCGTTTTCTGCACCCTCTTCACAAATAGGGGCTGTATCTCCCCAAGGATATCTTTTACCTTCCAAACCACCCCGCGCCGCTTTTTCCCACTCAGCTTCTGTAGGCAATCTTCGTCCTGCCCAAGTGCAATAAGCAGTAGAATCGAGCCATGAGACCTTTAGTACAGGATAATCGTCAAATTCTTCACTGACATAATAACCATCTTGAATAGAATGGGCATCATGAATTTGAGGTGGATCACAGGCTCCATCAGCAACGCATTTAGCATACATGAGATTGGTCACTTCAGTTTTGTCTATCCAGTATGCATCCAAATATACGGTATGAACAGGTTTTTCATTAAAACCATCGTTAGAACTATCTTCGGTTCCCATCTGAAACTCTCCGTCTGGGATGTAAACTAAAGTCATACCATCCTTCGATTGGAACCAAGTGCTTCCAATCGAAGGGTTATCAGGAGACATGACCGTTGGCATAGCAGTTGCCGGAAATACCGTTGGACGTTCTTTTACAATATGACGTCTATTATCTAAGTGAGCGTCTAAAAACAACTTCCCGAAAGTGTAGTATCCTCAAGTAGAAC
>JABGQV010000009.1 GCA_018648655.1 Anaerolineae bacterium | reverse complement strand
CTATTCGCTTGGTAGCGAGGAAGGCTTTTCAGAAGCGGCCCCATCTATACTTCGGTTCCCGACAAGGAAACCCGCATGTGTGCACGGGCCGCTCACACCAAAACAGAAAACAAGAGTGTAATGATTTTTAGTTGAAAACAGCTCCTTCTGGGAGAACACCATATTCCAAATATCGCCAGAAGGCAACCAGTAATTTACGTGCCAGTGCTACGATCCCAATTCGCCGTGCCCGGCTCCCACCGTGAGCAAAGCGTTCTTGATACCAAAGGGTTAATTTACTCTTTGGCTGATAACGTAACCATGCCCAGGCAATTTCAACAGCAACAGCGCGAATAAACCGGTTCCCAGCTTTGCTTATGCCTCGCTCCCGGCTGCTACTCCCGCTTTGATGTGGTGTTGGGGTCAAGCCCGCCAATGCACCTACCTCTCGCCTGTTACGAAAGTTTCGCCACGAAAAGAATTCCATCACATATAACCAAGCAGAGTTTTCTCCAATTCCTTTGAGCTTTTGAAGTTGGCGCACTTGCTCGGCTGCCTTGCCTTCCGCATTACGAATGTAGTCTCTTCGCTGGCGTTCTAAAGACTTGATTTGTTCTTGCGCGAGTTGATAACGTGCATATTCGCGTAGCACTCGTTGATAAAAGTTAGGTGAGAGCTTGGAGCCATCCCACAAGCGCACAGCCTCAAGACTATCCAAAAAATCTCGGTTCAGAGGAACGACCACTCCTTGACCAAACAAGATCGCTTTAATGCGGTTGATATGGCGTGTCCGCTCTTTCTTGGTAGCCATCATCTCACGGTGCAATTGACGTTGATCCTCGACAGTTATGCTGGGAATACGCACAATGCTCCAGATTTTTTTCTCTCCCTGGTAATATCGGACCAGCATAGCCAGCAGCCTCCCGACATCTAGACGATCCGTTTTCGCTCTTCTAAAGCGTCGGCTCACCTCAATGCTTGCAGAATCAACGATCAGGTTTTCTATGTTCTTTTCTTCCAAATAGCGATGTAGCCAAAAGCCATCTCGACCAGCTTCATAGCAGCTAAGGACTTCAGTGTTCTGACCTAAACCAAACCGTTTTTTTGCCAGTTCGATTTCTCGCATCAAGCTTGGTAAGTCGCGCGCCTGAACTGCTCTCAAGCGTGGAGCTTGCCCTAGACCAACTGTAAAGCCCAGCTTCCACTCTGTACTGCTTAACTCAAACGCGAGGTACAGTTTTTGTGGTGAAGCCAGATTGCTAAGTTTCTTTTCGTTCATATTCATTCGAGACTCCTTTCTCTTCTTTTCGAGCGTATCACAGTAGAAGAGTGCCTTCAAGAAACGAATAGCTTGCGTGAATCAAACATATTATCTATACTCAAGAGAAGATGAGAAGTATTATTGCACATCTAGTAGACTAGCTATTCCAAAAAAGAGTATATGCTTTCTTACTGGCTAAATTGAGAGCTCATTAGCTAGATTTAACAAAAGGGTATGGCAAAAAAGCACAGAAAACAAGAACCTATAATAATATTTAAAACACATAAATGTGATCTATTATGCATTTTTGGGAGAGCACGCTGAATGATAAGTATGAAGAAACGTTACCTAGTAGATTTATTTGCTGGTTGTGGTGGGTTATCACTAGGTCTTGAAAATGCGGGATTTTACCCATTATTAGTTAATGAATTAGCTGACGAGGCTAGAGAAACCTATCTGGTCAATCGAAAAGGCTTAAATTTCAAACATTTTGAAGAATGTCCCTTAGATAATGCAGAAGAACCTTGGGTCTGGAAAGATGTAACTAATTTACGTAAGTACCTTGAAGAAGAATTTAGAAGTTTTGCTATTAAGGTTCGAAAAACACATGGGATTGATATTAATCAAGGCGAACTTGACCTAGTTGTTGGAGGACCACCATGTCAAGGTTATTCAGGGATTGGACATAGGCGATCATACCCTGTGGATAAGAAACATATGCTATCCAATCATATGTACCAACACATGATCGCCGTGATTGACAAACTTCGGCCAAAAATGTTCTTGTTTGAAAACGTAAGAGGGCTCTTGTCAGCAAGGTGGTATCGAGATGATAAGAACAGCCACAAGGGAGATATATGGCTTAGTGTGAGAGAAGATTTCAAACAAGTTTTGGGCTCTGAATATGATATGGGATGGCACCTTGTCCGTGCTTCTGAATATGGGGTATCACAAAATCGTCCGCGTGTTTTTCTTGTAGGTATTCGAAAAGATCTTGGGTGGAAAATCAAAATAGAAACACTTGATGCAGATTATTTGTTAATTCAAAATGATATTCATAGAGCTGGAGGATTGCTTCCAGAACCTTCAGAGAAACCACCGTCTTTATATGAACTCTTAAACGACTTAATCGACAAAGATTATAAAAATGGAGGGGAAACATACACATATCCAAAACCAGCAAAAAGTCAAATAGCCAAATTACTTAGA
>JABGQV010000156.1 GCA_018648655.1 Anaerolineae bacterium | reverse complement strand
TTCAAGGGCAAGAAATTGCAGGGCGTTAAATATAATCCGCTATTTACTTTTATGCCTCCTGATAAGCCCGCACATTATGTCGTTTTGGGCGATTTTGTGACCACCGAAGACGGCACGGGACTCGTTCACATGGCACCCGCGTTTGGTGCAGACGATATGGATATGGCGATGGAATTTGATCTGCCCGTCATCCAGACCGTTGCGCCCGATGGCACTTTTTTCCCTGAAATTCGACCATGGAGCGGCGTTTTTGTAAAAGATGCCGACCCGATGATTATTGAAGACTTGGAGCAGCGTGGCTTGATGTTCAAGGTGCAAGATTATGAACATTCCTACCCATTTTGCTGGCGTTGCAAAACCCCGTTGCTTTATTATGCGCGAGAGACTTGGTATATCCGCACGAAATCGCTCAAAGACCGCTTGGTTGCGCTCAATGACACTATCAATTGGGTGCCTGCGCATACGAAAAAAGGGCGTTTTGGCAATTGGCTTGAAAATAATATCGACTGGGCGTTGGGGCGAGAGCGTTATTGGGGCACGCCGCTACCCGTTTGGGAGTGTGAAGAGTGCCGCCATCAGCACGCAATTGGCTCGCGGGCAGAACTCACTGAGCTTTCGGGTGGCGACCAAAGCGATTTAGATTTGCATCGCCCCTATGTGGATAATGTTCATTTTGATTGCCAGGAATGTGGCGGAAAAATGAGCCGTGTCCCTGAGCTAATTGATGTTTGGTTCGATTCTGGTGCAATGCCTTATGCTCAATGGCATTATCCTTTTGAAAATCAGGATAAATTCAAAGAGCAATTCCCCGCCGATTATATCTGCGAAGCTGTAGATCAAACGCGTGGCTGGTTTTACTCACTTCACGCCATCAGCACCTTGCTGAACGACGATGTTGCTTTTAAAAACGTGCTTTCGCTCGGTCATATTCTTGATGGCGAAGGCAAGAAAATGTCGAAAACACTCGGCAATATCATCGAGCCCTGGGAGATTTTTGATAAACACGGCGCAGATGCCTTCCGCTGGTATCTCTACACCGCCACTCCGCCCGGTCAGCCCCGCCGCTTCTCTGCCGATCTCGTTCACGAAGTTGTCCGCAGCTTCACACTCACGCTTTGGAACATCTACTCTTTCTTCGTCACCTACGCCAATTTGGATGCGCCGAAGCTGGAAAAACCTGCCAAATTGGATAACCTTCTCGACCGCTGGTTGCTCTCCTCGCTGAATACTTTAGTGCGGGATGTGACAGATGCCTACGAAAATTACGATACACCAGCTGCAACGCGTCCAATTGGCGATTTTGTGGATTCGCTCTCGACCTGGTACTTGCGATTGTCCCGTAGACGTTTTTGGCGATCCGAAGCGGATGCCGATAAAGAAGCCGCCTACTATACACTTTATACCGCTTTGTCAACATTATCTAAGCTTTTAGCCCCTGCCATGCCCTTTGTCGCAGACGAACTTTACCAAAACTTGGTCCGCGCTATGGACACATCTGGGAACGCTCCCGAATCTGTGCATCTTTCAAACTGGGCGGAATTGGACGAAAGCCTTATAGATGAAAAGCTCAACCGTGAAATGGACGTAGTAATGAAACTTGTCTCACTCGGTCACGCCGCCCGCCAAAAAGCGGAGTTGAAAGTGCGTCAACCGCTCGCAGAAGTTGCCTTCTTCATCGGCAACGTAGATGATAGAGAAGCCATCTCGACCTACGCCGAGTTAATCATGGGCGAGCTAAATGTCAAAGCCGTGCGTCTTCTCGATGCAAGTAGTGAAGCAGTCGCTTATAGCGTCAAACCCTACCCTAAACAATTGGGACAGAAATACCAGAGTCAATTCCCGCTTGTCCGTAAAGCGATTATGGCAGAAGATGCAGAAAAATCCGCCAAAATCTTCTTGGCTGGCGAGAATCTCAAAGTAGAAGTGAATGGTGAAACCCTAGAAATTTTGCCCGAAGAAGTCGAAGTCCAAGCCGAAGCGAAAGAAGGCTACGCAGTCGCCTCCGATGGCGCATTCCTAGCCGCCCTCGTCACCGAACTAAGCCCTGAACTTCTCGCTGAAGGCATGGCAAGAGAATTCGTCCGCCGCGTCCAAGATATGCGCAAAGCCGCCGATTTCGATGTTTCGGATCGTATAAAGGTTTTCGTTGACGCAAATGATAAATTGCAGAATGCTGTAGATGCGCATCGAGATTACATCATGGGCGAAACGCTAACAGAAGAGTTGAGTTTTGGCGCAGCTCCTGATGGCGCAAAAGTTGGCATCGAGAAGTTTGATGATGTTGAGGCAAAGATTGGGATTTTGAAGGTTTAGTAATTTCTAAGCTGATTGTTACTTTGGAAGTAATAATCAGCTTTTAGCATATGTTTTCTTTTCAAAAACTTACCCCTAGTTAGAAACTCTTGACCATGCTTAGGGATATAATATAAGAAGCAGATTATTCTCACAGAGGAGATGTTAAGGAATTGTTGATATTAAGTTTCCATGCCGAGTATCTGCTTTGTTCTTCAAATTCGAATCTCATAATCCTATATAATATTCTTTAAAAAATATGCCAACTATAAAAAAAGATTTTCCTTTTTATACAATCCTTTTTGCTTTATACCCTTCTCTTAGCTTATTGGCCCTCAATATCGGTGAGATAGATTTTAACGTAGCTTATCGCACCATATTCTTTAGCATTACGCTTGCAAGCGTTTTGCTTTTCATTTTGGTTTTTGTTCTGAAAAATTGGGCTAAAGGAGGACTTATTCTTTTTTTGGCATTAATCATCTTTTTTTATTATGGTCATCTTTATAATTTTACGAAAAATTTAAATATTTTAGGTATCCCTATTGGACGACATCGCTTTTTGTTTTTGTTGATTTTGGTAATATTTACCTTATTCTTGTGGATGATACTTCAGAAAACTACTTATGAACCTTCTTACACAAGTAATATGAATATTATTATTTTATTTCTCCTTTTCTGGCCAACTTTTCAATTAGCGAGATTTGCCTATACACAATGGGAAACAGGTCAAAAAGAGATTTTACAAAGTCTTGAGCTCCCAGACAATATTCCTGTAGATCGTCCTGATATATATTTTATTATTCTTGATACGTATGGGCGTTCGGATGTTCTCCAAGAAGAATTTGATTATGATGACAGCTTTTTTTTGGAAGAATTAGAAAATTTAGGTTTTTTTATTGATAGATGTAGCAGAAGTAATTATGTTTCAACTTACTCTTCTCTTGCCGCAACATTAAATATAAATTATTTACAAGTCCTAGGCGAAGACACTTTTCCTGAAGATGAAAGTTTACCTTTATTGCATCGATTTATTACTGAGAATTTGGTTTCAGACACTTTAAAAAAGTTTGGTTATCAGACTATTGCTTTCGAAACTGGGTATGAGTGGGCAGAGCTAGATACTGCAGATAGGTTCTATACTTTACGGTCATCTAAAATCAATAATTTTGAGAGTTTATTTATCAGAAACTCTCTTTTGCTCTTGTTAGATGATTTAGGTTACTTTAGCACATTAAAGTTAACGGACGATGAATGGAAAAAAGATTCGATATTATTTACTGTAGAAACCTTGCGCAAGCTACCAAAAAAGCCGGGACCGAAGTTTATAGTAGCGCATCTGATTTTGCCCCATCCTCTCTTCGTGTTAGATGAAAATGGAGAGTTTAGTGTTGTTTCTCCTCGTTATGAGGATGGCGAATATGGTTATACAAAAGAAGATTATAAAAAAGGAATTCAAAATCAGGTTGGGTTTATCAATAATGTTTTTCCTGATATTCTTAACGATATCATCAAGAATTCTGAAGTAGAGCCAATTATTATTATTCAAGGAGATCATGGTTTTCGAAAAATCCCTATAGAGGATCAATTGAAAAATTTTAGTGCTTATTATATTCCACAAGCGAGACAAAGTTTGCATTCAAACTTGACACCTGTGAATAATTTTCGCTTTATCTTCAATTCATACTTTGGTTTTGAACTCCCTGAGTTAGAAAATGAAAGTTATCTTTCAGGAGAAACTTTTTTTGATTTTATAGAAGTCGAAGAAAACTGCGGTTTTTTAGAGAAAAAATAGAAATAAGACAAAGTATAGAATTATTTATCCCTATTGTTAAAAGTGATAAATGGCTCTGTGGTATCTAATCCTAATTATCCAATGCCTCCTCTACTTCAAAAACTCACCCTCGACTGGAAAATCGCCACCCTCACTATCCTCAGTACCACCTTGCTAATTCTCGATAAATATCACACTTTCACCTCGTCAAAACTGATAGACCGCACCATTCTCTACCTTCTAATTCCCCTTTTTATCATCATTTTTATATTTCGAGAAAAGCCCTCAGCTTATGGCTTTCAACTTGGTGATTGGCGCGTAGGCCTCACTCTCACAGCTCTCGCCATTTTCTTGATAACGCCCATTCTCT
Organism: Anaerolineae bacterium; assembly: GCA_018648655.1. GTDB lineage: Bacteria > Chloroflexota > Anaerolineae > Anaerolineales > Villigracilaceae > Desulfolinea. Next base: position 11,652 of record JABGQV010000156.1, on the reverse strand, counting down.
GGTGGCTCCTCCGCGCAGATAGTTCAATGTCGGAGTATTACGCTCATCTTCTCGGCGGTCTCCCGTGGAATACCTTTCTCGACCTCCTGGGCTGGGAATTTCTCTTTCGCGGCTTCCTCCTCTTCGGTTACGCCCGCAAATTTGGCGATGACGCACTCTGGATTCAAGCTGTCCCCTTTGCGCTCGCTCATATTGGTAAACCAGAAATCGAAACCCTCTCTACCGTTTTCGGTGGCTTCGTCTTTGGCTGGATCGCGTGGCGCAGTAAATCTTTTCTTTATCCTTTTCTGATACACTGGTATATCGGCTCCCTAACAATCTTACTTGCGGCAGGTATACTTGGATAAATTCATTATTCGCCCAGCACGTGAAGCTGATTTTTCAGCCATTAGCACTTTGGTGCGCTCCACAAAAATCAACCCGACGGGTCTAAAGTGGCAACGATTTATTATTGCCGAAAGCTCAGTTGGGAAAATGATTTCTTGTGGGCAAATTAAGACACATCTGGATGGTTCAGCAGAAATCGCCTCTATTGCGGTTCAACCAGAAGATCGTGGGCAGGGCATGGCGAGAGTGATTATTGAAAAACTGATGCTCAATGCCTCGCGTCCTCTATATCTGATGTGCCGATTTGAACTTGGCAAACTTTATGAGAAATTTGGCTTTTATGCAATTCAGACAAAAGATATGCCTCCATATTTTCGCCGTATTTCATGCTTGGCGAGCCTCGTCGACTTATTAGCGCGCGAAGGGACCACCTTATTAGTAATGCGTTGTGACTGAAATATAAGAGATAGAAATATGAAAACATTCATAAATACCATCTTGGGCATTCTCATCGGCTTATTCCTTGCAGGGGCAATTTGGAATACAACGCGTCAACCTAGAGGAGAGCCAATAGTACTTAATCCACCCCCAACACACGTGCCCATCTCTGTGCATATTACCGGGGCGGTGCTTGAGCCAGGGGTATATGATTTGCGAGAGGGAAGCCGTGTTTCAGATGCAATTGAAGCTGCTGGGGGTTTTTTACCTATAGCCAATAAAGAACAGCTCAATCTTGCGGCTGTGCTTAAAGATGGCGTAAAAATTGATATTGAAACTCGTTCTTATTATAGTACTGGTGGAGAAAGCACCGGGCGCATTAATATCAATACCGCTACTCTTGATGGGCTAGATACACTATCAGGAATTGGCCCCTCTACCGCACAAAAAATTATTGACTACCGACAGGAAAACGGAGATTTTCAACGTATTAACGATATAACGAATGTCAGCGGGATTGGCCCAGCAACTTTTGATCGTATTAAGGATTTGATTACGATAGGCCAATAGACTAATAGGAGAAAAAATGCCATTTGACCATTTTGATATTCTTGCCCCAATTTACGAAAAGGTAATTCCTGCTTCTGCGACAGAATCTATACTGCGCGAACTTGACCCTAGTCCTGAGTGCCGTCTTCTCGATGCGGGTGGCGGTACCGGGCGTGTTTCTGGTTTTTTACAGGAGCATGTTGGTTCTATCGTTCTTTCTGATATTTCAATGGGAATGCTGAAAGAAGCTGCAACTAAAAATGGTTTACGCCCCACCTGTGCCTTAACTGAAACGATGCCTTTTGCCAGCAATTTTTTCGACTGTGTTTTGATGGTGGATGCGCTTCACCATGTCAATGACCAAGCCCAAAGCGCGCATGAACTCTGGCGTATTATCAAGTCAGGAGGAAGAATTGTTATTCAAGAGCCTGATATTAGAAAGTTTGCAGTTAAATTAATCGCGATTGCAGAAAAACTAGCGTTAATGCGAAGCCATTTTCTTGCGCCACAAAAAATTGCTGACCTTTTCCCCTTTGATGGGGCAGATATAGATGTGCATACTGAAGATTTCAATGTGTGGGTGGTTATCAAGAAGCCACTTGCGTAAGATCATTATTTATATAGAAAAAAGCATCCCAACCGGGATGCTTTTTTGTTATTTGTGGATTTGAAGGAGGACAGGAAGCACCTTTTTATCTTTTTCAGCCAATCGTTTTTCGATTTCTTTAGATGTTTTTGTAATGGATAGGCCGCCATATGCTGTACATCGCAACGCAGATGGAATCATTTTTCCAACTTTATCCATTGCCTGAATAACCTCATCAAGGGGAATGACGGGGTCATAATCTGCAAGAGCCATATTTGCACAAGCCAGAGCATTGCTGGCTGCCATCACATTTTTACCGAGGCAGGGAACTTCTACACGACTGGCAACGGGATCGCAAACCATGCCAAAAGTATTTTGAAGTGCCATAGAAGCCGCATTGATGGCTTGTTGGGTTGAGCCGCCTGCCAGTGTTACCAAGGCCGCAGCAGCCATCCCTGAACCAGAGCCACATTCGGCTTGACATCCGCCAATTTCTGCTGCAAAAGTTGCATGAGCAGCGATAAAAATGCCAATCACACCACCTGCAAGCATTGCTCGCACCATATCTTCTTTTGAGTGTTTTAATGCGCTCGCTGCACCGATGCACGCACCGGGCAAGCCCCCACAAGCTCCTGCTGTTGGAGCGGCGACAATTAATCCCATTGCGCTTTTTGATTCCATCAGCGCAGTTGTATATAAGATGATTTGATTTAGTACGCCACTCTCAAGAAGTTGGTGTTTTTCCATTTGTGTTTGGAAATTGCCAGATTGATACCCTAAAATTCGGTCAGTGTATTCTGTGCCAGCAAGACCTTCATCAATGGCACCTTGTATAATTTCAATAATACTTGTCATTTTTTGCATTACTTGGTAATCTGTAATAGCACCTCGTGAACGCTCATAGTGAATTGCCAATTCCCATAAATCGAGATTTTTATCACGGTTATACTCGAGCATTTCTGTACATGTAATAAATGGGACTTCAATGCCTTTAAACGATAAAATAGGAAGAATAGGTTCAATTTCTTTGATAGATTGAATATCAAACTGGGTGCATAAGCTGGATATTATTTCTTCTTTTAGAAATGATTGAGATTTGATTTCAGCTAATTCGCCAGTCTCTCCAGAGAAAAAGAGAATTTCATCGGCAGAGATATTTTCAGCTAAATATGAGTTTAGTTTTTCTTTATCAGATTTGAAATAAATGAGAGTCTCATAGTAATCTCCTGCAATTGAAATTTTAATTCCGTCAATTGAAATAATTTCAATAATGCCTCCTCCCGTGGAGATAGCCGTTATTATATGCGTTTCTCTGGGGTTGGAAATTGTCATTTTATAGGTATTGGGGTGGGTGGCATCTATAGGGGTGATTTCTGTTTTGACGCTAATTCCTGCCTCTTCGATTGCTTTTGGAGAATCTGCTAGGCGTTCATCTGTAGCATCCCATCCTAAGAGACCGCCAAATAACCCCATATCGGAGCCTTGACTTTCATGTGTGGTCGCTAGCGAGCCATCAGGATCAAATTGCATGAGAATGTCCGTAATCTCACCGCCCATCAGGTCTCGTATAATTCTGCCAATCCGAACAGCGGCGGCACAATGCGAACTGGAAGGCCCACGCATAACAGGACCAATAACGTCATTAAAAATGCTTGGATAGGTTTGGGGGATATCGGTCAAGGTGCCCTTCCTTTTTTATTGAATTAGCAGCAATTATAGAGGGGATGGTTGGTGCGCCAAGTAGTACCAGACGTAAAGTGAAATAGGCTTTGATTATACATGAGAAGCAGAATTGAAAAAACTTGATGAGCAGTAAAAAAATGTAAATAAAAAGAGCCTTTCAGAATGAAAGGCTCTTTTTATTTGATCTATGATGATTTTTGTATTTTGGAGATGATAGCCCCTACACCCACTAGCAGAATTCCTATTATGGGAATCATAATAGCTTGCACTAGTGAGAGAAAAGCTCTGAACATAATAGGGAAATTGGGCAGGAGCCAAGAGACAGTCATTCCATTAACGGCGGTATGCCATAAAACGGGCAGCAAGAGCAACCAGAGTGTAATTACAGTAAGCAATAACGTAGTTTCTATAGTTTCTCGCACGCCTTTTTTGAAGACTTCTAATTTAAGCATCAAAATTAGCCATGTGGTGCCGAAGGCAACACTTACAGTACTTGCGTTATAGACTATAAGTTTTTCTGCGCCAACAAGAGAACTCATTGAATAGACTTGATGATCTAAAATGGCATAGCGGAAATTATATAAAGCAATATAGATGATTGCGCTACCTAAGAGCCAAGCAAATTTTTTGTTCCACACTCTAAAAAGGGCATAGGCAGGGAAAATGCCGAAAATTAACGGAATAGTAAATCCCGTATGCCGTTGGTCGGACTCATTTTGAAGAAGCATTGCATCTATCGCAAACTCTGTGCCTGTAACTACGCCCATATCTTCACGAATAGGAAGAGCCTCTCCACCAAAGGCTTCTATAAAAGTGCTATGAAGTAAACGCTGTTGAGTGTCTAGCGCACTTTCTACTGCTGATTTTTGTTTTGGGGTGAGAGTGAGCATATCGAAAAGAACTTCTCCCTGACTTGTTGCGGGAATATTGGTTCCAAGCAATGCCGCTATTGTGGGCGCAAAATCTATCATTTGGGTATCGGGGTATTCTCCGGGGGCAATGCCTGCGCCTGCCAAGATTAGCGGTTCAGTTAGCACTATTTCTTCATGTCCCCCATGGCCACCACGGTCTATATGTCCGTGATCAGATGTGATAATAACGGTATCAAGCTCAAGGTCAAGCTCGGTGACGATTTCGTTGATATAGGCATCTACGCGTCCAGCTGCGGCATCCCAGCGTGGGTCTTGGGGCCCACCTTCATAATGTCCTGCGTAATCTACTTGGTCGAGATGAATGAAAAGAAACTGATAATCCCCTGATTTTAGCCACGGAAGTGCCGCATCCACAACAGCACGGTCGGCCGCATCATCTTCTTCTGGGGTATAAAAACTAGCATCCACATCTTCTTGCGGAATAAGTTTTTCAAACCAATAATAGCCAGAAATTGCGGTCTTCAGTCCTGCTCGATGTGCCGCAGAGAAAAGATTATCTTGTGTCCAAGTTGGGGTGAGTTCGTAATCTAGATTCATTGCGGGGCCATCGCTGAGATAAGGCCACGCCCCGATATTTATAACGCTATATCCAGGTGCAGAATAAGAGGGTGTTTGGCTGTGTGAAGTTGCCGAAGCGCCCTGTGCACGTAATTGATTAAGGGCTGGCATAACTTCTGCGTTACGAGATATGTCGTCTCGTAAGCCATCGACCAAAATGAATACAACGCGACGGGTGGGGCTATTTTCTTCCCAGCCAAGAGGTGCGGCAGGGGCAGGGGGGGTGTCGTGTAAAAGTGAGCGATAATTTTCAAGCGATGTTATTAACCCCATTGTCCAAAAATATGCGCCGACTGCAACCAATAAAAGTGAAGCTGTACCTGTAATTATCCAACGATTTTTTTTCATTTTCTTCCTTATATAAAAAATTATATTTTTATTTCTTCTCGGATTTTCTTTCTTAGTAAGTCTATTTCTTTTCGTTCACCATCTTCTTCGTAATACCAACTTGTCCAGCCATTGCAGGAGGGTTGCTCTTTGATCGTTTTGCAGATGTGATGAATCGAGCCGCTCTTGTCTTTATGCTTGAGATGTCCATTTGATAGAATTGTGGCGTAAATATCGCTGCGCTTTCCCAGCCAAAGATGTTGACCAGGACGTAGTAGCCCATTTTCGAGCAATCGTCCAAAGGGGATGCGCACTCTTTTTACCTTTACGCCTGCCATATAAAGTGATTCTTCATATTCACCAGCATCTATGGCATCAATCCGTTCTTGGGCAACTCTAATATAGCTCTCTTCGCGCTCAATTCCGATCCAGTTGCGGTGTAATTTCTTTGCCACTGCGCCCGTTGTTCCGCTCCCAAAAAATGGATCAAGAATCACGTCGCTGGGTTTTGATGATGCTGTGATTACTCGATATAGCAGAGCCTCTGGCTTCTGCGTAGCGTGTGCTTTTTTTCCATTCACCTTAATTCGTTCTTTTCCAGTGCAAATGGGTATTACCCAATCGGAACGCATTTGTTTATCGTCGTTTAAGCCTTTCATCGCAAAATGATTGAAAGTATATTTAGAGTTTTTATTTTTTTTTGCCCAGAGCAAAGTTTCATGCGCATTTGTAAAGCGAACGCCACGAAAATTGGGCATAGGGTTGGTTTTAATCCAGAGAATATCGTTCAAAATCCAATAATCTAAATCTTGTAAAATTTTACCAACCCGATAGATATTATGGTATGAGCCAATGACCCAAATTGTTCCTGTTTTCTTTAGCACTCTTTTTGCTGCGCGTAGCCAGTCAATAGTAAAGCTATCATATTCTTCAAAAGAACTAAACTGGTCCCACTCGTCATTCACTGCATCCACTTTAGACATATTGGGGCGCAATAAATCCCTCTCTAGCTGTAAGTTATAGGGTGGGTCGGCAAAAATCAAATCAACTGAGTTCTCAGGGAGAGAATTCAGTTGAACTATTGCGTCGCCGTGGAGAATGGTGTTGAGAGGGAGGGGCATTAGGCGATCCCTTTTCGAGCAATAGCCTCTTCAAAATGTGTCTTCAGATTTTCAGATTGTATGTTGACATATGTTTCGAGTAGATTTCCACCTTTTTTTCTTAGCTCCTTAACGCTTTTTTCTTTGCTTAATACGCCGATGCTACCGTCACTACTAAATTTATCCCAAGTCATATAATCTAGATACTCTGTCCACTTAGAATCGACGGGTTGACCATGTGCTGGTACTTCAGTATAGGGTAAGTCGAAGAGATAGGCTGCCAAACAAGCGGACAGTTCTCCTCCATGTATATCACTGGAGTTTTCCAAGCCAGCTGTAGCCAAGCCCGCTTGCCAAGCTTCATCCCCACCAATGTGGGCATCTATCAAAATGTTGTCAGGGTATTTGTAGTTGAGATGTTTAATAAATGCGCCTACCCAATAAGCACCTCCATGTCCGCCTGTGATGACGAATTTTTTAAAACCTTGCTTTATTAAACCGATGATAATTTCTTCAAAAATATTCATCATCAGTTGGGGTGATAGTGTGATTGTTCCCTTCTTTCCCGCATGCTCTTCGGATGTGTTAAAAGGGAATGTTGGAAGAACGAAAGCGTTCAATGCCTCTCCCCATGCTCTGGCATAAAATTCAGCACAAGCGGTGTCTATTGCCAATGGCAAAAAAGGTCCACACTGCTCTGTCGCACCAGAAGACAGGATGGCTATATCAATACCAGAATCGTCTATTTCTTTGGATGAGTTTAGAGCTGTATACATGAGAGTTTTGCCTTTGCTGCTTCGACAGATTTACGCGGATAAAGCTTTAAGGTTTTTAAATCCGCGAGAATCCGCTAAATCTGCGCAAATCCGCGTCCTATTAATTACATCACCTTAACAATCTTCAACTTATCTTTGCCAAGTTTTTCGTTCGCTTCCTTAATCGCATCTTCGGAGCCAAGCACAATAATATGCCCGACACTTTTTGCTTTAGCTAGCGATGTCGCGAAGGATTTGAATTCTTTTTGTGTTGTTGCGAGCACTTCATATCGATATTTTTGCAAGAACTCATCACTGATATCTGTTAGATAACGCGACATAGACGTATGGCCTTTTGCATCGGGCAGGCGATAGGTGTCTAAGCCGCCAATGGTACCAATGATGACTTTGGTTAGTTCTTCGTCACTTAAATCCAAGTTTTTTAGGAACTGGGATGTTCCATCGTAATTCTCTAGAGTAGCAAGCAAGTTAGGGTCACGATAGGAAAGATAATTGAATAAGCCAGATTTCATATCGAAGGCTGAGAATCCGCCATAGGCACCGCCTTGAACACGGACTTTTTCCCAGAGCCAAGTCATGCCAAGATAACGTGTTATTGCGCCAATTGAGCCGCTTAACTTATAGCCCTGATAATAGATATTTGCGCCTTTGCCAACATAATTCACTTGCGCGGGGATGGTCAAGCCTTCGTTTTCTTTGCTAAATTCGGGCGACCAATTTGCGCGCTTAATATCATTTTGGGGTAAGGCAGAAATCAATGCTGTAACTTGCGGGCGGATTTCTCGCCATGCTTTCGCATTGCAGGTGATATTGAAAAGTAAATTACTTTGATTGATGAGTAATTCGCGCACAAGTTCTAAATCTGCGAGTACGCCTTGCCAATCATTTTCTATTCTTTCAGCCAACTCACGCAAGAAGAAGAGAAAATCAATTCCTTCCATTTTTTCTTCGAGCCAGCCCGCTTCATGGAATTTCGATGCCAGCCGCCCATGCACAACCATATGTCCAGAGGGAACTAGCCCTGATTCCATACCGGCTTTCTCTTCGAGCACGATTTGTTTAAAGCGCTCGGCATTATCCAGTTTTGCGCTTAGTAAAACATCACTCAGTAGCCCAGAAAGCTTCTCCGCTTGTTCCACAGTCGATTTGCCGTGCAAGAAAAGATATGCCGCGCTTTCGTTGCTTTCCCAAATTGTTGAGGTAAAAACGCTGGGGTAAATCCCGCCCGTATCGCGCCCAATTCTTTGTGAGAGCGCCACAAAACCTTCGCTTTTTGTGCCCATTTCGAGCAAGGCACGTCCAAAGAGTGTAGTGTAGGGCAATAAATCTTCGGGCAGTGCGTGCAGGTCAAACCCTGTACTAAAATATAAAATCCCATTTGTTGCAAGGTCGTGGTGTAATACGGTCACACCGTTAATTCGCTCTTCGGAGATTGGAATTCTTTTATTTTGCTTATCCAAATCTTCGAGTTTTAGTGCAGGTAGTGTGGCTAGGTTTTCAGGCGTATCGGGAGTGTTTTGAATTTCGATGAGTTCTTTTGTCGTCCGAATCACTTCTTCAATCTTTTCAGCGGACATCTCTTTTTGGATAGATGCCAGTTTTTCTTTTTCGGATATTTTGTCACGTTGATTCAGTTCTGTGTCTGGGACGAGAAGCACACGTGTTTTATGCTTATTTTCCAGAAAATGGCTTTGGATGAGCCCTTCAAAGTATTTTTCGTCCTCGGCAAGCCGCGCTTTGATTGCATTTAGTGGTGCTTCAAATGCCAAAGGTGCGATTGGATCATAGTCATAGAGCCAGAATTGCAGTGCGCGGAGAGCTGCACTAACCCCACGCGGGAATCCGCCCGTATTATTTTCTCGCAAGCGGAACTCGACGGTATTCATCGAGGCAGAGACAGTGTCTTTGTCGATGCCATCGGTTGCTAAATTAGCAAATGTCTCTTCGATGAGCGTGGCGACTTTATCTGTATCATCTTTTTCGATGCCTTTTAGCCCAGTGGAGAAATACATCTGACGCATTTCATCTTCGAGACCGATTCCTGCCAAATCTTCGCCCAAACCCGATTCGATTAAGGCTTTGCGGAGTGGAGCGGCGGGGCTGCCGAGAAGTATATGTCCCAAAATTTTGAATCCCAGTGCAGATTCGGAATCGCCTTGCTCGGGGAGGAGCCAGTTTAGAGTCAGGTAGCTTTTGGCATCCGCATCGCTGGCGGCATAGGGTACGGTGGTCTCTTGCAGGGTATCCAAAGCTGGTTGCAGAGGAATAGTCGATTGCGCGGGAGCAAGTTCAAATTCAGAGAGATACGTGTCCATCAGCCGCAGGCGTTCATCTGGATTATCATCCCCATAAAAAACAATCCGAGCATTGGATGGGTGATAATAATCCTTGTGAAAAGCTACAAAATCTTCGTAAGTTAGATCGGGGATAACTTTGGGGTCGCCGCCGGAAGATAATCCGTAAACGTGGTCGGGGAAAAGAGAAAATTGGCTGGCGTTGCCCAAAATGCGGTTGGGATCTGAGTAGGCGCCTTTCATTTCGTTGAAAACAACGCCTTTGTAAATCATGGGTTTATCTGCATCCTCTAGCTCGTAATGCCAACCTTCCTGATTGAGAATATGTTCTTGAAGGAGGGGGTGAAAAACGGCGTCGACGTAGACATCGACGAGGTTGTAGAAATCTTGCAGATTTTGGCTGGCGCAGGGATAACAGGTTTTGTCGGGGAAGGTGAAGGCGTTGACAAAGGTCTGGAGTGAGCCTTTGAGCAGCTCGACGAAAGGCTCTTTGACAGGATATTTTTCGGAGCCAGCTAGCACGGAGTGTTCGAGAATATGCGCTACGCCATTGGATGTTTTCGGTGGCGTGCGGAAATTGGCACTGAAAACTTTATTTTCGTCATCATTTTCGAGAGAGAGTAACTCAGCACCGCTTTTGATGTGACGAAAATGGCGTGCCTTGGTGTTCATTTCGGAAATATCTTCTTCTTTGATTAGTTCAAAGCCGTGAATGGTGGTCATGGTGACTCCGTGTGGATAGGTAAAGTAAATTGGTCTGATTTGCAATCCTACCCTCACCCTCCGCCCTCTCCCGCTTTTGGGAGAGGGCGGAGGGTGAGGGTAGATGATCAGAAATCAAAATCATTAAAGTGTTCGCTTACTCAAGACATCGCTTTGCCAAAGTTGCAGCAACATCTTGTCGATATTCTGCGGATGCCCAAGCGTCAGTTGCATCGTGGGCAGCGTTTTTCGCGGCAGCTTCTATACCTTCTGTGCCTTTTCCGTCCATAGCCAACGAAGGGGATTTTCCCCATCCGCCCAGCACTAGACGTGTGCGCCCCGATGACCATTCTGTTAGCCCAGCAGAGATAATGGCTTTATCTTTTGGTGTGCGGGATACATATTCATAGGCAGTTTTGGCATTTAAGGGGATTGAAACTTCTAGCATTAATTTATTTTCTAGTGCTTCTTCGCGCAGCGGCAGAAAATCGCCAAGTTGGATATTTTCTTCTTCGTTATTGCTATCTCGTAAAGAGATTTTTGCATCAAGGGCCATCATCATCGTGGCAAAAGGTGAGCGTCCATTTGATGAGACTAATGCCCCTGCAACGGTGGCAAGATTACGCGTATTAAGCGCGGCTTCGTGCTGAATTGCTTTTTTGAGTGCATCTGGCGTATCTTCAAATTGGAGCAATTCTTCCAAAGTCGCGGTCGCACCGATTTGGAGCGTATTGCCATTCTTTGTGATGGCATTTAATTCCAGAGATTGCAAATCAACGACAGCATATTCTTCGTTGCTAAAGCGGTTGAGTAAAATCCCGCCTCCGAGAGGGTAGGTCTTCGGTTGGGCAATCAGGGTTAGGGCTTCGGTCAAGGTTTTGGGGCGGTGATACTGTGTAATCATGGAAACTCCTCCATAAAGAATGTGTATAAAAAATAAGCACCCCCATTATACTCTGGATGCTTAAAAAGATAGAACGCGGATTTGATGGATTTAGCGAAATTTCGTAGATAAAAACTAAAAAAATTTTAAATCTGTGAGAACCTGCCGAATTTACTTCATCTGTGTTCTGTTTTCATAATCTAATCAAAGCTTATTTTTCGTCTGGATAAACCTTCCAACCTAACGCATCAAGATTAGCTGAGGCAAGCATTTCTTCTGGTACATTGAAAAGTAAAGCCGTGGCTTCTGCTAATAATTGACCGTCTGGATGATAAATTCCAGCCCAGCCTTCGGCGGTGCGTTTTTTCATTTTGCCTGCCTTACCGATAATTTTGAGTGGGATACCAATGGGGACATTTTTGCGATATTTGACTTCCATTTTGCCCGTATACATAAAACGCGGCTCAGATGGATCGCCCATGTGGGCACGCCCGGGT
>JABGQV010000010.1 GCA_018648655.1 Anaerolineae bacterium | reverse complement strand
TGTACCGCCAAGCCGCATCCCGACCAATTGCCTGACATGCGGGAAAACCGACCACCGCCGCGAGATGCACCAGAGCATCTGCTTGGGGGTGTCCACGCAGGGAATCTAGGAGGGCGCGGGGCTGGGTCACGTCTGCTTTAACGAATCGGAAATTGGGATTCGTCATAAAGGAGATCAACGATTCCCCGCCGAAGAGCAAAGAGTCGAGGACCGTGACACTATGTCCAAGCCGTAGCAACTCGGAGGTCAGGAGCGATCCGATATATCCCGCCCCGCCTGTGATGACGATATGTCTCATCCCTCTTCTCCAATCTTGAGCAAGATTTTCATCCCATTAATTTCTAAAAGTGGCGCAGATGGGTCATCCACGACCGCGATATTCTCTTCAAGACAAGTCAGCCTGCAAATTTCAGCGACTTCGCCATTGCCACTGATGCGGACAGTTTCGTATCCATTTTCATTGAGGGTTTCCAGATGCTTTTGCGCTCGTTGGCGGATGCGTCTGTAGAGATTGAAGGATTGCTCGATAAAATCGACTGTGAGTTTGGCGCGCAGGGCGATGCCTTCGGGGGTGATGATATAGCGGAGTTTGCGGCGTTCGGCGCGCGTGACTTTGACATGGCCTTTTTCGATGAGGCGTTTAATATGCCAGTTGACTGTCCCGACCGCGACGCCAAGTTGGGTCGCCAGAGAGGCTTGGGTGATATCTGGGTCTTGCTCGATTTGCTCGAGCAGGGTGAGTTCGCGCTGAGTTTCTTTTTGCATAATTTTATAATTCAGTCACTGAATTATAACTTGAAGTTGGGGTTTTGGGAGGTGGGAATGGTGAAATCTGGAGTAAGTACTGTGATTTGTTTTTTAAAATTTAAAGCGTGGAATAATATGGCTCGAAGAATACATAAAAGACAATTGTTTGGGAAATGGAAAACACTAAAATCTCTAGGTAGTGGGGGAAATGGGGACGTTTGGAAAGCAACTAGTTCATCTGGTGAATACGCTGCTATAAAACTCCTAAGAAAAATAGAAAAAAAAGCATATAGTCGGTTTAAAAGTGAAATTGAGATACAAAGGCAAAATAGTTACCTTGATGGTGTACTGCCAATTCTTGATGTAAATCTACCCGAAGAAATAGACGAAGAACTAGCTTGGTACGTAATGCCAATAGCAAAACCGATAGAGACCTACTTGGCAGGAAAGCACTTTGAAGAAGTAATAAAAGCAATTTCTGAAATCGCATCTACATTGGTTCAATTAAATAACCACGACATAGTGCATAGGGATATTAAACCAGCTAATCTTTTGGTAAAGGAAGGGGAGTTTTACCTTGGAGACTTTGGGTTAGTAGATTATCCAGAAAAGCAAGATATGACAAGCGCAGGAGATGCTATAGGGGCAAAATGGACAATGGCTCCTGAAATGCGTAGATTTGGGAATAATGCAGATGGAAAACCAGCTGATGTATATTCTTTGGCAAAAACTTTATGGATTTTACTTACAGATAATAAAAAAAGCTTTGATGGTCAATACAATCCCAGCAGTATCAATGGATTATCCAGATTGAAACAAAAAGAACTAAAAGGAGATGGTGTGTATTCTTTCTCAGATGAGCATCTTCCTTCCATCTATATAAAGCCCTTAGATGATTTGTTACACGAAAGCACGGATGATAACCCTGCCGCACGACCAACAATGGCAGAGTTTTTAGATAGACTGACTATCTGGAGTAATACCTACAAAGACCTACAAAAAAGAAATCCACGACAATGGGAAGAGTTACAAAAACAATTATTTCCTACACGAACACCTCAACGAGCCATATGGGATGACATAAACGACATTGTATTTATTCTAGATTTAATAGGTTCTGTCTCAGCCCTAAATCATATGTTTTATCCATCGGGTGGGGGGATGGATTTAGAGGGAGCTAGACTTGGTTCAGAACATCACACAATTGAGTTAATTATAGATGAGAACTTAATAGAGTTGGTAAAGCCCAAGAGATTGATTTTTGAAAATTTTGGTACTAATACTGAGTGGAATTATTTTAGATTAGAGACTGATGAACTCCAACCAACTGGTATAGGAGAGATTTCATCAGGAAAAGAGGTGTTAGTTGAACTTGAACCTTCGTTTTACATAAGCCGCTCGCAGTGGGAGGGAGAAGAATATAAAAATGGCAAATATCTCTCGGAAGAAATTAGATATGTCACTCGTTTTTTTAATGGAGATTTCGTAATATTTCAAAAAACTTCAAAATATAACCGAATATCTGTAACTTATGATGGTAGACATAATCAAATGAACACGAATGAATTTAGGAATTACATTGCAGAGAAAAATGAACTGGAAAAGCAAGTTTTGCAAGATGTGGGGATAATTCGATTGGCTAAAGAAAAGGGTATGAGCATGGATGAGGCAGCTTATATAACCTTTGGTGCTAGTTAGTCATGGGGTATCCTCTGGGTTTGCGAAACCAAAA
>JABGQV010000086.1 GCA_018648655.1 Anaerolineae bacterium | reverse complement strand
GGAATTACACAATCCGACCCAGATTCGGGATGTAGTTTTTAGATGATTACTAAGTTCACAGAAACCCGGTCGGCCAATTGCATAGCGCGCATAACTTGCCCCTTCTCTGCACCAGGCATAATTTTCAGATGAATATAGCCACGAAACCCCATCTTTCCGCGCAATATTTCGGCGGTATCGAGTAGCTTCTCTTGTGTACGAATCCCGCCACCAGCCAAGCCAGAGCTGACGAAAAGCCCATCTGCCAATTTTGCCTTGTGGAGCTGCATAAAAAGGTGCGCAAATTCTTCGGGCTGAAAGGTGGCGCGCCGAAAATCACGTCCCGCACGGAAGGGACAGTAGAAACAATTCCGTTCACAGGCGGAAGATAGTAGGGTTTTGAGTAAGCGCGTTTTGCCCCCATGCGGCATCACGGTGGGGTGGATAACCACATCTTTCAAGCGTGAGCAAGTTGGGGTCGCGTTTGTTGCAGGCAATCCATCTGCTTCAAAATTCATTTGGGAAGAAAGGAGGCTTAAGCGTTTGTCCATCTCTGCATTATAGAACATATATTCTGTTTTTGCAATAAGCGACAGATCTGTAAAGTGGGGAGGAGGTTCTTTTCTTTTCCCTGATCAATATTCTTGTGGCTGACTAGGTAGACACCCTTTTCTTGACATGGTATTTTTTGTGGGTATAGAAAAAATATAAATTGCCTTAATTTTGCGATAGGGGATTGACTTCTAATAATTATTCAGTATAATATCTTTATGCTTACGATAAGTATTATTATACTAAACATAAAGATTAAGAGTGATGACTGAACAAAAAACAATTTCTGATGCAATTGCAGGGTATCTTGATACAGTAAAAATGGCACGGAGCAAGAATACGGTCAAGACTTACGCGAACGCCCTAGATTTTTTTAGAAAAGTTTTAGATGTGCGAAACATCTCCCCCGATGAAATGCCAATTGAAGAGCTAAATGAAGACGCGCTTACGTGGACGATTGCCGCGCTAAATGTCTACGCCCCTACAACAGAGCGGCTCTACCTTGCCGCGTTGACTGGATTCTATACCTATTTAGACGCCGATCGCCTTGCAGAAGTTAATATGTCTCGTGTGCGGCAAATTATCAAATTACGAGCCAGAAAACCCGGTCAGCGCTTGCCCCAATTTCCACGCGAAGAGATTGATACGATCCTTAAAGCTGTGGACGGTTATGCGCATTTGTCTGCAGATGATGAAAAACAACGATTACGCGCAATGAGAGATCGCGCTTTTATCATCACTTTAGCAGATACGGGGCTTCGTGTGCACGAAATATGTGAATTGCGCCGGGGAGACGTAGACTGGAACGAGGGGCGCGCAATTATTATCGGCAAAGGCGATAAGCAAGCAGTCATTCGTTTTTCATCACGCTCAATGCGCGCTCTCAAAGATTATCTATCTATCAGACAAGCATTAGACGGAGCGCAGAGTCGCTCACTCCCCTCTCTCCCCCTCTTTGCTCGACACGACCGCGGTGCAGGCAAAAAGATAAAGCCCATCTCTACCGCAACGGGCAGAAATATCGTCAAAGACCGCGTTCGTCAAATACTCGGGGAAGATGCGGTTGGCAGGATAACGCCCCACTCATTCCGGCATTATTTCGTAACAACCGTTTTGCGCGCAACAGGCAATCTGAAAATGGCACAAAAATTAGCCCGCCACAGTAATATTGCAGTAACACAGAGATACGCTCATTTATCCGATGACGAACTTGATCGAGGCTATTATGAGATTTTCGATAAAGAGTAATCGTAAAGCAAAAAAGCACCTCTTGGTGCTTTTTTGCTTTACGAAAGAGAGTCTGCTTCTTCTAAGCTTCATCTAATTTCTCGACACTCCTATTTAATGACTTATCAAGCCTTTCCTCTGCTTCTTCCATATCTATCTCCATGACAATACTCATCTCGCGGAGAAATTGCTGCCTCAGATCGGCTAGTTGTCTCTCATTAAGGGCACTCAACTTAACGCCCTCCTGATACCTTCGTGCATGCAAATCTCTAATCAGCTCGCCTTTTACTTCAAGAGTCGCGCCTTCTAATTTTTCAGAAATCTGCCTATTGCGTTCTTTATAATTCTTGAGCAACTCTTCTGGATGTTCGCGTATTGATTTTAGAACTTTGCGGAATTTATATTGAGATGAAACGGTGCGCACATACTCAGGGATATTTCCAACCGGTAGCCAATAAACACCACCACTTGTATCTATCCGAAAATACTGCTTCTCATTACCGCCTATTGACTTTTTTTCAATTTCTACGATGCGCCCAACCCCGTGTTGCTGATGAACAACCCAATCACCTTTTTTAAGCTCTTCAATAGTCATAATCTTTTTTGCATCTCCTTCTTCAAATCTGACCCAATTATAGCATAGTGTCTTTTGGGGACGATACGCGTAAATTCTTGGTCAGAAGAAGACGCAATGGACGTGCCTTGAGCGTGCTGACGCAAAGAGACAGCTTTCTTCGCGAACGACATCTTTGCGTAAAAAAAACGTTTTTGCCTTTTTCTCGCGACCCGTTTTTGGTTTACATATCATTTACACCAACAAATCACGCTCCACCCTAGAGCCCCCCTTTACGGGTGGATAAGCCCTCATAAAAACATCCTGCTGATTAAAGAGACGTGAAATTGCACCTCGAATCCCTTTTTGCATCGCCGCACCTCCTTGGCTCGCGTGGCAAATCCCTGCTGCTTCTTTTTTCTTCAGCACAGTACGGATATTGATCCGTGCATGAATGGGGAAATCGACTGCTGCTAAAGATTCTAGGTCTATATCTTCATTTTTCCCAAACTTGCTGGGATCCTTCCCGAAAAGTCGCATCAGACGTACAGAAATGCGTAGGAAAGCGCGTGAAAAGGTATGATAATAAAGCTTGCGGGGCTTAAAGGGTTCTCCTGCACCAGGTGCAAAGCTGGGGTCATCTGCATGCTCAAAAGCTAGCACTGTTGCATCGTGAATAGCAATATGGTCAGGATGCCTATAACCACCAATTGGGTCAAAGGTTAGGACAATATCTGGTTTGAGGTCGCGGATATAAAAAAGGACCTTCTCTGCGACTTCGCTCACTGGTTGAGCAAAGAGTGCGCGAGGATGCTTATTATCTTTTGACCCTGGCATTCCAGAGTCTCTATAGTCTAGAAAATATACGCCGGCAAGCCCTAAAATCCCTGCTGCGCAACGCAGTTCGGATTCACGTCTGTCAGCAATAGAGAGAAAACCTTGCATATATTTTTCTTCCATCTCCCCCACCTCCCCACGAGTGGCACAAATAAGATGCACGTCTGCGCCGCGTTCAGCATAAAGAGCAAGTGTGCCGCCCATGCCAAAAGATTCGTCGTCAGGATGTGCTAAAACAGAAAGAATAACTGGTTTTTTTATCATAATATCTCTATTCTACACTATATTCAGACAAAAAAAGTCTGCTTTATCGTTTGTTTTACAAAACTAGGCATAATTCTAGTTGTTATCAGCATAAAAGAGTGTCTTATTTTTCTTATTTAAATCCAAGAGGGGTATAATCCTATCTATGAATACATTCAAAGAAAAATACTTACGCAAGCTCATAGCCCTCCCTCAGGATCATGGCTCATGGGTTTTTATATTAATGCCCCTTTTTATCGGTTTCTTTGCAGGTAAATCTTTTTCTACCGCAACTTTTTATTTAATTATGGCGGCTTTAGCTGCTTTTTTTATTAGACAGCCTGTGACGGTAGCCGTGAAGGCTTATGCTGGAAGACGCCCACGTACTGATTTGCCCGCATCACGTTTTTGGATCTTGATTTATGGTTCAATCGCCTTAGTGATGCTAATAGGGCTAACCTTGCGCGGCTTCACAAATATACTTTATCTGGCTATCCCTGGTATTGCTATTTTTGCATGGCATCTCTATTTAGTTTCTAATCGTGATGAGAGAAAGCAGGCCGGCTTAGAGATTGTGGCAAGCGGCGCTTTAGCGCTGGCTGCCCCGGCCGCGTTGTGGGTTTCGGATGGCAGCTATAATGCTCAAGGATGGACACTCTGGTTATTGGTCTGGTTTCAGTCCGCAGCATCCATTATTCACGCCTATATGCGGCTCAATCACCGAGCCCAAGCTGAAATCCCCGCACGCGCCGAAAAAATCCAGTTAGGAAAGCGTGCGCTAATGTATACCTCCTTCAATCTTGTGCTAAGCCTTATACTCGGCATAGTTGGGTTATTGCCACGATTTATTTTTATCCCCTTTCTTTTACAGTTTGGAGAAACATTGTGGTGGGCGTTTAATCCTAATATCAAGGCAAAGCCAACATCTGTAGGATTTAGACAATTAGCGATAAGTACACTTTTTACTATTCTGTTTATTATTTTCTGGGAGCTCTAAGATGACTGACATGAAATGGGAATTATTAACAA
The DNA here is from genome assembly GCA_018648655.1 of Anaerolineae bacterium. Taxonomy (GTDB): domain Bacteria; phylum Chloroflexota; class Anaerolineae; order Anaerolineales; family Villigracilaceae; genus Desulfolinea. The sequence continues at coordinate 11,833 of JABGQV010000086.1, read as the reverse complement.
AGGTTTATGACCGTATCGAAGCAGAAATGATAAAGTCTGCACTTGAAGCGATAGAGATTGAAGCAGAATTAGCCCAAGAAAGCGTGGGAGGGACAATACCAGTTAGTTTCGGGAAATTTGCTGAAGTGCAAATTTTTGTGGCCAAAGATAATCTTGAAGAGGCAAAAAAATGGCTTGCTGAATATGATAATGACGATCAAAAGCTATGAGTTCAGAAGTCACAGATCGAGAAGCTAATTTTGAGATCTTAGAAAATTTTGAGGCTTTTCACCAAAAAAACGAGATCTTTCGCCGTTCACAGTGGGATGAGCGCATCCTTGGTGAGAAAACAGAAAGATTTTATGCGTCTCATGGTGCAGTGAATGAATGGCGCAAAAGAGATGGTTTCACACAAAAAGATTATGCTCTGCGAAATGCCTCTTGGCATATTAGCGATATTTTGTCGGGGGTGCGTGGTAATGCAAGGAGAGAGGGGTTCACAGATGCCTTTAGTTTAGGTGAAGATATAGCACCAGAAAAGGTAAGCTTTTCTTCTTCAGATGAATCAGCAAAAGAAATTAAACGTGTTGCAAAGCTTTTTGGCGCGGGGATGGTGAGGATTACGGAGTTTGATGAACGCTGGCAATATCAAACTCGTTTTAGCGATTTCGATGGAAAAGAAAGGTCGGCAGAAATCACCCCTGATTTAGGCTTGACACATGTAATTGTGCTTGCTGTGCCGATGAGCTACGGTTTGATGAAAACCGTCTCGTCGGTGCTCGGTAGCTCAGCTGCAGGATTAGGTTATTCAGATGATGCGACTTTGCTTGTTGCGCTCTCTCAGTATATACGCGGATTGGGCTACGAGGCAATTGGTAGCCTGAACGATACTGGTCTTAGTATCCCCTACGCAGTAAAGGCCGGGCTTGGTGAATTTGGACGTAATGGTCTTTTGATAAGCAAAGACTTTGGTCCTAGGGTGCGCTTAGGAAGAATTTATACCAATTTACCTTTAGCGCATGATAGGCCTATCGATTTTGGCGTGCAGAAGTTTTGTGAAATTTGTAAACACTGCGCAAAATTTTGTCCTTCACAAAGTATTCCTTTGGGGGAACCGACAGCCACCCCACTTAGCATTTCTAATCACGTTGGCGTTAGAAAGTGGACAGTAGACGTGGAGAGTTGTTTCGCTTTTTGGACGGCACAAAACACCGATTGCGCTACTTGCATTCGTACTTGTCCTTATAATAAGGATTATCGTCACTGGTGGCATCGTGCTGTGCGTTGGCTAGCGGGGACTTGGTTGCGCAGGTTTGTTTTAGCCTTGGACGAGTTTTTTGGCTACGGGAAGCGAGAAAAAGCAAAGCTGTGGTGGACAAAATAGCATAGAGATTTGGTCTATATAAGCTAAAAGGTCACGCAGTTGCGTGACCTTTTTTATTGAAAAGAAATAGAAAAGTAAATTAGTCCCAAATAAACCTATCGCTGCAATCGTATTCGGTGCCATCAGGAGCAGTAATTTTCCAGTTCCAATCATCATTATTGGCGATATAACCATCTAGCTTTTGGTTGATACGGGCATAGCTATAAGAAGCGGCCGAGTGTGAAAGATGGGTAGACTGCCAAGGGAGTGGGTCTTTGCTGCTTAAGCGGGATTCGTTTTGGTGCCAGTGACACGCTAAGGAAATACTAAGCAAGTTTTGGGTCAGGAGTGTTTCTTTGTCTAAGGCTTCTGCTAACGCGGGGATTGCATCATCCGATAAATCTGCGAGATAGGCGTAATCCAGATCATCCCCACCGGCTGAACGAGCTATATTTTGCTTCACGATAAAGGCGTCTACATTAAGGATGTTGAGTGTGATAGCAAATCCAAGAATAGCGAATGTCATAGCAAGGGCAAAAGCACGCTGTTTGTGGAAGATTTCAAGTACTACAACTGTAATGAGAAGCGCGCCTAACCAAATCATGAAGACGTGGGGATAAGTACGAAGACGAGAGAAGCCATAAATGGCTTCATAAAGGCCTAGGCGATAAAAAGCAGAAAGCAGCATAACTAAAACAAGAGACACAAGAGCTATGCCGAGCGTAGAAAAGATTTTGCGCTGCGTTTTTTGCTCACGCCGTGTAATTGCGCTCAATCCTAAGAAGAGAAAAAGACTAAAAACCGCAACCGTGATCAATTCGCTAAAGCCACGACGAGCATATTCGGCATAGGTATAGCCTTCTATATGGATATTTGCATTTCCACCGAAAAAATATTGGAATTGGATCGTAACAAAGGTAGCAAAAAGGAGCAGGACGCTCCCTAGAACAATACTAGACTCGGTGAAGCCAAGAAATGGGGAAAGCATTGCCTTCTCTTCACCAATAAGGTTTTTATCTTCGCTTTTGCGTGCGGCATGGAGCAAAATACCAAGTAAGAGATAGGCAATAATAAGAATGAGAATAGCACGAAAAATATACTCAGGAAGGTTTTCAAGCCTGAATACTTCAACAAAATCTTCCATGCGCTGAGCGAAAACTACATCGGCAGAGGAGAGAAGGGAGGCAAATATGGCAACAATGGGCAAGGCAATGAGAAGTCCACGCAAAACGGGCATAAAACTTTGGGTTTTCTTCTCAAGCCCAGATTCTTTTTTCGCTTTTCGGGTCTCGTTGATAAACCCTAGCGGGCTACCGAGCGCACTGCCAGTCAATCTGAAGAAGCCGGCGATATAATCGCTAAGACTATATGAAAACCAACGCCCCCCTGTATAGCTAAGGGCAAAAAATGCTAAAAAGATAAAGGTAAGTGAATAGTTTAGGAAAGTGGTGAGCGGCTCGGCACGGAGAAAGGTCATTGTAGAGAAAAAGCCGATGGGCAATATCAAGAATAAACCACGCTTATTTGGACGGATACCAGAATCCGACAAGATGAGAATGCCTGCTAGAAGAATCAAGGCTATAAAGATAGGAAAAGAGACCCCTGGGGTTTTATCCCAGAAGAGAATGTCAAAAGAGATACCGAGAAAGATAGTTGTCGTCCAAAGTCGTTTTGAGTTAAGCATAGAAAGAACTCCTTTTTTTTGATGCGCGGTTTCAAATAGCATCTTGTCTTTGCATTTCACGGTTAAAAATACGCTCTTTATTCTAGCAGAAAGTGTCAAAAACTATCAAAACCCCACTTTTTTGCCATCATCTAGTAAAATATGTCGATATTTAAAAAATAATCACGTAAAAATCTCGGAGGCTTATTAATGGACTGGATTACCAACCCATCCGCTTGGATCGCATTACTTACACTGACCACATTAGAAATTGTGCTTGGTATAGACAATATCATTTTTATTTCTATCCTAAGCAGTAAATTGCCTGATGACCAACAAGGCAAAGCACGCCAAATCGGATTAATAGCAGCACTAGGCACGCGCATTTTATTATTGCTCTCGATTTCTTGGGTTGTCGAACTCACGCAACCACTTTTCACTGTTCTTCATCACCCCATTTCAGGACGAGATTTGATCTTACTTAGTGGTGGTTTATTTTTACTCTGGAAAGCCACCCATGAAATTCACGATAATTTAGAAGGACACATCAGCGAAGAAAGTGCCGATGTAAAAAACGTATCTTTCGCGAGCATTATTGCGCAAATTGCAGTCCTCGATATTGTTTTCTCGCTCGACTCTGTTATCACTGCTGTTGGTATGGCAGATGATATAGCGGTAATGATTATCGCTGTAGTTATCGCCGTTGGCATTATGCTTTTCGCCGCTACGCCCCTCAGCGAATTTGTCCACGAGCATCCCACTCTCAAAATCCTTGCCCTCAGCTTCCTGCTCCTTATCGGTCTCAGTTTAGTTACGGAAGCCTTCCACCAAGCAATTCCCAAAGGCTATATCTACTTTGCAATGGGATTCTCTGTCTTCGTTGAAATAATCAACTTGCGCATAAAAACAAAAGCTACCAACCCCGTCAAATTGCGTACGCGTTATGAGAAAAAGAAAAAAGCTGTAAAGGAAAGTTAATGTTATATTGGCTCTTTGGCTATCTCTCTGGCTCGCTCCCCTTTGGTTTGTGGATTACCCGCCTCGTTAAAAATATAGATATTCGCGATGGTGGCTCTGGTCATGTTGGCACAACCAATACGATTAGACAAGCTGGATTCGCGCCGGGCGCCGCTGTTTTGATACTCGATGTCTCAAAAGGCTTTTTCCCCATTTACTTTTCGCTTCGCGCGGGACTTCCGGCTTGGTCAGTGGCACTCGTGGCAGGATTTGCCGTACTCGGGCATTGTTATCCCCTCTTTGCCAACTTTCGCGGCGGGATGGGATTAGCAGTGTCTGGCGGGACTCTTTTAGCGGTTGAGCCCGTCACATTTTTCATTATTCTCGCGCTGTTAATTTTACTCGTACTCATCATCAGACATTCGGCCCGTGCCGCACTCTTTGCCGCTCTCCTGACTCCCTTTTTGCTCTATGTGCTCAACTTTCGCGGTACAGAGTTATGGGTAGCAACCGCGGCGGGCCTAGTTCTAGCCTTTCGTTTCACCATTGATTGGAATAGGCAATACCGTGAATTATGGCTAGATAGAGAAGAAAGCTAAGATTTATTAAATTACTCAAAAAAAAGCCGTGTCTTCATTCAAGACACGGCTTTTTGATTTGTAGCTTTCTTAGTTCTTTTGATATAGATAAACCCCGCGTGATGCACGCCAATTTAACTTGAGTGCGGCTTTCATCATTTCTTCTCCCCCAAATAAGACATCCAATTGTGAGCTATAAGCTGATGCGGCTCCCTGCCAAACGTCCAAGCCTTCATCTGAAACTCGATGCAAGTTCTCTGCTAAGCCTTTCGTTATTTCAGTCAATTGGCCTGGGAACCGTAAGGCGTAGGGAATATCTGCATAATAACTAAGCGGGTGTCCCGTCTTTTCTGCTGCACGACGCACAATAACATGATCGGGATGATTGCCAATGGTTAAGGGGCAAATCAGCACATCATCTGGTTCAATATTTTCGTTGATTGCTATCGCTATTTTATCTACAAGCTCCGTATCTGCGGGATGCGGGGCAACAAAGATATCTTCCGCATAAAGAGGGGTGCCTTTTTTATCATGCCTATAGATGCAATCAAGAAACCCAAAATAACGCGGAAGTGCATTTACGCGGGAAGCTGATATACGATCTTCTGTTAAACGCAAATCCAATACCTCTTTAGCGGAACCAAGCCCCCATTCGGCATGTACCGAGCGGGCTAAGTCGCTAAGGGGCAGTTTGCTTGAAGGAATCCCGTTCATAAAATTCCAGATTTCTACAGAATCCCCCTCTTTTCTTTCTTCAAAAATAACTCCCCCACAAGAAAGAATGGCATCATCTAGATGAGGGGAAAGATAAATTTTACGCATTAAGTAAGCGGTTCACGAAAATCATAAATTCCATTGCGAATGGCATATTTCGCATCACAATTGGAGCAGCTAAGCATTTCTGGCTCTTCTTTGAGTGAGGTGCTTCCGCATTGAGGGCATTGAAAAAAAGCGCCTTCGGATGCCACAGGGCTCTCACCCACTGCTTCACTGATGGTAAAAACAGATGGTGTTAATTGCCACCAATCTCCTGTAAGCTGGGCAATACTATCCATTTTAGCAAGAAAAATAGCAGGAAAAAATCGTTTGATAATGGCTATGCGAAAGTGAGACACAGTTAACTGACGCTCAAGTCTAAAGTTGCTTTTTTCGAGCCATTTACGAATTGTTTTAGGGTGAAAATCAAAGTTTAGGGCAACAAATTCAACTTGCTCGGGCGTGAAGGGGCTCCACTCTTGTTTGCGCAAGAAATAGCGTAGGATAGCCTTCAGGTTGAGCTTATTCGCGTATTCGAGAATAAAATTACCAGAAGATTCTAAGATGCGTCGTACTTGCTGAATTGCGGCAGGGGCATCTTTCATATGGTGCAAAGTGCGAATCATTGTAGCGCCATCAAAGAGTCCATCAACAAAAGGTAATTTGTAGGCGTCTGCCGCAACATAGATATAGCGCTCGCTCTCACCAAGACGCTCTTGGGCCTGCTGGAGCTGGGTGCGTGAATAATCGAGCAAGACGATGCGTTCATAGCCTTTATAGCGCGGCGTATTGCGCCCTGCGCCTGCACCAATTTCTAGGAGCAGTTTTCCACTTTTTGGGAGAAGTCGTTTGAGGGCGATTTCTTCTGCTTTATCTTCATAGGCGCGGCCACCTTCGTCCCAAAAGGATTTTTGGTAATCGGAGCCTTCGTAGTCACATACGGGAGGGGTTTTTTGGGTCATATTTTTTTAGGTATCTGATATCAGGTCGATGATAAAAGAAATCAGGAATCGGGGCAAGTGCTTTTCCCTGATTCCTGATTTACTAGTTTACTAATTCGTTGAATTAGTGGCTACACGCCATTTCCGTTATAGCCGCGCCCCATTGCGCGGTAGGTGAAGCCAAGTTCACGCATATAGGCTGGCTCATAGATATTGCGTCCGTCAAAAAGAACTGCACTTTCGCTCATTGCTGCTTTGATTTTCTTCAAGTCTAATTGCTTGAACTCATTCCATTCGGTGACAACGATCAAAGCATCGCAGCCCTCTGCCATAGTATAGGAGTTCTCGCACATCTGAATCGCAGGGAGCATATCGCGCGCTACGTTCATCGAAACGGGATCAAATCCACGCACGGTGGCACCGGCGGCGCTAAGGGCATTCGCAATGTCTATAGATGGGGCATCTCGCATATCGTCTGTATTGGGTTTGAAGGCGAGGCCAAGTAATCCAATGGTTTTGCCTTTCACATCACCGCCAAGCATTTTAATAACATGTTCAATAACATCGGTTCGGCGTTTATAGTTTACATCTAGCGTTTTATTAAGAATAAGTGGATCGATACCGCTTTCTTCTGCCATAAAGGCAAGAGCTTTTACGTCTTTAGGGAAACAAGAACCACCCCACCCCAAGCCGGCGTCGAGGAACATAGGGCCAATGCGTTTGTCGTAGCCCATACCAACAGCAACTTCTTTCACGTCTGCACCAAGTTTCTCACAAATATCAGCAACTTCGTTTATGAAGGAAATTTTTGTGGCCAAAAACGCATTAGAGGCGTATTTAATCATTTCAGCCGTGCGAAGATTAGTAATTACAATTGGGGCGCGCAAAGGAAGGTGAAGATGGGCAACTTTCTCTGCTGCTTCTTGATCTTGAGATCCTAAAACGGTGCGGTGCGGGTTCATAAAATCGCCAATTGCAGAGCCTTCACGCAGAAATTCAGGACAAGAGACTACAGAAAAATCTATTTCTTTTGGCTGAGTTTCTTTAACGATATTTGAAACCCAATCACCTGTGCCCACAGGAACGGTAGATTTATTAATAAGAATTAGCTCATCGGTCATATTCTCTGCAATAGAGCGTGCGGCAGAAGCAACATATTGTAAATCTGCATCACCTTCTACACCTGAAGGTGTGCCAACCGCGATAAAGGCAAATTCAGCGCCATCGAGTGCTTCTTTATAAGAAGTTGTAAAAGTTAAACGCCCTGATTTTACATTGCGCTCTACTAATTCTTCTAGTCCTGGTTCGTAAATGGGCAAAATGCCTTTGTTGAGATTTTCAACTCGTTTTTCATCAATATCTAAAGCAATCACACGATTGCCAAGGTCAGCAAAGCAGGCTCCTGATACAAGCCCAACATAACCGACACCTACTACGCATATTTGTTTCATTTTTTTACTTCCTTTTCAAAAGTGTTATTTTGCACAACTTAGCGGGGCATACTATACCATAATTCATGCTTGTTTCAATAGTAGCAAATGCCCTGTTTTTCCTTCACTAAATCTGCTTTATTGGTTTTTTTCTAATGCTCCTACCCTGCCGCAGTTGGCGTAGATGTTGGCGTTGGCGAGGGCGTAAGAGACGGCGTTAGCGTTGGCGAGGGCGTATAAGTTTCTGTTGGTGTAGGGGTTGAGGTGGGCGTTAGCGTAATTACTGGCAAACGTGTATTCTCAAATAGCCCTAAAAGTTCAATATAAACCCATCCCCGCTCTAGCTCTTTATATTCTTCAGGTTGATTTGGTGATATACGCAACCAAGTACCGTCTTCGTTTGCGCCATCAAAATATAAACAGTCTTCACCATGTAGACCACCAATCACAGCGTATATCGCACTGCTGGGGCCTTCACGCACATTAATAGAATAGGCGTTTACGCAATAGCGTAATCCATCGGGGCGACCTGGCTTGGTTGGCGTAATAGAGGGTGTTCTCGTTTGTGTTTTTGTTGGCGTTATTGTTGAGGTTTTTGTAATCGTGGCTGTCGATGTTTGCGTTATGGGCGCTGAGGTTTTAGTTGCAGTAACCGAAAGAGCAATTCGCGTCAAACGTGCCTCTGCGGTTTCTGTTTGTTGCTGCTCATACCTATAGGGCGCCGTGGTCTGTAAATATCCAAAATATGCGGTAATTCCTACGCCGAATAAGCCTAAAAGTGCAACAAGGACCTCAGTAGAGAGTTTGAATTTTGTCTTCTTTTTTTGCTTTTTTGGTGTTGAAGGCTCTGTCATGAAAAACTCCAGAAATTTATATAGTATATTCCTTAAATATACTACGCCTTTCTTCATCCTGCAACTTGGCAGGGAATTTTTTTCTTGGTATAGTCTAGCCCATGAAAATACTCTTTGTCGCCGATGGACGTTCTCCCATCGCTATTAATTGGATTAAATACTGGACAGAACGCGAGCATGAAGTTTTTCTCGCTACTACCTTTCCTGCCTCGCCAGATTTAACGCTTGCGCGCGTGGATTTTATCTCGGTTGCATTCAGCCAAGCTAAATCTTCGCCTTCAACAACTGTGCGCCAAAAGAAGGGGCTCCTGTGGGGCGCGGGAATGATTAACTTGCGGACTGCCATTCGGCATTGGATGGGCCCCCTAACGCTGCCGAAAACCGCACAGCAGTTAAATAAGATTATTGCTGAGGTTCAACCTGATCTTGTCCATGCACTACGCGTTCCCTATGAAGGCATGTTGGCAAGCACCGCAAAGAAGATGGCCGGAGACAGTTTTCCGCCTTTGCTACTTTCAATTTGGGGAAATGATTTCACGTTACATGCCCCCTCCTCCCCGCTAATGCGGCATTATACGCGCCAAGCACTAAGCCTAACGGATGCGTTACACGCTGACTGTCATCGTGATATTAAGTTGGCCGAAAGTTGGGGTTTTAATGCTAGCTTGCCTAGCATCGTACTCCCTGGTGCAGGTGGAATTGATGGGACTGTTTTTTATCCCCCCACCCCCAATGAAGACCCGAAAGGTTTCAGCCATAATATAATTAAACCAGAATCTAAACCTTCAATATCATCTCCTAAAAAAGGTAACGCAACAAAACCTTTCGGGTCTAAGACACCGCTTATTATTAATCCACGTGGCTTTAGGAATTATATTCGGAATGACAGCTTTTTTAAGGCTATTCCGCTGGTGCTAAAAGAGCGCCCCGACGCTACCTTTATTTGCCCTACAATGAAGGGCGAGGCACAGGCAGAAGATTGGGTAAAGAGATTAGGGGTAGAGAAGTCTACGACCCTCACTGTGCCGCTTGAACGGAAGCAACTGGCGGACACCTTCCGTCGCGCTCAGATTTTGGTATCTCCCAGCACTCACGACGGGACACCAAATTCGCTTCTAGAGGGAATCGCGTGTGGGGCTTTCCCCATCGCAGGAGATTTAGAATCTATCCGTGAATGGATTGAACCAGATGTGAATGGGCTCTTGATCGACTCTGGTGATGAAGAGGCTTTGGCGAGGGCAATTTTACGCGCTCTAAATGATGACGACCTACGTGAACAAGCCTTTATTCTGAATCAGCAAATTATTGCTGAACGCGCTGAATATGGCCGCAGTATGGCGCAGGCAGAAGATTTTTATAAAGGTATTATTAACTAAAAAAACCGAGTGTTTTAGAAACACTCGGTTTTTACTTTTTCATTATCAATTTATACTGTAGGCGGTGTGCGTAATTCTTCGAGACGTTCGCGTAATTCGATGCCGCGCACATCTGCTGCGTTGCGGATTTCTGCCTGAAAGGCTAAGCCGCGCTCGCGCAAATCTCCGCGCAATGTTTCACCAGAATCGGGGGCAAGTAGAAGGGCGATGGTTGAGCCAACCAAGCCGCCGACTAAAATTCCTATCATAAATCCAAATAATTTTCGCATTAGGTTCTCCTTTTAGAATTTGTTGAACTTCTATTATATCTGAAAGTTTCTGTTTTTCGAGTTATTCATCCAGCGGGCTACGCACTGCTAAGCCACCACGATTAAGAACGTGGGTGTAGATCATGGTTGTTTTGAGGTCTTTGTGACCAAGCAGTTCTTGAACTGTGCGGATATCGTAGCCGGCCTCGATGAGATGGGTGGCAAAGGAATGCCGAAAAGTGTGTGGGGTAATACGCTTATTTATGCCAGAGAGTTTGCTTGCTTTGCGAATAGCGCGCTGTAGGCTAGATGGGCTAATATGATGGCGGCGTCTTTCATCGCTGCGTGGATCTTTTGAAAGGCTTTTAGATGGAAAAACCCACTGCCACTGCCATTCATATTTTGCGTTAGGATATTTGCGCGCAAGCGCAGAGGGAAGAGAGACGCTCCCGTAGCCATTCTTGAGATCGACCTGATGCATTTGTTTGATCCGAAGCAGGTGGCTGCTTAATTTTTCTTCTATTTTTGCTGGGAGCATGGTTATTCTGTCTTTATCTCCTTTACCTGAGCGGATGATAATTTGCTTTTGTGCAAAATCAAGGTCTTTTGTGCGAAGACGAATTAGCTCCATGAGACGTAGCCCCCCTCCGTAAAGAATTTGCGTCATTAATTTCTGCGTGCCTGTCAGAAGGCTAATTGCTTTTTGACTTTCTTCTTTTGTGAGCACAACGGGAAGTCTTTGTGATCTTTTAGCACGCGATGCATTAATCTCTTCGGTGTTTATTTCCATTTTGAGAACTTGCGTATAGAGAAAGAGAATGCCTGCAAGGGCTTGATTTTGGGTTGAGGCGGCAACTCCCCTTTCTACTGCTAAATAAGTTAGGTAGTTTTCTATTTCTGGGATTCCCATTTCGCTTGGATGTCGTTTATTATGAAAAAGTATGTAGCGACGCGCCCAGTCTAAATAAGTTTTTTCGGTGCGATAGGCGTAATGCTTGCGCCTGAGGGTGTTTTTCATTTGGTCAAGGAGCTTGGGTGAGTTTGTCATCTTTTTATTGCCTTTGCTCGAGAGTTGTACTATACTTTTTAGTGGTGGAAATATTTTTAGTGTTTATTATCAATCTTTTATGGCTACGCGAAAACAAATTCCATCATTTTGATTATTTATATTCACGCCGGCTTGTATAAAAAAACGGACTAATTAGCCGCATAATAGCCGATAAAGAATATTCTAAAGCGAACTTGCTGTCTAATCTATGCTTTTCGGACATTATACAGCATTTTTAGCGCAAAAGTCGCAAAGCACCCTAAAAGTCAGCCTTTCTGCTGTCTAATTAAGGGTTAGCTGGCTTCTCAAATTATTTAGATGTTTAGGAGTAATCTATGCAACCATTACCATGGGATATGATTGGAGCAATTATTGGCGGTTTAGGTTTTTTGATAACATTACTTGTAGAATGGAATAAATTAGGGGCAAAGAAAAGGGTCATACTTGCTATAGTCATTGGGGTTGTGGCATTTTTTATCGTAAACTCAACTGCTCCACTTTTGTTCCCTACCCAAGAAAATCCTGCTACCGAAACTCCGCATGAAGCACCTCCTACAACTGCGACATTAGCATCAAATGTTATTTATTTGTAAGCGTTCAGGGGGGGGGGAACAAAACTCTGTCATTACTCAAATGTTCT
>JABGQV010000049.1 GCA_018648655.1 Anaerolineae bacterium | reverse complement strand
AAAACCCTATGACGGGGATTAGGTGGAGAATAGCTGGAATTATGCAACACTCTCATAGTATCGATCCTCCTTGAGATAAAAAGGAAAATATAAAGTTTCTCTAATTATTTAAAAACTTCTCGAATAAAACTGCCACCCGTGTGCTATTTGCATCCATATCATATTCTTTTGCAACAAGCTCTTGACCATTTTTAGCCAAAGAACGCGCTTCTTCCGGATGACGAAAAACATGCTCTAAAGCATTTGCTAGTTTTCTAGGATCTTTTTCAGGCACAAGATAGCCTGTTTCGCCAGAACGTACTAGCTCAGAAATCCCAGAAATATCTGAAGCAATAACTGGAAGTCCACTGCCTAATGCTTCCATTATAGAAACGGGAATCCCTTCCATTTTTCCGCTCTCGGTAATAATGCTTGGCTGAACATAGCAATTTGCTTTTGCAAGAGCTTCGGCAACTTCACTTTGTGTTTTTGCGCCTGCAAGAAAAACTCTTTCTCCTAACTTATATTCTTGAATCAATGCTTCCAAAGAAGCACGTTTTTCACCCTCACCAATAATCTCACATTCAAAGGGGATATCACGCTCAACCAGTAATTCACAGGCTTTTATCAAATAGCGCATTCCTTTATAGTCCTGCAAACTCCCAATACTCTTAATGTGCAATTTCTCTTTTACAGATGCTTTATCATCACCAGAATATATAGCAGGGTTTATGCCACAATGCACAATTTTGGTTTTAATTTTAATCTCTTCTCCAAGATGTTCAGCCAAAAAGATGCGATTGAACTCAGAAATAGCAATAATAAAAGAAGCCTTTTTCAACTTTGTACCTAGCATGGTCTGCGTTACATAAATATCATGAGCATGAACTGTAATACTATACGAAATCCCCGTCAGGTTATGAATAATCCATGCGGTCAAAGCCGGATGTGTAGCAAAATGCGCATGAATATGCTGGACGCCTTGCTTTTGCATCTCATCTGCCATCCGAACAGCTTTAGGGAAGATGAGAAGGGCACGTACCAGAAATTTAGGGTTGCTCACATTTCCAAACACTGTGCTGCCCCACAACTTGGCATAGTTAAAAGGCGCACGCAAAATTGATCGGATGTTTGCAAAAAAAATATCTACTGAGACCCAAGGAAAATAATGTAATTTCTTTATCCAAGGTTTTGCTTCAGGGTGAACAACCGCCTGTTTTTCTAAAATCAAAGGATATAACTCAATCTCTACTCCTTTATCTTGCAAGGCGATAATTTCACGCAAAATAAAAGTTTCAGAAACTTTAGGAAAACGAGAAAGAATATAAGCAACCTTATTAGCCATTAACGTGCCCCACGTGTTAATAATACAACTTCAAACGTGCGAAAGAGGATTTCAATATCTAAAGAAAAACAACGTCTTTCAGCATAAACAATATCCAAACGAGAGCGGTTATCCCAATCTGCTGTGCTACGGGCTGTAATTTGCCACAGACCAGTAATTCCAGGAAGCACATCTAAACGGGCGGTATGCCAAAGCTTATATTCATTGGAAGAAAAAAAAGTGGGACGAGGCCCAACAAGACTCATATCACCTTTTAGGATATTAAAAAGTTGTGGCAGTTCATCTAAACTTGTTTTACGAAGCAAACGCCCAACAGCCGTAATGCGCGGATCATTACTAATTTTAAAGTCAGGCCAAGTCAACTCATTTAAGTATGCGTATTTTTCTTTAAGAGCTTCAGCATTTGGAACCATAGTCCGAAACTTATACATCAGAAAGCGTTGTCCGCCTTTACCTGTACGTTTTTGTAAAAACATTACAGGGGCTTTAAAGTCAGAAATTTTTATAGCAAAAGCAACCATACCCACAACACTTAGCCAAATGGGCATAGCCAGAATCACAACAAAAAGATCAAAGCTTCGTTTGACCAAAAAGTAATCTCTTCCTCTAAATGTACGTTTTTCTGGGATATATTTTTTTACCCAGCGATAATCGGCAACCATGATTTCTCCAATGACAAAGGTTTTAATTAACTAGTTCTGCCTTTTCTTTTTCTTCTATAGGAGCTAAACGGGATACTGCTCTTTCAAAGAGCCCATCAAAAGATAAAGCCTCATCAGGGAAAGAAGCCGTACTCCAAACAGCCTGTCTATCAACACCATTAACAATAGCCTGATAAATACGTTGCGCTAAAGTTAATGCCGCCTGCTCATTTGTTTCTGGACATAAAACAATAAATCTATAATCATAATCTCGCATAATCAAATCAGTTTGTCGAGCATGCTCATTGACAATACGCCCTATTTTTGCTGCCATAAAATGTGAGAAGAGATCTTTTTCTACACCTTTAAACTCTTTCCCTATAGAGGCTTCTCTTGTAAGTTGAAAAACCAATACAGATAAAGGCCTGCTATAACGACGACTGCGATTCATTTCTGTATTGATAGAATCAGAAGCCATTTTCAAATCTAAAGTACGGTTAGGGTAAGATCCATCAGCTACATCACCCAAAAGACTATTAACCTGATTGATCTGCACACCAACATTATGAGAGAGAGCAGCAGCGATCTCAATTAACAAAAACTGAACGCTGAGTTCTTCTATAGTACGAAGCAATGGCAAAAAGCGCCAATACAAAGCCCAAACTAAGGCATAGGTAACTGCCCACAGCCCCATATAGACGTATATAGAAATTTTTATTCGTGATGGTCCCCAAATCCCAATTACTGTTGCAATAACCAGCATAATGAAAAAAGCTGCTTGAAAATTAAGAATATTTTCTTCAAAATACTCTACTTGAGCGATACTAAGTACAATTGAAAAAAATATAAATAAAGCCAAAATAGAATTTCTCAAGTTCTTCATTTCCATACCTCTTTGCACAAAACAACTTAATAAGAGTAATATTATCCCATTTGCTTATTTTATGCAATTAGCCTTTCCATACCAGAAGTCCTAATCAAGTGAGCAACTCTATAAAGCTCCCTATATCTGTAGAATAATCTTGACCTTTCAATTTTGAAAGGTCAAGATTATTCTACAGTATTCCAGAAGCAAATACAATCAAACTAAACACCTATATACTCATTTTTTAAATTTCGCACAACGCACCCCTTCTCCCACAATCATCTCGGATATTCTCTCCCACATTCATAGAAAGTTTTCTCTTATTATTAAAATTACATATGACCCCCAATATGACCTCCAGCACTATCAAATATGACCCTATACTCAGTAAGATAACCACATCATATTAATCAATATAGTAGGAGAAATAATGTCCACAAAAACAAAGATTTTTAGTACGCTTGCAATCTTTTTTCTGCTCGCGCTCACTATAGTTCCCACTGCATCTGCCTTTGAGGGTATAGAAGATACTAATTACCATCTCGAGGAAGATGAAGTAGTTGAAGAAACCTTATATATAGGCGCAGAAACTATCGTCATAGATGGCATAATCAAAGGCGATTTATACGCAGGCGCGCAAAGCGTGACTATAAATGGCACAATTGAAGGCGACTTATATACAGGCGCACAAAGTGTTGAAATTAACGGCATAATTGAAGGCGATTTAGTAGCCTTTGCTCAATCTGTGCTCATCAACGGCGTTGTCGAAGACGATCTCCGTGCAGGAGCAACAGCGTTACAACTCGGCAAAGAAGCTAAAATCGGCGACGATCTCCTCTTTGGTGGCGCAAGTCTTGAGACAAAGGCTGGCAGCATGGTTCTTGGCGATATACTAGTAGGTGCAGCGCAAGTACTTGCCACCGGTGATGTGGATGGTGATATAGTCGTAGGCGCAGGTGCATTTGAACTTAAAGGCAATATTGCTGGCCATCTCAAAGCATATGTTGAGCCCAATACAGATGGCAATTATATACCCCCCATGAGCTATGGACCTCCCCCACCTTTTGGCGTTCCCCAAGTAAAACCTGGCATCACGATAGATAAAAAAGCCTCCGTGGGTGAAAATTTCAGCTACACCGCTTATAGCGAAATTAGCTTTCCCACCGGCGTAGTTGCAGGTGAAACCCTCCGTGTAGAGCCCAGCTACGCAGAATTCGAAGCCCCCGCCCCTCCCACCACAGCAGAGGTTGCTGGCTACTGGGCGCTAGACTGGGTTCGCACCGTCATCACTCTCTTCCTCGTTGGCTTAGTCTTCATGCAGTTCTTCCCCAATCTTCTGCATGGCGCAGGTCATCGCCTTCAAACCCAACCACTCCCAAGTTTTGGATGGGGCATGGTTTCCTATGTCGTTTTCTATCTTTCTCTATTCCTTATCGTTCTCGCCACAATTATCGGCGCAATGGTCTTCGGTATCATCACTCTAGGTAGCTTAAGCGGTATGATTATCATCGTCGGGATGCTTCTCTTTGTTATCCTCATCCTTGCCTTCGTCATCGCCACTGCCTACCTCACCAAAATTATCGTCAGTGTTTTAGGCGGCAATCTCATTCTTGCTCGTACTAAACCTGAGTGGGTCAACCATAAAGTTTACCCGCTTCTCGTTGGAGTCATTCTCCTTTCGCTGATTATTTCCATCCCCCTTGTAGGTTGGCTCATCAAGTTTGTTGTCATCCTGCTCGGTCTCGGCGCCCTATGGATTTTAGGACGCGAACAATTTGCAAAGAAAGATGAAGCTTTAGTCGAAGCCTAAACCATTCAAAACGCGCTGGGATTTTAGATCCCAGCGCGTTTTTTATTGGACGAAATGCCACAACGTACGCGAATTCAACTTGAGCGCTCTTGCTGTTTTTTTTGTCCACCACTTCCCTTCTGCTCGTTATTTAAAGAGA
This sequence comes from Anaerolineae bacterium, assembly GCA_018648655.1. Classification (GTDB taxonomy): domain Bacteria; phylum Chloroflexota; class Anaerolineae; order Anaerolineales; family Villigracilaceae; genus Desulfolinea. The sequence continues at coordinate 11,478 of JABGQV010000049.1, read as the reverse complement.
AATAATTAAAGTTACGGAGCAGTAAAGTATCAATCAAAATCTCACAAGGAAAAATACAATGACTTCAAATCAAAAAAAAACAATGACGAAAAAGAGCAAACAAATATGATTAGCACGGGGATTGCAATAGGCGTTGCCATTGGGGTTGCGATTGGTTCTGCAATAGATAATATCGGCGCAGGAATAGCAATTGGAATCGCAATAGGTGCTGGCATTGGGGCAGAATTAGAGAAAAAGAAAAAATCTGAGAATGATAAATAATAGAACTTTTACTTCTTTGCTCTGGTTATAAAAGAGAGAGAATATCATTAGATTTTTTGTATAAGTGTTTTTATCACCGTTGGCGAGGGCATTTTCTTAGGCTTCATTGCTCTAACGGCAGATTGCTTTTCTTACACACCAACCTTCTTAAGGGGAAACGAGTCAAAATTCAGCTCCAGTCAAAAATTTGCGGGAATATTTTTTAACTTACTCATCTTTTCTATACAGAAAAACAGAAATTTCTTCTTAAGTCATACTTAAATAAGAAAATCGACACAGATATAAGAAATATTTATTCATAAATTGATATTTCTTATATCTATCTTGACTTTATTTTTATTTTATGTATAATATGCATACAAAATCCAAGTAGTTTATAAAGAAAAAAGGAGCAAAAAAAATGCCCGATCCCCGCATTACTAAACTTGCGAAAGTGTTGATTAACTATTCTCTAAAAATTCAGCCTGGTGAGCAGCTACTGATCCAAACATCTCCCCTTGCCGATGAACTGACAATGGCTGTTTACGAAGAAGCAATTAAAGCTGGGGCGCATGTGATAACAATGAATCAAGTACCCGGTTTGCGTGAGATTTTCTTCAAAAATGCTTCGGATGAGCAGCTTGAATATATTGCTCCGGTACAGAAGATGATGATGGAAACTTTTGATGCTTTTCTGCACATCCAAGCGGATAGTAATACGCGCTCAATGAGCGGCGTAGAACCGCAAAAAATGGCACAATTTGGTCGTGCCAATGCCGAGATGAGTAAAATTATGATGCAACGCTCGGCGACAGGTGACTTGAAATGGTGCATGACGGTTTACCCCACTAATGCTATGGCGCAAGAAGCAGATATGAGCCTTGCTGATTATACTGAGTTCGTTTATGGTGCAGGCATGCTCAACGAAGATGACCCAACTATTTTTTGGCAGGAAGAAGCCAAACGCCAACACAAGCTGATTGATTGGATGAAGGGGCGCAAAGAAGTGGTGCTCAAGGGCGCAAATATTGATATAACCATGTCGATTGATGGGCGCACATTCATCGAATCAGCGGGGACGCATAACTTCCCATCAGGAGAAGTCTTCACCAGCCCCATAGAAAATTCTGCAGAAGGATGGGTACGTTTTAAGTATCCAGCAATTCGTAATGGGCAAGAAATTCACGATATTGAGTTGTGGTTTGAGAAGGGAAAAGTTGTTAAGGAGAAAGCAGGCAAAAACCAAGAGTTGTTGACTGCGCTCCTCGACACGGATAAAGGCTCACGCTTCCTCGGCGAGTTGGGAATCGGAACCAATTATGGCATCCAGCGTTTCACAAAAAACATGCTTTTCGATGAGAAAATCGGTGGCACAATCCATCTTGCAGTTGGAGCTGGCTTCCCCGAAGGCGGCGGGAAAAATGAATCTGGCTTGCATTGGGATATGATCTGCGATATGCACGATGCCGAAATTTTAGTAGATGGTGAACTTTTCTACAAAGATGGAAAGATTGTGGTTGAATAAACTTAGCTCTTCTAATTTCGAGCCGCTACTCTACTTTAGGTAGAGTAGCGGCTTTTCTTTTTAATTGCACAGAAATTGCAAGAGGCTAAATTCTTTTTCAGAGTACAATTCTTTTCCAACCCAATTTAGAAGAAAGAGAGAGTTATTTATGCATATTGATTCAGAACTGCGCGAAGGCGCACGCATTGCCACCCAAACCTGTATGAATATTTGCCCCGAAGATCGTGTTTATATTATTACAGATGAAGAAACACTCCTAATTGGGCAAGCGCTCAAAGAAGAAGCTCTCGATACCGGAGCAGAAGTAAAACTAATCAAAATGGAAGATTTTGGCAATCGACCCTTCCGCGAAATGCCGGAAGCCTTTATGGACACTCTCTTCAATTTTGCGCCAACAGTCACCCTATATGCCGCCAGTGCCCAAAAAGGCGAACTCCCATTTCGGATGCAGATTACTAGGCAAATCTTTGAGAAAGGGCTCAAATATCGGCATGGGCATATGGTCTCGATTACACCTCAGCTTATGCGCGAGGGCATGCGAGCGGATTACCAACAAATCCATGACCTGACCATGCGTGTTTATGAGATGGCGAAAAAAGCAAAAAAAATCACCTTCACATCCAAAAAAGGCAGCGATGTCACCGCAGAATTCTCCCCAGACATCAAGTGGGTTCCTTGTCATGGTCTATATCATAATCCCGGCAACTGGGGCAACTTGCCCGAAGGCGAAGTTTTCACTTGCCCGCAAAATATAAAAGGCATAATCGTTGCCCATATTCTCGGCGATTATTTCTCCCCAAAATATGGTGTGCTAGATACACCCGTCACCTTTGAAGTCAAAGATGGATGGGTGAAAAAAGTGAGCTGCGATAATAAAGAGATAGAAAAAGAAGTCTGGGATTATCTCAATTCGAACGAAAACGGAGCGCGCGTGGGTGAATTTGCGATCGGGACAAATATCGCATTAACGGAATTGAGCGGTGTGCTGCTACAGGACGAAAAAATCCCTGGCATCCACATCGCCTTTGGCGATCCGGGCGGACGCACCACTGGAGCAGATTGGTCAGCCACCACACATATAGACGTAATCCCCACAGATTGCACCATCGCTCTTGATGATAAAGTCATCATGCGTGATGGGAAGTTCGTTTTTGAGTAGTTCAACAGAAGGTCCTCATATCATAATTTTTGATGGCATCTGTAATTTTTGCAATGGGAGTGTAAACTTCATCATCAAAAGAGACCCAAAAGGAATATTTTCTTTTACGCCGATGCAAAGCGATATTGCGCAAGAGCTAATGGAAAAACACAAGATAGAAAAGGTTGAGCTTGATACTTTTCTGCTAATCAAAAAGGGGATTATCTATGACCGCAGCGATGCCGCTCTTGAAATAGCCAAAGACCTCACAGGATTCTGGCATCTATTCATAATATTCAAAGTCTTACCAAAAAGACTGAGCGATAGCTTTTATAATTTATTTGCCAAAAACAGATATGCCTTATTCGGCAAACGAGCCTCATGCATGATTCCCACTCCAGAGATACGTAAGAGATTTCTTGAGTGAAAAAACCCTCGCACAGGACTTCATCCCCATGCGAGGGTTTTGATTTATGCGCAAAAGAGTTGACAGTCACCTTTAAGGTAGCTGTCAACTGCACTTCTTGGTAATTCGTGAGATATAGTAGAATTAAAAGAAAATTTTAGCCAAGAATATCAATCTCTATAGGAGATAGCCTAATGGATAATACACTCACCACCCTTTTCAAACATAATTTATGGGCAAATTTAGGCCTGCTCAAAGTCTGCACAAAACTGACCGACGAGCAACTGGACTCCACCCTAGATGGCACTTTTGGCAGCATTCGCGATACTTGGCAACATATTGCGGGAGCCGAACAAGCATACTTCTCACGCGTAAGTACAGGCCAACTCTACCAGCGCCCAGAAGATGCCTCACCAATTACCATGAGTGAGATAGCAGAAATGCTAAAATTCTCAGGGGAAGGCTTTATCAACCGAGCACCAGAAGTGAAGGCTGCTGATTCTGTCAAAATCGATTGGGACGGTGAGCTTCGCGACGTGCCCAAAACCATCCTGCTCACGCAGACCATCAATCACGCTACCGAACACCGTTCCCAGATCATGACCATCCTGACGCAGTTAGGAATCCAGCCACCAGATTTGGATGCTTGGACTTATTTTGATGAGATGGATAGAGAAATTTTCTCCAAAACACACGAGGAAAAATGATATCTAAAAGAACCGAACTGATCTTATTTGATATAGACGGCACTCTTCTTCAGCAAAGAGGCGTGGTTCAATATGGCATAGGTCAAGCACTACAGGAAGTATTTGGAAAAACAGGCCCCATAGAAAGCTACACAATGAGCGGGAAAACCGACCCTCAAATTATGCGAGAGCTTATGTCGCTTGCTGGCATCTCAAATGATGAGATAGAAGCAAAGATAATAAGCGCGCAACAAGCCTATATCAGAGCATTGAGTGCTGCCATTCATAAATTCAATGTGCAAGCCTCTGCAGGGGTTATAGAACTACTAGAGGTTTTGCAGAAAAAAGAAAAATTGACTTTAGGATTATTGACAGGAAACACCATTGGCGTTGTCAAACCAAAACTGGACGCAGCTAGAATACCAGAAGAAATGTTTTCGCTAGGTGCTTACGGTAGTGATAATGCAGATCGTAATGAATTACCTAAAATAGCGATTGAAAGAGCGGAGAAACTGCTAAATAAAAAAATCTCCCCTACATCGGTATTGATTATTGGCGATACTCCGCGTGATATTGCCTGCGCGCGTAACGGAGGTACCAGAGTTATATCTGTAGCTACCGGCCAATATAGTATCGAAGAGCTGGAAAAACATCACCCAGACCATGTCTTTGAAGATCTTTCCGACATACACAAGGTTTTGATAGCCATCGGATTATCATAATTTCTTTATCAGATCATGACCATTCTGACGCAATTAGGCACCCAGCCACCCGATTTGGATGCTTGGTCATATTTTGAAAAACTACCCTAAATAATTTAGCTAGTCAGGTTGTCATTAAACATTATAAAAAAGGTAACGAGAGTTGACAGTCACCTTAAATGTGACTATCAACTGCACTTCTTGCGAAAGTCTCGCCTTAGAAGATTGTGGGAATATAGTAAAATCGGGTAGCCTGTGAGCAAACAATCTTTCAGTTGACGATTAACTATCTTGCGATGACTAGGATTGTGATATTGGCATAGGTATGAAGAACAACTTAACTTGCATCACTCCCTGCTTTGGTGGAGAATATATAAACATGGGCAATATTGAAAAGCAAGGTACTGGATGGCTATCGTCAACGGTGGCAGAGAGCAAGATTCTTGAACCTTATTTCAAAGAGAATGACAGAACACCTTCCTTTGATGGATATATTTTCGTGTATGATGGATCATTAAAGAAAGAAGACTTGAAAGAACATCTACCGGTGCAAATCAAAAGCATCGTGGTTGATGAATTTAGTTCTGATAGAGTGTCCTATTCACTCGATATTTCGGACATTCAGAATTACTATAACATCCGAGGAACAATTTTATTTGTAGTTGAAATTTGTGGAAAGGAGCGTAAAGGATTTATAAAAAGTCTCCTGCCGTCAGAACTTAAAAATATTCTCGCTGAGTTGAAGTTGAGAAAAAGTGAAAATCCAAGCAAAGCACTTCATTTGACTGAACTAGACACATCAACACTTACTGAACTTGAATATATATGCGAACATTTTTTGATACACAGAAAGTTGCAATTTAGCACCATCGAACACTCTTTATCCATCACTGATGCATCCGCAATAGAAATTCCCATTATTTCCGATGGGACGCATATTGAAGAGTATCTCTTTTCTAAAGAACATCTTCTGTATGGAAAACCAGCTAAAGAAACCGTATTGCGTTACATCCAAAATGCACAAATCACATCTATTAGCCAATCGTTGAATAGGAATATTACAATAAATTCAAAGATGTATTTTTCGCAATACAGTGAAACACGGGTGTCGGATGGAAAGTTTTTTGAGTTTGGGGAAAAGATTCGCATCGATATTCACGACGGTGGTACAGGAAACTTATCATATAAGCTGACCGGAACTGTAAGTGAACATATAAAGGTTCTGTCTTTTTTACTCGATTTTGTCGAGACCGGTAATGCTCATATAGGTGATGGGAAATTTGAAATAAACAATATTGAAAACGAAGAAAGCTTTTTAAACGGGGCACAAAATAACCTAAAACACTTGAAAGATATTGAGGCCTTATTTAATTCTTTTCGTATTGATCTAGATCGGTTGAACATCTCGTTACTTAAAAATAGAGATATCGCCAATCTTGGATTTTTGTTGGACGTAATGATACATAAAAAAAGAAAGGAAACCAATCCTTTCCAGCAGGGATTTAATGTAGTTAGGGTGGGAAATATCTCATTGTGCATTTTTGCCTACAAAAAAGCTAATGACACATGCTATACCTTTTTAGACACCTTCGAACAGCACGACGACTTAAATTTTCAATCACAAATACATGAAGGGAATCTTTTTGCATCAAGTATGTATGTAATATTAAAACAGGACCTTCTTACGCTAGTTGACAATTTAGACCTATCAACTGTTCTTATGGACATTAAAAAGGTTGTTTACTCAACTGAACATAGTGAAGTAACAATTATTTTTGGATTGGAATTGATAAAAGCCTACGATGCTTCAAATCGGGAAGAGTTTTTGGATGCTGCTTTCAATATTTTTGAATGGCTTCAGCAGATGGAACATGGAAAATTAATACCTAAGCTAAATGAGCTGCAAATCATTAGGCGCCAAAGAGCCTATACTAAAGACGAGAAAACATTCTTATTGCAAGAGCAAAGACAGAACGCCGATGATAATCGTATTCTCTGTGCCATTAACATATTATTGGAAAACAAATCGGAAGCAGAATCTAACTTTGCTCAATTGAAAGAAGAAGAAAAAGAAGAGTTTATGCAGTATCCAATATTCACCTTGGCAAAACAGCTTAGCATGTTCAAAAATGACGCTTTTTGATATAAGTCAAAGTTTTATTACGGACTGCCCCACAATGTGTTAGGCACATAACCAAAACTCTCCTAAGCTTTTGCTCTTGGGAGAGTTTTTCACCAAAAACAGCGCATATCCCCTCTTTACCTGTATCCCATGCTAGTTTCAAGTTAAATTGAAACCCACCTCGAGAAGAAATATGAATTTTTCAACAACATTCAACGAACTAAAAACTATTCTAAAACCTTACGAACAAAATATTAATTGCACATCAAATACGGCAAAAAACTACTCTCTAGACACAAAGCATATAATGAAAAACAAAAAGCCTTTATTTTTCGGAGCGGTGCAAATAAAGAAAAATTATGTAAGTTTTTATTTAATGCCTATATATGTGCAACCAAAACTTCTTGAAAAGATTTCTGAAGCCCTTAAAAAGCGGATGCAAGGAAAATCTTGCTTTAATTTCAAAGAAGTCGATAAGGATTTATTTGAAGAGTTAGGAGACCTCACTCAAGCAGGATATGAATACTATAAAAACGAAGGGTATATCTAAAAAGAAAAACTTTCCCAAGTGAAAATCTTCGGAGAGTTTTTTATTTCACATCACTTATAAAAAAGGTTATAATTCCGCCATGTTAACTCCAAATCAAATTGAAGCCCGCCTCGAGCGGGTACTTTTATCCGTACAAAAGCCCGGTCGCTATGTGGGCGGCGAGTATAACGCCATTCACAAAAATTGGAATTCTATCAAAACCAAAGTTGCGCTGCTTTTTCCTGATATTTACGATCTCGGCATCTCAAATGTTGGTCTCAAAATTCTCTATGACCAAATCAACCAACGCGACGATGCTCTCGCTGAGCGCGCTTACCTCCCCTGGCTCGATTTTGAAGAAGTCATGCGCGAAAACGAGATTCCGCTCTATGCACTGGAATCGAAGAATCCGCTCGCGAATTTTGACATTATCGGAATCACCATCCCCTACGAAACGCTCTACACCAATACACTAAACGCGCTTGACCTGAGCGGGATACCGCTAAAAACAGCAAATCGTAACGAAGAGCATCCCCTCATCATCGCGGGCGGGCACACGGGAACAAATCCCGAACCAATGCACGCCTTTATTGATGCTTACGTTGTTGGCGAAGGTGAAGAGGTTATTCACGATATCGTAGAAGAAGTGGCAAGAAGCAAATCGGCTAATGAGAGCCGCGCGGAGCTGCTTTTCGCGCTATCTCAAATCACTGGCGTATATGTGCCCTCACTCTACGAAGTTGAATATCAGGACGATGGCACAATCGCAGTGACCAAACCCACAGTCGAGGGTGTTCCTTCCCACATTATGAAGAGAATCGTGGCTAAGCTACCACCTCCGCCCACGAACTTTATCGTGCCCAATATCAAAACGGTCCACAATCGCGCCACCGTAGAAGTGATGCGTGGCTGCACGCGTGGATGTCGATTCTGTCATGCTGGTTTCACAACGCGCCCCGTGCGAGAGCGAAGCGTAGAAGAAGTGCTAGACGCGGCAGAAAAAGCAATTGCCAGCACTGGCTACGAAGAATTATCATTTTTATCCTTGTCATCATCCGACTATACGGGGATCGCAGAATTGGTCGAAGCCGTAAATGAGCGCTTTCCAGACGAAAAATTGAGTATATCTCTGCCCTCACTGCGCATAGAATCTGTTTCACTTGACCTAATGGAAGGGCTGAAAAAACGCCGCTCAGCAGGCTTTACCCTTGCTCCAGAAGCCGCAACCGAACGGATGCGGCGCATTATTAATAAATTTATCACCGATGAACAACTGCTAAATACTGCCCGCGAAATTTACCAACGCGGCTGGACAACAATCAAGCTTTATTTCATGATTGGGCACCCCTCCGAAACGCTCGAGGATGTAGAAGCGATTGTAGACTTAAGCCAAAAAGTACTCAAAGAAGGGCGCAAGGCAATTGGCGGGCGTGCAAAATTGAATTTAAGCGTAGGAACTTTTGCGCCAAAGCCACAAACATCCTTCCAGTGGGTTTCAGTAGACACTTTTGAGCAAATCAACGCTAAACAAGATTTATTAAAGAAGAAATTAGGGCGCGGTATTCGACTTTCGTGGACAGAGCCAGAAGACACAATGATAGAGTCATTTCTCTCGCGTGGCGACCGCCGCTTATCGGATGTGATTCTCAGCGCGTGGCGAAATGGCGCAAAGTTTGACGCATGGGGCGACCAACGCCGCTACGAAACATGGATGAACGCCTTCACCGAGCACGATCTTGACCCCACTTTTTATACTCACCGCCAACGCCGTGTCGACGAAATCTTCCCCTGGGAGCATATTTCTACGGCAGTACATAAAAAATTCATTTTCAGAGACTATCAAGAATCTCTCGAAGGCAAAATTCGCGTAGATTGCCGTGAACAATGCTTTGCTTGTGGCATTTTGCCCATCTTCAAGGATATGCGGCGCGACAATCCCGGCAAAGGCTGGATGTGCCCAGAAGTAAAACCTAAAAAAATTAGAAAGATGAAAGAACTGGCTGTGGAGCCCCTATAATGAGCGAAGCACTCCCCCAAAAACGCCTCCGCATCAAATTCACCAAAGAAAACGCACTGCGCTATATCGGTCATCTCGATTTGCACCATATTTGGCAACGCAGCATCCGCCGCGCTGGTCTCCCTCTTATCTATAGCCAAGGTTTTCACCCGCAACCCAAAATTCAGATTGCCTCTGCGCTCCCGCTTGGTTTTTCTAGCAAATCTGAAGTAGTCGATATTTGGATTTCTCCCGAAGCAGAATATTCTCTTGAAGAGTTGCAAAAGAATCTGCCCGAAGGCGTTAAAATCTCAAGTATAGAGGAAGTTGATTTACATGCCCCGGCTCTCCAAACGCAAGGGGATTATGCCGAGTACCTAGTCACCCTTTTGGATGAAACCCCCGCAGACGAGCTTGACTTGAAGCTTGCTTCCCTTATGGATGCGGAATCCCTGATGCGTGAAAAAAAGAAGAAAAAACGTGGCAAAGTCCGCACCTTTGATTTACGTACCTTAATTTTAGAGTTGCGTAGGCTTCCCTCCGAGGGAGAAAACGAACGCATCTATATGCGTTTTGTTGCCCGCGAAGGCGCAACGGGAAGGCCTGATATGATTCTCAAAGAGATGGAAGTCCCCATCGAGACTACACGAATTGAAAGGACTGCCTTGGTTTTTAAATAGCAGGGTCTCAGGAGAAAAAATGGCCTACGACAAAGATTTAGCAGAACGAATCAGCAAAAGTTTTGGCACAACAATCCCTATCATTGAAAAGAAGATGTTTGGAGGCATTGGCTATCTTTTACATGGTCATATGGCTTGCGGTATTCTGGATGACGCACTTATCGTTCGAGTCGGGAAAAAAGATTATGCCGAGGCACTCACGCGCCCACATACGCGCGTCTTCGATATAACCGGTCGAATAATGCGCGGCTGGGTAATGGTCAATCCCGCAGGCACAGCAGAAGAAGATGAATTATCCGCATGGGTAGAGCAGGGTCTTAAATTTGCGTTAACTTTGCCGCCAAAATAATTTCTTTAGGGGAATTTTTAAAAAATAATGGAGAAAAAATTATGCCTTTCCTAACATCGCTCTTCTTCGGCTTTGCCCCGATGTTTCTCTTTTCTTATATCCTCTATTGGACAGACCGCTACGAGCGAGAACCTAAAGTTCTGCTCGGTGCGGTTTTCTTTTGGGGCGTAGCTATTGCAGCGGGCGGGGCTTATATTGTCAACACCGCTTTAGGAATGGGCATCTATATCTTCACTGGCTCAGAATCTGCCACCAGTTTTACAACCGCCACACTCATCGCGCCTGTTGTAGAAGAAAGCCTAAAAGGCTTGGCTGTATTAATTGTTTTTCTCATCTTCCGTAAAGAATTCGACTCGATCCTAGACGGCATTGTTTACGCCGGTATTGTTGCCTTAGGTTTTGCCGCTACAGAAAACACAATTTATATCTACCGAGGCTTTCAAAGTGATGGCTGGGAAGGGCTTTGGCTCCTAACCTTTATCCGTGTTGGGCTAATTGGCTGGATACATCCATTTTTTACTTCTTTCACCGGAATCGGTTTTGCAATTATGCGAATGCGACGCTCAGGAATCATAAAATATGCCGCACCATTAATTGGCTTTAGCATTGCCATCTTCACCCACGCCTTTCATAATGGGTTAGCATCTATATTAAGTGGATTTGGTGGGCTTGCCATCGGCTCTCTATTGGACTGGACAGGATTATTCTTCATGTTCCTTTTCCTTTTATGGGCTGTAGCCAGCGATAGAAATTTGCTCAAAAAACACCTGAAAGAAGAATATAAACTTGAGCTAATCACCGCACACCAATACCACACCGCGATTTCAGTATGGAAGCAAACATCTGCTCGAATGCGTGCCCTTTCTGCTGGGAAATATAAAGCTACAAAACGCTTTTACCAAATTTGCGGAGAATTAGCGCACAAGAAAGAGCAATATCATAAATTGGGCAATGAAAGAAATAATTTAGAGATTATCGAAAAGAATCGCGTGGAGTTGGCAAGCTTAAAAGATAGGGCATTATGGTAAAATCGCCCCCGCATATAAGAAAAATGCCCCCGTAGCTCAGTGGATAGAGCGTTGGCCTCCGGAGCCAAAAGCCTGAGT
>JABGQV010000011.1 GCA_018648655.1 Anaerolineae bacterium | reverse complement strand
ATGAGGTATTCTTCGGATATCAACCTGTTGCACTTACGACTTGAATCCAAGGTTTGATAAGAGTAAAAGTGTTGCCAGAAAGATCATCTACATCTTCTTCTGGGAGGTGATTATCTTCTTTGCAGGCTAGTTCACATTCACGGCAACCAACACAGTAAGTAGCATCAAAAAGGAGAGCTTTATGATTTTCTAGTGGAACATCCCCGCCGCCAGAAGATGCTAATCCCCTCTTGGTTAAAGTACCTGCGGCTACCAGCCCACCGGCTACTGCGCCCGTTATTTTGAGAAAATCTCTGCGGGAAAAGTCACTTTGGCAAGTGTTTTCTGTTTTATTAGTCATGGTGGGTTAATCCTTTTTTCCTAAGTGGCGAGTTACGGCAACTTCAAAGACACCGATAATTGCGATAACGCCAAGTAGCCAGTATGTCCAACTATTTCCTTCTTTGGGACGTGATACCAGTTTGGCTAAGGTAGCTTCGGTAATACCGGGGTATCCATCTTCTGTCCAGATGAGTTCTTCTATGCGATCTTCTGAGTAGCCTAATGCTGAAAAGTCTATGCGTCCATTTTCTTCATGACATTCTTGGCATTCTACAGTTTCGCTGGAAGGGGAAACCATATGTGTAATGGGCCAATACATTTCAGTTTCGACAAATCCAAATTCGCCACTATAAGGTGCACCAGCACTTTTCATGCCAGCTTCAATTGCTTTAGCCCAATCAAAATTTGTCCAGTAGGCAGTGCTGTCATCACCAAAAACGTGAGGAACAATGAGCGTATTATTCACTGAATCGTAGGGTTGTTTGCCTGTGAAACGTTTAACTGGCCAAATTTTTGCGCTTGGGTCGCTAATATCGCCCATGAATTTATTTATAGAAACAATCTGGCTTGGGTCAATGGAATCGCTAATTAAGGTGTATTCAGCAGTGCCGTTAGACCATATATATTCAGGGACAACATCTTCACCGTAAGTGAAGTCTCCTTTGAAGGAGTGGTAGATAGTGTGCCCATCTTCATCTTTTTCAATGAGAATTTCGCCATCTTCAGTTTTCTTGCCCGCTGTAGACCAATCCCAAGTCATTTTTGTGGGAATATCGCCACGAGCAAATTCAGGAATATGGCAAGATTGGCAAGCGAGCTTTTCTGCGTGGGTGTTGAGTGTTTCTTCTTCATGTGGGGCTGCATCGTGACAATCTGCACAGGTTTTTACATTTTCATCATGTTCATATCGGCTACCACTGATAGCATGACTGTCGGTAATATGGCATTCGGAGCAAGAGAAATTTAGACCATCTGCATCCATGTGAACATCAAGGTCGTGATTTGGCTCTATAAGTGAGGTATCTATATCGCCGTGTTTTACGGCATCTCCGCCGCCACCATTAGCATGACAAGCAAGGCAATTGGCACGGCTAGTTTCACCGATACTTTGTGCAATGAAGCTTAAGTCAACATCAGGGTCGGGCAGTCCCGCTTTAGTTGCGGGTTTCGTATAAGTGCCTGTTGTGTCGTGACAAATAAGGCAATCTACATTTTCTGCAACATCAAAGTCGAAACTATCATCTTCCCAGCCGTAACCAATATGGCAGCTTGTGCAACGAGGCTCATTTGAGCTAGTTCCGATGCAGAAATTATTGAGCTCGGTCTTTTTTCCTACCGTCTGCCCGGTTGTCTCATTAACATATTCCCATGTCCAATGTGTGGTGTGCATAACTTGGGTTGATGCTTCAGTATGACAACTCAAACAAGCTGCGGTCACTTCTGGACCCGTAGCAAAATCTTGCTGGAGTATTTCAAATTTTGAGTGATCTGCTGTAGAAGGAGGGACTTCTGGGTCATCTTCTCCTTGTGAAGATGCCGCCGTACCTGGGCGCATAGCGTTAGATGCTTGTGCCTTATTCACAAAGCTTAGAGTGGTGACGAAAGTGATGAGAACCATCAATGCCGTTAGCCCAATTATCTTTAGTTTTCTTTTTCTCATGTATATTCTCCTTGTTGATACAAACAGCCATCAATTTAAAATACGCATATTTGCTTTATAGGTTACAAGAAAAGCTCCGATAAGCAATAATGCGTGACATTATACACTGCTTTTAGTGCATTCGTCATATTTTTTATGTGACATTTAGCTTTTGCGGCAAAATTATATAATGAGATGGTTTTGACCTATGAGTGGGATTGCGGGATAACCGCTTCGTGCGTGATTTTGGCTTGGGTGCGATACCCAAGCTGATTTTCAGCGTGAGCGGGTTTACGCCAAGAAGATGCCGATCGATGGCAAGCAAGTTGAAGACACGCATGACGCGGCTTTTCATCCCAAAGAAAAAAATATTTACTAGCTCTCTGACATTTTGGCTAAACAGTTTCTCAAATCTCATACAAAGCCGCAAAGTCGCCACGAAAAACTTAAGGCCTTGCGTCTTGGCGGCTTTGCGTGATGAAAACATGACCTACCTGTTTTGAGATGTAGGTCATGCTTATAGCGTGACAT
>JABGQV010000098.1 GCA_018648655.1 Anaerolineae bacterium | reverse complement strand
AGGAACCAACTCCATCTCTAATTCCTATACGCCCGACCCCCTGAACGCTTACGAAAAAAGCTCGTCTTCGCTAAGATGGCTAGTGATTTTTTCATTTCTTTTAAAGTTTTTATCTGTAATTGGTTTGAATTTGGGGGGCGTAGACATTTGTATAGCTCCTGAATGGTTTATTTAAGGGATGAGACAAAAAGCCCGCGACAAACTTGGCTTGAACTTAGGCGCCATAAACTAGCATTTTTTCGTGTAAAGGCTCTCCTATTAGAGAAATAGTAATAAATCGCAACACTAGTCACGTCACAATCGCTAGCGTGAAACGACGCAGATTTATAACTATGCTCGGCAAAAAAATTTTCGACAATATCTAAAATATGCTCGCGATCTACAGGCGGATGTGGAGGCATAGATTTTCCCCTAACTTACTAAACGTACGGTAAGTTATACTCCCCATAAAGGAGAAGGTCAAGACAAATTTGATTAGAAGTCTATTAGAAATAAAAAAAAGCTCCATCACGAGAAACTTTTACTCATATTTTCAATCCACGAGAACTACTGCAGCAAATCATAAAAGCGTCTATAATTCAACTAATATTCGAAGCCTCCAATATATAATCCTGAATCAAAAATGTCCACTGTAGACGAAATAAAATCCCGCATCAATATCATTGACCTCGTATCTGAAAGCGGCGTGCAATTGCGCAGATCGGGCAGAACCCAAACCGGTTTTTGCCCCTTTCACGATAATACACGCACGCCAGCTTTTGCGGTATGGGAAGAGACTGGCACATGGAAATGCTTCGGCGAATGTAATGACGGCGGTGATATTTTCAAATTTGTGATGAAAAAAGAAGGCTGGGATTTCAAAGAAGCCCTTCGTAATCTTGCACAAAGAGCGGGCGTAGAACTTAAAAAATATAGCCCTGAGCAAAAAGAAGAGCGCGATGCCAATGAAAATCTGCGCATCATGCTCGAAGAAATCGCCCTCTTTTACCACCAACAACTCAAGACCCCCGCGGGCGCAAAAACGCTTGAATATCTGCGCGAAAAACGTGGGCTTTCAGACGAAACCATCGAAGCCTTTATGCTCGGCTACTCCCCCAATAGCTGGGATATGGTCGCAAAACATTTCACCGAACGCGGGCATACAGAACAAGATTTAATGGATGCGGGGATGCTCTCTGAAAACGATTCGGGTAAACGTTACGACAGATTCCGTGACCGCCTCATGATCCCCATCCGAGACGCACGTGGACAAATGGCTGGGTTCGGTGCAAGAACCATGGACCCCGAAGGAATCCCCAAATACCTAAACTCCCCTCAAACATCTCTTTTCGATAAGAGCAATCTCCTCTATGGGCTGGATCGCGCCAAAAAAGCGATTCGCACCCTCGACCAAGCTGTGATTGTAGAAGGCTATCTTGATGTGATTTCCCCTCATCAGGCTGGCTTTGAGAATGTTGTTGCGCCAATGGGCACTGCCCTCGGTGAAGGGCAACTGCGTTTAATCAAACGCTATACCCCCGGCAATCATATCGTTCTTGCCCTAGACCCAGACACGGCAGGCCAAAAAGCCATCTTACGTGGGCTCGATGCCGCACGCCAATCACTAGATAGAGAAAGCGAATTGAAATTTGACGCTCGCGGCTTTTTACGCCACGAGGCCCGCTTACAAGCCGATTTACGCGTGGCAAGTTTGCCCGATGGCCTTGACCCAGATCAAGTAGTTCTGCGTAACCCAGATGAGTGGAAAGAAATAATTGCAAATGCAAAACCTATCGTGACGCACGTGATGCAAAGCCTTGCTGTGGGGCGTGATTTGAATGACGCTAAAGTTAAAACGGATATCGCATCACAGGTTTTGCCACTAATAGCCGATTTACCAAATGCAATTGAGCGCGAAACATTTAGACAAGAATTAGCCCGCATGTTGAAGGTGGACGAACGCGCTCTTATTGGCGGAAAAGCGCAGGGAAAACGTGTTGGTCGAAGGCAATCAAATTCACATCAAATAAATGCCCAAAAAGCAACATCCCAAGTTCAAAACGCGGGGGTTGCAGCTCTTAAT
Source organism: Anaerolineae bacterium (assembly GCA_018648655.1). GTDB lineage: Bacteria > Chloroflexota > Anaerolineae > Anaerolineales > Villigracilaceae > Desulfolinea. The sequence continues at coordinate 14,296 of JABGQV010000098.1, read as the reverse complement.
CCCTCTAAAAAAATTGAAGAATATTGCTTGGGCATCTTAATTCCGCAACCTGATTTACTCTATAGGTTAGACCGCGCATTGCAGGAATTTTCTTTGCACGCCTTAGGTGATGAAGATTTTGGTTATACTGAAAATCAGGTTTTATTTCAGGTGGTTAGAGATTCACTAGAACAAGATGAGCTCGATGCTCACGAATATATTTCACAAAATTTACCTGAAAGTTTAGAAGATTTAGCTGAAAAATTACGTAAAGAAACAATAGACCTAAGCTCTGTAGAAGAGCGTTTGCTCGAAGAAGCCCTGCGAGGGGTCATTAAATTACGCCGTACTGTGCTCAGTGACAGTTTGAATCAGCTTCAATATTTCCAGAAAGAAGCGCAAGAAAAGGGTGAGTCAAATAACTCTTACCAAGAATCTGTGATGAAACATATGCGTATGTTACGCACCTTGGATGAAGCACAGCGTTTAATGAGATTGCGACGAGTGCAATAATTAAGTAGTCGCTATAAACCAATAGAGCATCATTATGACAAAAAAAAACAGAAAAAAACTAAAAGATTTGACGCCAGAAGAGCAAAGAAAACTCATGAAGGCGCATAATATGCCCTTCGAGTTAAATGAGCCAGACGAGAAAAGCCTAAGCGAAATCGAAAGAGAAGTTGAAAGACCTGCAGAAGAAGCTACAACACATGAAATCCCTAATGACCCTGTACGTTTATATTTAAGTGAAATCGGACAAGTGGATTTACTGAATATAAATAGTGAATTTCGCCTTGCCACAATGGTAGAAGCTCAAAATTTTATGCAATCTTCTCTTTGCCAACTTGCAGGTGACGGTCTTTCTGCAGAGAGAAATACCTATAAGCTTATTATCAAAGAATTACTTCTTTTTTGGGCAGCTTTAAATAAATCTGTTGAAGAAAATAAAGCTGAATTGCCAGACCTTGGCCTAATGCTCGCTGAGGCACAATCTCTCCACCAAAACTGGGAAAAAGACAAACCTTCTTATACGCGAGCTTATCTTAATAGCGGGAAATGGGGGCAAGATGAAAACTGGAACGAACTTGCTAAGCAGGTTTATGGCATTTTCTTATCATTTTATATGCTCCCCTTTTCTTATGCAAAATGGCTATTGGAACATATTCATACACGTAAAAAAATGCCAGTAAGGCCAACTTTTTATAAAAATCTACCTTCTGATGAAGAACTCCAATGGGAGTTAGACGCAGTTGCTTTCAGAGCAGATAGTGCATCTCAGGCACTTTCTCGTGCTAATCTTCGCTTGGTTGTGAGTGTGGCAAAACATTATATGGGGCGCGGTGTCTCTTTCTTAGACTTAATTCAAGAAGGAAATTTAGGGCTACTGCGCGCAATCAATAAATTTGATCCACGTCGCGGATTTAAATTTAGCACCTATGCCACCTGGTGGATTCGACAATCTATTAACCGTTCTGTTGCCGAGCAAGCGCGCACCATTCGCATCCCCGTACATTTATTTGAAGCAATTAGTCGCATTTTTCGCATGCAACGAAAAATGACACAAGAGCTGGGGCATATCCCCACTTCAGCTGAATTGGTACTTAGCACCGAATATCTCTCAGGAGATGATATTCGAGATATTCTTAGTGCGCAAAAAAGCAAAAAACCTATCTCTGAAGAACTTCAAAAACGTTGGAATATCGCGATAAAAAAAATAGATAATATCTTAAAAGTCGCAGAAGAACCTGTTTCTCTAGAAGTTCCTATCGGTGGTGACGATGCCAGCCAATTGGGTGATTTTATCGAAGATGAAGATGCTATTTCTCCAGCAGACGCAGCCGCCCACGAAATGCTAAAAGAACAAATCCAAAGTGCAATTTCAGCTCTCCCCGAACGCGAAGGGCTAATCTTAAAGCTCCGCTTTGGGCTTGATAACCATAAAGAACATACGCTAGAAGAAGTAAGCCATCAATTTGGGGTAACACGTGAGCGAATTCGCCAAATTGAAGCAAAGGCCTTAAGAAAGTTAAGGCACCCATCACGTAGTCAAAGGTTACGTGATTATCTATCTTAAAAAGGAAAAAATATGAATGTGAACGGAAAGCACTATCGCACCATTTGGCTTAGTGAAGAAGACGAAAATATCGTCCAAATTATTGACCAACGCCACCTGCCCCACAAATTTATTATTGAAGATTTAAAAACTGTAGCCGATTTTGCCGCAGCCATTAAGGATATGCACGTACGCGGTGCGGGTTTAATAGGCGCAACTGCGGGATTTGGGATGTATATTGCCGCCCTCAACGCACCCGATGGCGAAGCTTTCTTGCCCCAACTTGCCACCGATGGTGAACGTCTGAAAGCGACCCGCCCCACTGCCGTTAATCTTGCTTGGGCAGTAGATCGGCAGTTGAAAGCCATCAAAGATGTTGATGGGGGCAAGCAAGCCCAAGTCAGGGTCGCCCTCGAGACAGCTCAGGCCATCGCAGACGAAGATGCCGATTTCTGTCGTCGTATCGGTGAGCATGGGCTTTCCATCATCCAAAAAATTAGTGAAGCAAAAGGTGGTGAGACAGTTAATATCCTCACCCACTGCAATGCCGGCTGGCTGGCCTTCGTAGATTATGGCTCAGCCACCGCGCCCATGTACGCCGCCCACGAAAAAGGGATTGATATTCATATTTGGGTAGATGAAACACGTCCGCGTAATCAGGGCGCACGCATAACGGCCTGGGAGCTAGGCCAACACGGTGTTCCGCATACCGTGATAGCCGATAATGTTGGCGGGCATCTTATGCAACACGGTCTGGTAGATTTGGTCATCACCGGCACTGATCGCACCACCTATACAGGCGATGTAGGCAATAAGATTGGCACCTATTTGAAAGCACTCGCCGCAAAAGATAATAATATTCCTTTTTATACCGCACTCCCTTCATCTACTTTTGATTGGGTTATGCGTGATGGTGTAAAAGAAGTGCCTATTGAGCAACGCGATGGCAAAGAAGTGCGCTATATTCAGGGTTTGCATGAAGGTGAAATCAAAGAAGTTTTGCTTACACCCAAAGACAGCCCCGCCGCCAATTATGCTTTCGATGTTACTCCTGCTCGTCTCGTGACAGGGCTAATTACAGAGCGAGGCATTTGTGACGCATCTGAAAAAGGTGTTTTGGCTTTATATCCAGAGAAGATGAAACAAGAGGAAAAATGAAAATCAAAAATAATCTAAAAGAAATAATTGTAGAAACGGGCATAAAAATGCTCGCAGAAGGGCTCACTGTAGGCACGTGGGGAAATTTCAGTGTCCGTGACCCAGAAACGGGACTTATCTATATCACTCCCAGTGGCATGGCGTATAACAGCCTTCAGACAGAAGATGTTGTTGTTCTTGATAAAGATGCAAATCTAGCAGATGGAAAACGAATTCCCTCTATAGAGCATCCTATGCACTTAGCCCTTTACGCCGCCAGAGCCGATGTAAATGCCGTTGTGCATACCCATCCCATTTACTCCACTGTTTTGGGCGTAAACGGCATGGAACTCCCTGCTATCAGCGAAGATTTTGCTCAAATTGTGGGTTATAAAATGTCTTGCTCAAAATATGCTCTCCCAGGCACTAAAGAACTCGGGCAAAATGTTGTCAAAGGTCTTGGCAAAGAAAATGGCGTACTTCTTCCTAATCACGGGACAGTGGTTGTTGGCGCAAATATGCCCGCTGCTCTCACCATTTGCCACGTAGTCGAAAAATCTGCCCAAACCTATATTCTCGCTAAAAGTATCGGCACACCCAATATCATCCCCGATGCCGATATCAAAGCCATGCAAGATTATGTCCAAAACGAATATGGGCAAAAAGGAGCATAAAATGAACGCTTTTCGTAGTATAGAATGGCTCGATGCCGGCATAGTCCGAATGCTCGATCAACGCAAACTCCCCCACGAAACCATATATAATGACTACGTTTCACACACCGAAGTTGCCCAAGCAATCAAAGATATGGTCATCCGTGGTGCACCCGCCATCGGAGCTGCTGCTGCCTACGGGATTGCATTAACCACTCACCATACAGGATGTGAAACCCGCGACGCCCTTATCTCTGAACTTGATACCGCTATGGAGATATTAGGCGCATCTCGACCCACTGCCGTCAATCTCTTTTGGGCAATAGACCGTATGAAAAAGCGGATTACCGACCCCAGCTTGGATTCTGTCTCGGCGTTGAAAGAGGCAGTTTTAACCGAAGCTCACTCCATCGCCAAAGAAGATGTAGAAATCAACAAATCCATTGGCAGAAATGCCCTTTCCCTCATCCCCGATAAAGCGACCATCATTCATCATTGCAATACAGGCTCTTTAGCCACAGTAGATTATGGCACCGCCTTGGGCGTAATCCGTACCGCACATGAGCAAGGAAAAAATGTCTTCGCCTTACTCGATGAAACTCGCCCCCGTTTACAAGGTGGGCGTTTATCAGCCTATGAGCTAAAAGAACAAGGTGTCCCCTTCAAAGTAATTGTAGATGGAGCATCTGGTCACTTTATGCGCACACTCGGTGTAGATTTATGCGTAGTAGGCACAGATAGAGTTGCGGCAAATGGAGACGTTGCAAATAAGATAGGCACTTATAATTTAGCTGTAGTAGCCCATGAAAATAATGTCCCCTTTTATGTTGCCGCCCCCACGACCACCATCGATATGGCAACCAAACATGGGGATGAAATAGAAATTGAAGAACGCCCCCCAAGTGAAATCACGCACGTCCGCGAGTGTCAAATCACCCCAGATGGCATTGAGGTAGGCAATCCTGCCTTTGATGTCACACCTGCTAAATATATCACCGCAATTATTACAGAAAAGGGCGTTGTTTATCCGCCTTTTGAAGAAAGTTTAGCCAAACTGATGCGGTAAATTTAAAAAGAAAAGCCCTACTCATTTGAAGACGAGTAGGGCTTTTTTTATTTAAAAAAATTGAGCTTAGCGTATTGCTAATTCTGTCTCAGCATCAAAGACATGGACGCTCTCCATATCAAAGGCAACTTGGATTTCATCATCTGGACTATATTCTGAGCGTGGGTCTACACGAGCAACAAAAGCAGTATCGCCACTGACCAAGTGCAAGAAAATCTCATTGCCCATCAACTCAGTAACATCCACTGTTGCAGAGGCTAATTCGGTCTTCGTATTTGGCGGGATGAAATCGGGGTTGTGAATATTCTCGGGGCGAATGCCAAAAATGACTTCTTTGCCAACATGAGCTTCAAAGGTAGCGGTGCGACTTTTAGGCATAGCAACGGAGAAATTTTCACCATCTACAAAGATCTTTGCACCGTCTTTACGTAGTTTAGCAGGGAAGAAATTCATCGAAGGCGAGCCAATAAAGCCAGCTACGAATAAATTATCCGGGTTATCGTAAAGGACCTGCGGGGAATCAATTTGCATCAAGATACCCTTGTCGATTACCGCAATGCGCGTTGCCATCGTCATCGCTTCTACTTGATCATGGGTAACGTAGACAAAGGTGGTTGCTAATTTTTTATGCAATTTGCTGATTTCAGCACGCATTTGCACACGTAATTTTGCATCCAAATTCGAGAGTGGTTCATCAAAAAGGAAAACTTTAGGATCACGTACAATCGCACGGCCTACGGCCACACGCTGACGTTGTCCACCAGAAAGCTGACGCGGTTTACGTTCGAGCAAATCTGTGATGCCAAGAATTTCAGCAGCCTCTTCAACACGTTGCTTGATTTCAGCTTTTGGTGTTTTGCGAAGCTTAAGACCAAAGGCAAGATTATCAAAGACAGAAAGATGTGGATAAAGCGCATAGGATTGAAAAACCATCGCAATATCACGGTCTTTCGGTGCAACGTCATTGACAATGCGGTCGCCAATGAAAATATCACCACTAGTAATTTCTTCTAATCCGGCTAAAAGGCGCAAAGCAGTTGTTTTGCCGCACCCTGATGGACCAACAAGAACCAGAAACTCCTTGTCTTCCACATGAAAACTTGTGTCGTCAACAGCAGTCACGTCGCCAAATTGTTTGACAACATTCTTATAGGTTACACTTGCCATAATAAACTTACCTCCAGTTTTTGAGTATAGTGCCTTTATTATACTCTAAAAAATATGCTTAAACTAAGTACTGAGCGTCATTTCCTTCGCTATCTCTATAGTAAATTACAGATTTCATAGTGTCCAAATCAATCTTCAAAGAGCAAAAATCAGGGCCTTTTTGCCAAGAGAGATTGACTTCATTTTCGGATGATTCTAGAACTGTGAATTCTCCATCAAAGGCGGGATATTCATTCCGAAAGCGGATTAATTTGAGCAAACGCTGGACGACCTCGCGCGTGACCTCCTGCTTGATTTCGTTTAAAGAATAGTTGTGCCGGTTAATATCTCTGCCTTCTCCCCCCTTCTCTAAAATTTCAACATCATTTTCTCCGGCCAATGCGCCCACATAATAAACCTGTGGCACACCTGGTGCAAAAAACTGAATTGCGCGTGCGGCAAGATAAGAATCATCATCTGCACCGAGCATCGAATAATATGTGCCACGAATCTGATGTACATCAAAGCCATCGTCATCGTGATATTTTGGCGCATAAATCAGACTAAGATTAGAGCCGCGTTCAAGGCAGGTATCTACCAATTTACGTGCATCTTCACTTTTATATAAGTCGTCCAAATCGGGTTTAATTGGCACGCCATCGTGGCAATCGAGCATGGTAAATTGTTTCTCTGGGCGTTTTCTAAGATAGTCATTTAAAGCAATACTATTTTTATTCAACAAAGCTTCTAAAACTCGATAGGGCAAAATAAAATCGTAAATCCAATGCCCTTTTTCTGATAATTTATTTTGAATACTATAATGAGTATGAACTTCGGGAAGTAATTCAATATCTAAAGAGTGAGCAAGTTCTGTAACCCAATCTAAAAACTGATGAATTTCCGGCTCAACGAAAAAGAAGCTGCTTCCCGGGATTTTGTTGATATAACCAACTGCGTCCAATCTTACAATTTTCACGCCCTTTTTACTGAAATTCTCAAAGAATTCGGTGAATAATTGTCGTGTTGCTTCTGAGTTCACATCCAAATCAATTTGTTCAGAGGGCGTCACTTTACCAAAAGTTGTCCAGACGCGCACTTTTGCCCCATCTTCACCAACTTCAAAATCGGAATATGGCTCCGTACGCCGCAAAAAGATTTTCTCGAAATCATCGGCGGGGATTTCCCCATCTGTCCAAATTTTATCTATGGTCAAAAACAAATCTGCATATTCTGCTTTCTTGCCTTTTTTCAAAAAATCTTGAAAAAAAACAGATTTTGCAGAAATATGATTAACCATCAAATCAAGCAAAATATCATATTTCTTGCCAAGATGCTGTATATCATCCCAATCACCGAATGCTGGCTCAATTTCAAGATAAGTGAGCGGCGCAAAACCGCGATCACCAGAAGATGGAAAGGGGGGTAAGATATGAATTCCGCCCTTGAAAATATCTTTGAAATCTGTCTCTAAAACATCGTAGAGAGTCTTCAAGTCACCACCAAGAGAGTCAGGGTAAGTAATGAGCTGTACTTTGTTTTTGACTGCCATAATCTTTCCTATTCAACCTCAACTACATTATATTCTTTCGTAATCACAAAATCGGCCAATTGCTTATGCCCAGCAATGATTTTATGTTCAGTTTTTAAAATATTTTCAATAAATGGGTCACCAACCTCATCGCCACGATTGCGTTTTTTGCGATGCTCCAGGGTATCCAAACGATTTCGGGCAATAAAGACTTTTGTATCTACGTTTTTTAATAGCGATGTATAAGTCCCCTCGGCAATGACCACTTTTATGCCTTTTAAATCAACGCGTTGGTCTTCAACAGAATTTTTGTTATAGTCAATCAGCGGCTTGATAATTTCATCTGCGCCCGTAATGGCCTCTTTCAAATTACCTTCAAGCAAATCAAAACGCACTTCGATATGTGGTCCCAGCCACGAAGGGTCTTCACGTCTTTTGACATCATTCGATTTTGGTGGGAGCACAAAATAATCATCTTGCCCTAGCAAAACTGCGCAAATACCTTCTTTCTCCAATTCTTCCGCAATCGCTTTACCCGTTTCCGATTTTCCGCTCCCCGATTCTCCTGCTACAGTGATTATATATCTCTCTGATTTTGCACGAATTTTTTCAAGGATTTCAGGCACGATTTCTCGCGCCACTTTTCTGTGGTGTTCTTCTAATACGATGATGTCGCCTTTCATAAAATATTTTTCTCCTTGCAATCCAGTCTCTGAGCGGAAACGAAGCGAAGCGCAGTTGTAGGCGAAGAGCGGCTTCTCGCGTGCCCCGTCTTTCGTCTGCGCACTGCTCCGCTCAGGAGCTGTTTTTAGCCCATCGCTCGTTCAGCCAAAATAAACGCACCCAAAATACCTGCCTTTCCTTTCAATCCAACAGGAACAATGAATTCATCTATTTTGGGTAAGTCCATATAGCCGTTTAGCTCTTCTATTGTTTTTTCGCGGATGAGCGGAAAGAGTTGGGATTGCTCCATCACGCCACCGCCCAAGATAATTCTTTGCGGAGATAGGGTGCAGATGACGCTCCGCATCGCTCGTGCAATTAGGCTTGCTTCTGCCTCCCAAGCGGGATGTTCGGTATCTAAGTTCTCTGCCTTCGATCCCCATCTTTTCTCTATTGCGGGGCCCGATGCCAACCCCTCGAAACAATCATCGTGGAAAGGGCAGACGCTTAGAGAATCTAGAGACCCGAAAGGTTTTATTGGTGCATTTTTTTTATCGGATTTTTTTGAAGGCATAGAATCTGCTTTCATTGCAGAGTGTGGAAACCTTTCGGGTCTTAAATTGAGCAATGGAATATGCCCCATTTCAGGATGCGATAATCCATGCATAAAGTCTCCGTTTATCATCCCTCCGCCGCCAATGCCCGTGCCGATGGTGAAATAGATGAAGGTGTCTAATCCCTGGGCTGCGCCCCATCGCCATTCACCGAGGGCTGCCCCGTTGACATCGGTATCAAATCCGATAGGCACGTCAAAAACCTTACGAAAGGGTGAAACGATGTCTGTGTTTGACCAGCCTTCTTTTGGGGTGCGCAAGATGTATCCGAATTTGGCACTCAAGCCTACAGGCCCGAACGATGCGATGCCGATGGCAGAGAGATGACCAAAGATGGGAATCTGCTCCTCGAAGAAATCCACGCAACGAGACAAGACATCCGCTGGATTAGTGGTTGGGATGCGTTTTTCTGCCAGAATTTCACCATCCTGCGTGCCAATCCCGCAAATCGTTTTTGTGCCACCAAGTTCGATGCCGCCGAAAAATTTAGCCATTTTCTACTACGTCAAAATCAGGAGTGACAATTAAATCGGTTTTGGGGCGAAGGGATTGCACGACCTGATGCTCCTGCTCGAGGACTTGGAGACGCCACTGATCCATATTTTCTTTGCCGCGTGAAAGCTGGGCTTTCTTGGTTTCGTGATATGTGATGTCGATAAATGCGCGCAAATCGGCATCGGCTTGGAGGGCGTAAAGGCCCTCGATGACCATATAGCGCAGCCCCTTGAAGCTGGTTTTGAGCAGGTCTTCTTGGTCGGTGAGCAGGTCGATGCAGGGCATAGTGACGGCGTCGGAATCGGCGCGGAATTCGGCGAGATTGCGGTTGATGGAATCCCAATCGTATTCGGTATAGCCAATGCTTTCTGCGCCTTGCGCCTTGCGCCACGGATTACGCTCTTGTGGGGAAGTTTTGTAATAATTGTCGATGTGCATAATTTTTGCAGGCGTGCCTTGCGTTTTGAGCAGATGTGCCACTTCGTGACCCAGCTCTGATTTCCCAGAACCCGATTCCCCGCCAACGGCGATGATGATTTTATCGCCGCTTATTTTTTGAGCGTGTTCGACAATGGCTGTAGCAGCCTTTTTATGTTTTTCTGTGATGAGGAGTACGTCTCCGAGCATGTGATTATCCTTTTTAAAATTTAGACGCTAGATGTGCATCGCATCTTCTGAGATGCAGTGCAGTTCTACGATATTTTGGCTTCTACACCCTCAGGCGTAACCACAAACTGATACCGCTTCCCCTTAAAGCCGATATTAAACTTCATCTCACGCCAATGCTTGGGCAAATTAGGAGAAAGTTTAGGCTTTTCTCCGCTCAAATCAAGGCCAGCAAAAGCACGCAGCGCAAAGAAGACGGTGCCGGTCATTACGCCAGCATGGATGCCTTCTTTTGTCGTCCCGCCTTGAATATCTATATAGTCACTTTCAAGAGCTTGGATATAGAGTTGCCAACCCAATTCCTTATCTCCCAACTCCCAAGCCAAATGAGCGTGAACAAGCCGACTTAAGGTCGAGCCGTGGGATGTTCGGGGCAGGTAATAATAGAAATTTGTAGCAAGAAAATCTTCGGCGGGCGCGTACCCTAAATCATCCAAAATAGCGCGTACTTCTTTTTCACCGAGCACATAGAAAATCATCAGCGTGTCGGCTTGTTTCGCGACCTTATAATCATCGGACGATTTGCCTTCGGATTTCAGGATGCGATCCATGCGGTGGATATTCTCGTATTTCTCCCGATAATGATCCCAATCGAGTTCTTTGAGGGCAAAATAACCTTCAAATTGTTCCATAATGCCATCATCGTTGAGTGAAATTTTAAGTTTTGTAGAAACATCTTGCCAACGTGCCAACTCATCATTCGACAAGCTGAGTTTCTCTAGTAGGGTCTTTTTTGAATCTGCGCTCATCATTTTGAGCAAGTCAAAAGCGCGCCGAAAAGCCCACGCCACAAGGATATTAGTATAGCTATTATTTTTTAGTCCGCCTTCGGTAGCATCGGGATATTTTTCGTGGAACTCGTCTGGCCCCATCACGCCAGCGTTGTCGTAACGCCCATTTGATTTGAGCGTGGCTTTGCCCGCCCAAAATCGGCAGACTTCAAGGAAGATTTCTACCCCGTAATTTTCGAGAAAATCTTGGTCTTCGTTAGCCCACAGATAATCCCAGATATTGTGGGCAACGGCCAAACTGATATGCCGCTGCAAAATGCTGTAATCTTCGCCCCATTTTCCCGAAAGCGGGTTCAGGTGCAGAGTTTGGGTTTCTTCGCCGCCGCTGCCACCGCTCTGCCACGGGAAAATCGCGCCTTGCGCCTTATATCCCTGCGCCAACTTTCTCGCCGCGTCCAGCCGCCTGTAACGGTACATCAAAATAGAGCGAGCGGTCTCGGGCAATTGCAAATTCAGGAAAGGCAAAATATAAAGTTCATCCCAAAAAATATGCCCCCGATACGCCTCACCGCTCAACCCGCGCGCGGGGATGCCCGCATCAAGTTGAGCATTATGCGGAGAAACCGTCACGAAAGAATGATAAAGATGTAAGCGAATCATTTTTTGGCTAATGCGATCTCCTTTGATTTGGATATCTGCTTTATCCCAGATTTTTTTCCATACAGATGCGCTATCTTTTTGGATAGAATCAAAGCGCTGGGATAGCGCGTCCCGCGCCGCATCAAACTTGCTTTCGGCTTGGTTCTGGTGAGAGGCATCGATTGCCACCAACTTTTCTACCGTTAAAGAAACACCTTCTTTAGCATCTACCTTAAAAGTGGATGTTATCTTGGCTGGCGCGTGGTTATGCTTAAAATCTGGCTTTATCTCTTGCCCATCCAGTGCAACAGATAAGCGCGCTTCTTCTGTGATTATTACATCCGATTGATTGGTTTTCACAACGAGCGTGCTTCTGTTTCCCTCCCCCTCAGTTCTAACTGCATCAAGATGTTTTGAGCTCAAATCGCTATAACGCGCCACACCAGCATTAATAATATCGCCATCCAAGATAGAGCGAACAGTAATTTTCTCATCATAATTCAGTGGTGTGATCTCATAATGCAAAGCTGCCAAATAGGGATTATCCATGCTCGCTAGACGCTGCGAGATGATTTCTGTTTCATTTCCATAATTATCAGCGAAAATCATCTTTCGTGTTAAAAGGCCTGTCCGAAAATCGAGTTTGCGGGAGATTTTCTTTATGCCACGATTGCCCCCCTCTGCCCTATCGGGCATCTCCCCCCGAGGGATGGAGAATTTTCTTGGCTCAAACCACTCCCCATTCCCAATCTTAAAAGTAATTGGCAACCAATTAGGCACGTTCACAAAATCTTCATTGCTGACAGTGCGCCCGCCCACTTCTGAATCTAAAGCATTGTATAAGCCCGCAATATATGTGCCCGGATAATTCACATCATTTGCAGAAGACTCTTCGAGAGCACCACGTGTACCGAAAAAACCATTTCCTACACTTAATAATGCTTCTCTCGTTCCTTCTAATTCGGGAAGGTAATCATCATAGCTGATTGACCATTTCTCGTCTTCCAGACCTTCGAGAAACCATTGGTCAATGCCTTCTATATCAATTTCGGCAAGGTCTTCAAGAACAATATCTGCTCCATTGATGCGAAGGTCATGAGCATTTCCTTCACGCGCCACGCCAAGCACCAAGCCAAATCCGCCATTGCGGCCCGCTTGCACGCCAGAAATGGCATCTTCAACGATGACAGCACGGTCGTAGTTGACGCCCAAATTATCACAGGCGGTGGTGAAAATATCTGCTTGGGGTTTGCCCATCAAGCCTAATTTAGCGGAAGCAACTCCATCCACGCGCGTCTCGATTAAATCCAATAAACCTACTGTTTCGAGAACAACTTTCGCATTTTTGCTCGAAGAAGCCACGCCAATCCGAACTCCCGCATCTTTTAAAGCGTGCATCAAATCGACTGTGCCTTGATAAACATTTACATTCCCCGCCTGAATACTTTTATTGAAAAGTTCGTTTTTTCTGTTACCCAACCCGCAGACGGTTATCTTCTCAGGCGTATCACTAGGGTCACCAAAAGACAACTCTATGCCGCGAGATTCCAGAAAAGAATTTACGCCTTGATAGCGCGGTTTTCCATCTACGTAGGGGAGGTAATCTTTCTCATGGGTAAATTCCTGAAAAGGTGCTTTTTGAGTATGCAAAAACTCATCGAACATCTGCTTCCAAGCTGTGCTATGCGTAGAGGCAGTGTCGGTGATTACGCCATCTAGGTCGAAGATTACTGCGTCAAAGTTATGTTTTTTCATGATTTTTATGATAGTTCCTGAGCGGAAGGCGATGGCTCTTGAGCCTGTAGACGAAGGACGGATTTGCAAATGCTGCTCTTCGTCTGCGCTACGCTCCGCTCAGAGTCTGGATTCTTTATATCTCAATCCCATTTTTCTCAATCACATCCTTAAACCAATATGCACTTTGCTTTGGCGTGCGTTTTTGCGTTTCATAATTAACCCGTACAAGCCCAAAGCGATTACTATAGCCACGCTCCCACTCAAAATTATCAAAAACGCTCCAGACATAATAGCCCTTCAAGTTGACTCCCTCTTCAATCGCCTCGTGCAGTTCTCGCAAATGTGCCTTGATATATCGAATTCTGTCCCAGTCAGCGACGAACTCATTCTCGTCAGGCACATCCGGCATGGCGCAGCCATTCTCGGTGATATATAAATCCGGGTTGCCGTAATTCTCTTTGATATTCAATACTTCGGCCTTAATCCCTGCCGGGTGGATGCCCCAGTGCATATCCGTTTTTCCCCATCCAGGGGATGAGTAAGATGTGATACGCGCTTTATTCAAACCACCAAATACATCAAAGGAGACAAGATCGGTGTTGTAATAATTCAACCCTAGAAAATCTATCGGTTGTTGGATGAGTTGCAGGTCACCTTCCTGGATTTGGGGTTGGTGCGCGCCAATATAATCAAAGTGCCGTTGTGGATATTTCCCGTTAAACACGGGGTCTAAAAAGATGCTGTGCGTCTCATCGTAGACACGCTGTGTAGCAGCAATATCTTCTTCGCTTTCTGTTGCGGGGATAAATCCATTTAAGTTGAGAATCAATCCGATTTTCCCGCCATAATTGCCTTCTCGATAAAGCTGAACAGCTTTGCCATGTGCCATCAGCATATGATGGGCAGTTTGGTAGGCTTTTGAGTAATCACAAATGCCCGGAGCATGGAATCCGTTGGCGTAGCCCAAAAAGGATGCCACCCAAGGTTCGTTATGGGTTGCCCACATATCTACACGATTTGCTAATTTGTCAAAGACGATTTGGGCGTAGTCGCCAAACCACTGCACAGAGTCTCGGTTCACCCATCCGCCGAGGTCTTGGAGTAGTTGAGGGAAGTCCCAGTGATAGAGGGTGCCTTTCGGGCGGATTCCAGCGTCCAGGAGAGCGTCCACGAGGCGGTCGTAGAAATC
>JABGQV010000012.1 GCA_018648655.1 Anaerolineae bacterium | reverse complement strand
ATTGTGTGCTAATTATCCGATATAAATAGCGTTTTGTCAACAGGGGGGGTGAAAAAAAATACCAGCGTAGCCTTATTTTGCAAATATGCAATTCGATTGCGTATTTGAAAAAACAGAGGCCGCGAGGTACTTTTCACCTTTAAGATAGAAAACTGATTTGGAGAAAGAGTATGACAAATTGTGTAAATCAGGTTTTTCAACCGTCGATAATCTTCCCAGGTTCCCTGCAATAGACTAAAAAGGGGAAGGACTCGAACCCTAAGAACACACATTACATAAAAATGCATTTACATGAGCTGTTTTTAGCTGTGTGGGGAACCGGATACGGCAAGTGGTAACTCCGCGGATTGGATTGATAAGGAGTTGGAACCATGCTTGTTGTTTCAGATTTTAATGGCACACCACCCTGTGGCTGTTTACCTAGACGACACACTCAAAGCAGTTGCGCAGGAGCGTGGCTGGGAATTCTTTGGCGATAGAGCGGATGACTGAGATCACACTACTAGCGACGTGGCCTTATTTATAAATGTCCATTTACATTAGTTGTTTAAGGCTATGAAATCTGGTAAAGAACTAGGATTTGAATCCCCTTTCTTATTCTTGCAGGCTTTTAGATTATAATTCTTGCAAGAGGTCTCTTATGAAACTGAATGAATTGAAAAAGATCAAAGCAGAACTCTATAAAATTGCCAAGAAACATGGCGTCCGCAAGGTCTATGTATTTGGCTCTGTTGCACGTGGGGAAAGTAACCCGGCCAGCGATATTGATCTCATGATCGAGATGGAAGCAGGTGCATCGGCTTTTGGAGTAGGCGCTTTCCAGTTCGAAGCCCAAAGGCTGCTGGGTGTTCATGTGGATGTTGTCCCGACTTTTACGTTGCCAAATGTAAAGGATAGAGAGTTCGTTCAGTCCCTGCAAGGGGAGGCTGTTGCCTTATGAAAAACCAGAAAAGGCTTCGCGATATTCTAGTTGCCGTTGAGAGTATTGAATCTTACGCGATTGACAACTACGAGACTTTTTTAGCTGATCACAAAACACAGGATGCGATCCTGTACAATTTGATCATTATTGGCGAAGCAGCTAATCAAATCTCGGATGATTTTCAGAATCAATACCATCTCATTCCTTGGTCGTCGATGATGGAACGAGAAATATCATTGTGCATGGTTACGATCAAGTCAAGTTGCAAATTGTTTGGGAAATCCTTCAACGCGATTTGGATACGTTGAAGAGAGAAATTCTTAGAGTAATTGATCAACCATCATAGCAAAATACGCGGAAGAAGTGGGTGGGGTAAGTGTACGTCCTTAAAGCTTTCGGACAGTTTCTATTGTAGAATTTCCGCCTTGCTCTCATTAAATATTTTGTTCACTTGTGACTATATCGCCACTGCGATGCTCTTGGGTAAGCGTAATTAGAAAAAGCTGATTGTTTTCATTAGAAATGATGCGAAATTATAGTCACGCCCAAACCTGGAACGAAAAACTCGTGGTTATTGTCCACGGCACCGACATACCTGACAGACCACAAAAAGGGTGGGCAATCCGAGTAGATTGCTCACCCTTTTGTTTACCTAATGATTATTAGCAGATTGTATTCGCTGGATATATAGCACTGAGAAACATCCGAAAATGTCTCTCTTTTTTTTGTAAATATATTGTATTCAAACTAGAAATGAACTTGTCTCCTGGCAAGTACAACATGTTTACTTGCGCTCTACGTGCATAAAAACTTTTGTCAGGAGACATTATATGCAACAAACCAGAATTACAGATCACCGGACTCTCGATGATGCACTTATCCAATGCTTGCGTATCTTTGCACGGCATGGATGCAAAGTCAGGGAAGAGAGGCAATCTGTTGGAGAACTACAAAAGGGTGTTGAAGAAACGTATACCCCCGAGAAAGAATTAAAGATCACTACAAGCGGCAATCCGTCATAGAGGGCACATTGCTCCCTCGCATCGTACTTTTACAACCCACACCGAGAAGCAGCCGGCGAGTATAATTACCGCAGGAGTATTTGCGCTATGACTATAAATGACGACTGGATCACTGTACAGGAAGCTGCAGAATTAAGCGGCTATCATGCCGAATATGTGCGTACCCTGATACGAAGTGGGAAGATCAAGGCGCAGAAATTTGGACCTGTTTGGGCGGTGAGTAAAGAAATTTTACTTAGCTATGTAGAACGTGCCCGAAAAGCTCAAGACGGTCGGCATGGTCCAAAAATAGAAAAGCCCTAATTGATTTTGTCTTGCAAATAATATATTGTAATGATACAATATATTTAGATAAAAGTACGGGCGTGCACGGTGCAGCAACACTTTACAAGCCCTAGCTCAACCCACCGAAGAAGCGGCGGGCGAGTTGGTCGAATTATACCAACCTAAAGCTTATACGTCCTGGTGGATTCTCTATCAGGACGTTTTTCTTTCCCTCAGCCTCTCGGCGTTTTCATTACGATGGTTTGTGCATCCATAGCAATATTGG
>JABGQV010000013.1 GCA_018648655.1 Anaerolineae bacterium | reverse complement strand
AAGGAACCAACTCCATCTCTAATTCCTATACGCCCGACCCCCTGAACGCTTACCTATTTTCTATTCTTTTTCCTCTTGGACGAACTCATCTTGAAATGCTTCTTTATGCTCGGCTATCATCATCGTGAAGCGTTTGCGTGTAAACTCGTGTAAAAATGCCCCTGCTTTTTGGCCCTCTTCTGATTGAAGCGCAGAATCTAATGCAACACGAGAGTCAAAATAAAATTCGTGGATCATAGAATATCGATGCCCTTGACTTCCGAAAAGCAGGTCTTCTACTTCACTAACTGTCTCTCGACGCAGACCGGGCATTTTTTCTGCCAAGCCCATAAAATTTTGCCACCCTTCTTGGTCAAATGCTTCGTTGGGTGGCGGGGGATAAAAGAAGATAGTTAACTTATGCATAATTGCTCCTGTAAAATATAGTTGTCTGTTGCATATAGTCTGAGATTAAGACCATAGCCCGCCTGTAGATTCCATCCAATCGGCGATTTTATCTGCCGCGCCCAAAATATTATTATCTGAAATATCAATTTCGAGCGTGGGGAGAATAGAGCGGGAAATCAACGCACGCATTTGCTCTTGTTCATCAATAAAAAGCTGCATATCATCATATTGTGAAGGATTCCCCGAAACCTTCAGGCGTTCTTCGCGCGCTGCCGCAAAAGATTCGGGGGTACGTGTGCAAAAAACCAAATGAAATCCAATCTCTGCAAGTCTTTCTTCTAGCCAAGTGAAATCATAAATTTTATTATAAGTCTTTTGCTGATAAGCCTGCGTAGAAATATGAAAACGATCAATAATCCATGAATAGTAGCGTTGGAGTTCAAAAAGGCGCACCCATGTTTTATAGGTTTCCATTGCCTTCTTTTCGTCATCTGGCTCAAAGTTGATAATGCCACGCCCCCAAGGATAATTGGTAAAAGCGCCCCATTCACCAGAAACTATAGGGAAGTGGTAGCGATATTTGCGCGGACCGACAATGCGGGGGTGCTCATTTAGCGTAAAAGCGATTTCGGTCTTGAAAGTTAGTCGTGTTCCTTCAATAATAATTTTAGGGGTTAATTTAGCCATAAAATAAATTATAACGAAAATCGTATAAAAAAGCTCTTCTTTCATGGTATCATTTTCGAACTTTATAAAAAGGTAAAAATTATGGAAACTCAAATTACAATTATCGAAGGCCCCCCTCCTGTTTTTGAACCAGTACAAGATAGTTGGGTATTTAGTCTCACCGAAAGTTCAGAACCTCTTGTTAATGCGGTCACTAAATTACGCACTTTTAATGGACCCGAATTAGTAGAACGCTGTTATCGTGCTTGGCGCAGTCATCAGACTATGCAGCTTCTTTATAAAAATGAAATGGGATTAGAGCAAGAAGCCCCTATTCAAGCCGCGCGTGCTGTAGATACCGAAGACGGCCACGTTCTACATTTGTGGGTTTATCTTGACCCTGCAATTGTAGAATTTGAAATTGATCGTGGCGATGATAATGATGACGGGCTTGAACATTAATGTCTCTTATTAGCGCCTCTTTTCAACACCACACCTTAAGTCTCACCCTCAATCGTCCCGATAAGGCAAATGCCTTCAATCGGGACATGATTTTAAAACTACAATCTGCGCTCAATGATGCCGAGCAAAATGATGAAGTTCGCTCTATTCTCATCACGGGCACAGGGGGGAGTTTTTCTTCGGGGCAAGATATTTCAGAAATGGAAGATGTTCAAGCCACAGAAATCTCCTATCATGAACATCTTCGCGAGACCTATAACCCCCTCATCTTAAAACTTAGAGAAATAGAAAAACCTGTTATCGCGGCCATTAATGGCACCGTTGCGGGAGCAGGATTAGGCATTGCTCTTGCCTGTGATTTGCGGATTGCAGCAGATGATGCGCGTTTTACGGTGGGATTTACCGGTATCGGACTTGTACCCGACTCTGGTGTTTCACTGCTACTTCCTGCCCTTATTGGGCTTGCTCGTGCCACTGAAGCAACTTTTAGCAACCTGCCCATCTCAGCATCGGATGCCTTGAAATGGGGCATGGTAAACCGCCTTGTTCCTGCTGAAGATTTATTAGCCACTGCGCAACAAATTGCTATGATGCTGGCTCTGGGCCCTGTCCAGACCTTTGGTGCAACCAAAAAAGCCTTTAACTGCGCAGTGTTACCCAATCTCGCAGAAGTGCTGGAATATGAAGGCAAATTACAAGAAATAGCAGGTAAAAGTGAAGAGCATAAAATTGGGGTAAAAGCTTTTCTGAAGAAAGAAAGACCAAGTTTTTTATAAGGCCTAATCTGTATCAGGATGAGATTTTGTTGTATTAATATGGGTAGGCGGCTAAATTTTATGCGTAAGCCCTGCTATGTGACACCCTTCCAACACAAAATTCAGTAGACGGCATTTTGACCACACTACCCAGCTTGCGCTTCAACTCCAAACTTCATATGAGAGTAAATAAATGAAATATCCAACTTTTTTTGAAAAAATCGAAACAATAA
>JABGQV010000140.1 GCA_018648655.1 Anaerolineae bacterium | reverse complement strand
CAGAAAAATTCCCCACTTTCTAACTACCTCCCCGAATTATGCAACGCTCTCATAATGTTGCTTATTACATTTTCTCCAGCTGCTATGCTTCTCTATGAAAGAGGAAATGTTGATTTATTAATTTTCTTCATTTGTGCGATGGCTATTTTAATGATTGAGTACTCTTCCTTAGCCGCAGCGGTGATTATTCTATTAGGAGCTTTGTTAAAAATTTTCCCTATCTTTGCTTTAGTTATCTTCTTTGAGAAGAAATGGAAGTTGCTCTGGAAAAATGTGCTTTTTGTTATCACTAGTTTTGCGATTTACAGTTGGATTACTTTTTCTAATATCCAAGCCTCTTGGAATCTGACGATGCGTGGAAAATCTATTTCCTATGGAGTTAATATATTATTTACTCGCTACCATAACAGCTTCTTAGCAATGCTCAAGAAAATATCTCCAGTATTTGATTATGATTCTTTATTAGCAATACTCCCTCATTTAGTAGGTTTGGCAGTATTAGTAGCTGTTTTAGTGATAAGTTTAAGAACCCATTCGATACCGAGTTCTAGAAATTCCAGAAACCTAGCAGCTTTTCGAATGGGGGCATTTATTTATATAGGCACATTTCTTTTGGGCAATAATTGGGATTATCGATTGACTTTTTTGTTATTTACTATCCCTCAGCTAACGGATTGGATATATACAGAAAAGGGGAAGCATCGGTTTTTAGTTTTATTGACTATTAGTTTGATTATTATTTCGTGTTGGCATTTTATTTTTGTTAAATGGTTTTCTTTGATAATTTCGAATCCTGAAGTAGCAATAATTTTTGATGAAGTAGCAAATTGGAGTTTATTTGCTGTATTGGCATATCTTTCATTTATTTCTTTGCCTCAATGGGTTAAAGAAATAGTTAGAAACCCTATTAAGGGCTTCCGTCTGGCTTCGTTGCGAGAGAGTGGTACTAACTTTTTGGAGCTTGTTGAGTAGCTAAAGTTTTTGAAAAAAGGAATCTCATAAAAAAAATCCAGTGAGAGTTATAACTTATGGCAACTTGGATTGTTCACCTTCGCCTTACAGAAAATTTACTTGACCTAATTCCCAATCTTGACGCAGGGCAATTTGCTATTGGTAATATTGCCCCAGATTCTGGCGTGCCGGATGAGAACTGGGAGAATTTTGACCCTCCCCCTCCAGTAACACATTTTCTTAGCCCAGAGAAAGAATGGGTGGGTAGCGCAGATTTAGATTTTTACCGTAAACACCTTAAAGGGATTGATACGCAAAAAGCAAAAGGAAGTTTTTCTTTTCGTTTGGGCTATTTTTTTCATTTAATAACGGACAATCTTTGGCGTGAGAAAATTTTTGGCCCTACAAAAGCACGTTTTTCTGAAGATTTTTTAAGTAGCCCAAATTTCAATTCTGAGATGAAGAGAGATTGGTATGGGTTAGATTTGGCTTATGTACGCAATAACCCCAAGAGTCTTTTTTGGCGGGTTTTCTTAGATGCCCAGCCAATTTCTTGCGATCTTGATTTTTTGCCTATGGCTGCCGTCAACCAGCAATTGAATTACATCAAGAATTTTTATCAAAGGGATGATGATGAAATCAATAACCACTATCGCCCTTCTGATACTTATCTCACCGAAGAAGATGTAGATAAATTTGTAGAAGAAACTACACAGAGGCTATATCGTGTTTATAAGGCATTGTGGGTTAAGAAAATAACGATTTCGAGGCAGAAATTTATACTTCGAAAAATCAAATAGTATTTTGTTCCTCAGGAGATATTTATGATAATCCCCTCCGCAGAACCTTTCTACTTCCCTGGCAATAAAACGGGATGTCTTCTTGTTCACGGTTTTACCGGTGCACCTAAAGAAATGCGTTGGATGGGCGAGTACCTTGCCGAAGAAGGTTTTAGCGTGCTGGGTGTTCGCCTTGCAGGTCATGCAACAAAGCCAGAAGATATGATTAGAACGCGTTATATTGATTGGATTCATTCTGTAGAAGATGGCTACCATCTCCTTAAAGGCACAGTTGACCAGGTCTTTTTGATTGGGCTTTCGATGGGGGGCGCACTATCGCTTTTAATGGCAAGCAAGTTGGATGTCGCGGGCGTTTTCTCTATGTCTGCACCTTATGAGTTGAATGATTCGCGCATTAAATATACGAAAATTCTCTCTAAATTTATATCCTATGTCCCCAAAAGAAAAGGAGAACCAGGTGCAAATTGGATGGATAAAGAAGCTTGGCGAACGCAAATTTCTTACCCTGAAAACCCTTTACGCTCTGTGGCAGAACTAGCAAAATTACTCCGCGAGATGCGGAGTGCATTGCCAAAAATTGATATGCCAGTTCAACTTGTTCATTCACGTAATGATACTTATATTGTGGGTGAAAATATGGAGAAAATTTACGCTGATTTAACGACTGCCGATAAAAATATAATGTGGGTCACAGAAAGCGGGCACGTTATTCCGCGCGAGCCAGCAAAGGCAGAAGTTTTTTCAAAAGCCGCTGAATTTATACGGCGTGTGGTCGCTGAAAAATGAACTCAGCTTTGAAAAAACTGGCCACAGCTCTTTTTATTTGGGGGCTTGGTGAAGGAACTTTTTTCTTCTTTCAACCTCTCTACTTGGCAGAATTAGGTGCAAATCCAATAAAAATAGGCCAAATTTTGGGTGGTGTGGGCATTGCGGCAACGCTTGTTCACATCCCCGCCGGATATTTAGCCGATAAAATTGGGCGTCGTCCACTCTTACGCGCTTCTTGGACAGTAGGATGGCTTGCGGCACTGCTGATGGCAAGCGCAGAAAATCTGCCTCTTTTCACCACAGCACTAATTGCGTATAGCCTAACAACCTTTGTTATTTCGCCCCTTAACTCTTATGTAACTGCAGCGCGCGGTCAATGGACAGTAGAACGCGCACTCACATTGATTTCTGCTGTTTTTTCAGCAGGAATGGTTTCTGGCCCTCTTATTGGTGGTTGGCTGGGTGAAAATTATGGCTTACGCTCGCTTTATATTTTTGCTGCGCTTGCTTTTACAATTTCAGTGAGTATAATTTATACCCTTCCCTCACAAGATATACACCAATCTGCAAAAGAATTTTCACCTAAAACTTTACTTCAAAATACGCGTTATTTGAGCTTTCTTGTACTTATTTTCTTCGCTGTTTTTACCCTCTACTTACCTCAGCCCCTCGCCCAAAACTTTTTGCAAGATGAGCGCGGCTTATCGCTAAGTCAAATTGGCTTACTGGGCTCTTTAGGTGGCATCGGTAATGTCAGCCTTAGCCTGATTTTGGGGCAGATAGGCGCGCGAGCAGGATTTTTACTTGCCCAACTTGCCACCGCACTTTTTGCACTTTTGCTTTGGCGTGGCTCTGAGATGGGCTTTTACAGCCTCGCCTATTTTTTGCTAGGTGGATATCGCGCGGCTCGTTCTTTGGCCGCCGCTCATGTAAACTCCCTTATAGATGATGCTCAAATGGGATTAGCCTATGGATTAACTGAAACTGCGAGCGCGTTTCCCCTGATTCTTGCGCCGCCTTTAGCGGGATACCTCTATTCGTCCTCGCCCGAATCGCCCTTGTATTTTGGTTTGGTGCTGATATTCGTGAGCATTATACTGACAATCCGCTTTTTTCCACGGCTTATTCAAGAGGGCTAAGAGTGATAAAGATAGTGAAAATTTGATAATTACTGATAAAAGCCTTAAATATGACTGAGAAAAAGAAAGTTTCCCCATCGTTAGCAGATAAATTAAAATCCTTGGGCGTTAAAGTTGGGATGAAAAAAACTGCTGATCGCTCTATTAGCGACCGCGTTCCCATAGAACGTGTCCTAAAGGGTGATTATCGTCAAATGCCCTCTGGTGAGAGCTTTGTCTACGAACAACGCTTTGCTATAGACGACTTACATGGAGATATTTCTTTGTCTCCAGTACCCACCCCCGGAATTTTGGCGGAATATGCTAAAGACGCACGCATCGGTGAACTATCCATAGAAAATTTTATTTTCTTCGATACCGAGACCAGCGGACTCTCTGGCGGGACGGGCACTTATGCCTTTATGGTGGGGGTAGGGCGTTATGAAGGCGATAAATTTATTCTCGCGCAATTCTTTCTCCGTGACCCTTCTGAAGAAAGGGCTATGCTCGAAGCCTTAGCTGAATTTTTCGCATATGGCGAAGTTTTAGTGAGCTATAACGGTAAATCTTTTGATGCGCCACTTTTAAGAACACGCTATAAATTGCATAGTATGCCTCTTCCTTTTGAAGATTATGCTCATATTGATCTTCTACACCTTGCTCGCCGATTATGGAGAGATAGATTAGCCTCACGGACTTTACAATCCATTGAAAAACATATTTTAGGCATAGCGCGCACTTCCGAAGAAGTGCCAGGATATGAAATCCCCTATCTTTATTTTGATTATTTAAGAGATAAAGATGCAAGGCCGATGAAGGGTATTTTTTATCATAATGAAATTGATATTCTCTCACTTGCAACTCTTCTTAAACATATAGCGATGATGCTTAGTGATCCCTTTGGTGAAAGCGTTGAAGAGAGCCTCGATATTATTGCCATCGCAAAACTTTTTGAAGATATGAAAAAATGGGATGATGCTGCACATCTCTACGAATATGGTTTGGCAAAAGAAGTGCCAGAAGAAGATTTTCAAAAAGCTGTTAAACGCCTTGCTATATTGCAAAGAAGGCGGGGGGATATTGATGAAGCTGTTAAATGGTGGAAAGGTGCCGCAGCAGAAGGACAGATTTACGCATGGGTGGAATTAGCAAAATATTACGAGCATCGTGTTAAGGATTATGCTTTAGCTGTAGATGCTACTCACAGCGCATTAAGTTTGATGAAGGAGAGCAAGAATCCGCATGCACGTACCTTTTGGGCAGAAGAGTTGGCGCATCGCCTTAAGAGATTGGAAAGGAAGAATACTGGAAAATCCTGAAGATGAATTCAGAATCCGATTTGAAGTTTTTTCCTTGACCTTGTCCACAAACTAGATTAGAATACGCTTCGCTAAACGCCTTCGTAGCTCAGTGGATTAGAGCGCTTGCTTGCGGAGCAATAGGTCACAGGTTCGAGTCCTGTCGAGGGCACTGAGTAAGAAGCGGGATATCCCCCGCTTCTTTTTTTTTAAAGTATTGGGAAGGGAAAATGTTAAAAAAACAAATTTTATTGACAAACGATGATGGTATTCGCTCACCAGGATTATGGGCAGCTGCCGAGGCACTTTCGGCAATTGGCTATGTAACCGTTGCTGCGCCACGAGAGCAATCTTCAGCGATGAGCCGCTCTATGCCTATTACTTCAGATGGCATTATCAGTGAAGAGATGGTGCATGTGAACGGGCAAGATTGGCAGGTTTATGCCGTAGGCGGAAGTCCCGCACAATCTGTACAACATGGTATTTTACGGATTTTAGATTTGAAACCAGATTTAGTAGTCTCTGGGATTAATTATGGAGAAAATCTTGCTTATGGGACAGGTGTTTCGGGTACTGTAGGAGCAGTAATGGAGGGGGCTTCTTTGGGAGTGCCTGGTTTAGCTGTTTCTGTGGAAACCAAAAAAGAACACCATCTTTCTTATTCGGATGAAGTTGATTTTTCAGTTGCAGCATATTTTACAGCTCTTTTTGCGAAGAAGATATTAGAGAAAAAATTTCCACCAGAGGTTAAAGTACTTAAAGTAGATGTTCCTAGTGATGCAGATAAAAAGACACCGTGGCAGATGACGCGCTTAAGTCCTAATCTCTATTATCGTCCTATTGCAAATAGGGAAGCAAGTTGGGAAAAACCATATGCTTTAGATTATGAAGTTGGGGCCAATTTGGAAATTGAACCAAATGATACTGATGTATATACGATGCACAAAAACCGTGAAGTTTCTGTGACCCCGTTATCCTTAGATTTTAGCGCGCGAGTGGATTTGCAGGAGTTCAGTGAATTTTTGAGAAAGTAATCTTTAGTTAATAAAGAAGAAAAAAATATGAGCAATAATTTACCTCAAAGACCAGAGAATTTGCTTGGCGGCATGATATTTGGGAGCATCTTTTTTCTTGTGGGCAGTCTCATAGTGCTTGTTGCGGCTGATATTATCCATGCTGATCCAAGTTCATTTAATGCCCCGCGCTGGGTAATTGGTGCGGCAGGAGGCTCTTTTATGCTAGCCGGTACAATGGTTGCTCTTCAGAGTGCCTTTGGCCCCGAAGGTATGGAGACCAAATTATATTTGTGGTTACAATTTCTCATGGGCTTGGCATTTATGCTCTTTTTCTCTTCCATCTTTCTGTGGGTGGGTTTTGGTGAAGGAGAACGTGAGTTCTCAACGAGTACAACATTAGGCCCTATCACAACTAATGGCACTAGTAATATTTCTTCTGGACGGCTTATTTTTGGGAGCGGGGGAGTTTTTATGATCTTTTTTACGATACTAACAAGTTATATTAATTTAAAGAAAATATATAAAGGCAGATGAAAAACCATTGAAGACTTATTGGCTAATAAATCCTTTAAAACAAAAATTCTCGCAAAGTTGATTTTTTGCGAGAATTTTCTTTAAAAAAAGAATTAGAATTTCTTCTATGCCTTTATCATTGTTAGCAACATCTTGAATTTTTTAGTTGCTTTTAGAGCATGAGGCTTATCGGCAGGAAGGATAATTGACTCGCCAGCTTTCATCATAAAAGATTTGCCTGAGATACTCACCTCTGCCTTGCCATCTAAAATTTGTACTAGGGCGTCAAAGGGTGTTGAGTGCTCACTTAGTTCTTGCCCTTCGTCAAAAGCGAAGAGGGTGATATTGCCTTTTTCGGCACGCATTATTTGGCTACTGACAACAGCATCATCTTGATATGCTGCCAATTTTTCGATATTTAGTATTTTAGCTTTTTTTGCTTCGGTCATTTTTTGCTCCTATTTGTTCATACAAAGTTGCAGAGATGTAAAGAAAAATCTTAAGAAATTTTCTCTTAGTAACTTTGCATGAGATTCTATTATTTAATCTCTATTGAATAATTTGCTAATTCACGTGTAAAGCGGGTTGTGCCAGTGACAACTAAAATAGCTTCAGTATTATATTCGCCATTCATCGAAACGTGAATATCGGCAGTTTGCTCATCAGATAGTTCGATGATTTCTACGGTGGTTTCATCACCTTTCAAAATCAAGGCAACCTGGAAGCTTTGAGGAAGAATATTTTGAACGCGGACGAAACCTTTCGCATCCCAGCCACTGTTATCGGATTCGAAATCTGAGAAGTAGTCTACTGCTTCTATGCGGATGTCGTCTATGAGCATGCCTTCGCCGTTGACAGCCGCGTCGGTGACGTACTCGAAGCGAACTTGGACCTCTTTACCAGCATATGCGCTGAGATCGGCGTTTTCTTGTACCCACCCACCAGAGAAGCCATTGAATGCAAAGCCATAAGAATTCCCAGAGGGGTCTTCATCTGTGCCGAGTGGGGTGGTGATGATATCCCAGTTTTCTCCGTCTTCGGAGACTTCGAGATAAACATAGTCATAATCTGTTTCGATATCGTACCAAGTTTGGAATGATAAGGTGATTTCTCCTGCAACATCGCTAAAGTCGAAATCTCGCGTTAAGGTCATGTTGGATTCGTCACCTTTATTGGTCCAGAAAGCGTATATGCCAGAATATGGGTCAGATGGCAGTAATCCTGTTTGAGTTGCACCATCAAAATGGATTGTATAATCGCCTTCACAATCAATTAAGATATAGTCTCCGCCGTATTGATGAACGCTATAGTTTTGTGTATAGGGGTAAGAGTAGACGCTCTCTGTGGCGCTGGCTTGTGGTGCGGTAGGGTAGTTATTATAGGTGTAGCGCCCATCACCGACATTGGAGTCTTGAAGGTAATTGGCGAGTAGCCAGTCTATAAATAGATTATCTGCTGTGATTGTTTGGCCTGTTCGAGAGTCTACTGCGTTGATTTCTTCTAAAACTAGCTCTACACTTTCAAAACCATTTTGTTCGCTGGCTACGAGGGCTTTTGTGGCATTTTCTCCAAAACGATTTAGGAAATAATTGGTGTATAAAAAGCCTGCTCCATAATGCGGGCCATTTTCACCAGAAACCTGAGACCAATCGTTAAGCTGTGTATCTGTATT
This sequence comes from Anaerolineae bacterium, assembly GCA_018648655.1. GTDB lineage: Bacteria > Chloroflexota > Anaerolineae > Anaerolineales > Villigracilaceae > Desulfolinea. The sequence continues at coordinate 8,471 of JABGQV010000140.1, read as the reverse complement.
TGCAATATAGGAGCTATCGAAGTAGGCGGGGTATCCGTTTAGAAATTCGGCGAGTACAGAGAAGCCTTCATTCATCCACGATTCTTCGTTGAAGTCGCGATACCAATGAATCATATGCTGGAATTCATGCGCTAATGTGCTTAGATCGCCTTCTCCGTAATCGGCATAGATGGTTTGTATAACAAACATTTCATGGGCATTAGAGTATTCATGTGCAAGTGGGTGGTATTCATCCATAGAAGAGAAATAGCCTCCTAAGCCACTGCCAAGATTGCTGGCGTAGAGAATATAAATATGTGGGTCGCCATCTACGCCAGGAGTCCATTCACTGCCAAAGAAATCTCTATTTGTTGGATAAACTTCCGTTTCAAATGTATTGGCTACTTCTTCTAGGCCTTTTTTATCGAATTTAGTGCCATTTTCTATCCAAAAATAAGCATGTGGTGAAAGAGCCTCTAAGGTAGCTGTTATTTGAAAACTGACATTTGTACTTACATTTGTTACCCAGAATTCTTGTTGGTCACCAACAAAAAAGGGACCGCTGAGTAAAGTTTCAGGAATATCGGTTTTATTTTCTAATCGTTCTGATAGTGAACTCATATCGCGAATAGGTATGATCGTGTTTTCTAAAACCTCGCGTGTATCTACGGGAACTTCCCCTGCTGGAGTATTATCTACAATGATTGGCTTGGTGGGAAGGGCGGTGGGGATATCGAGACTTTCTTCTATATCGGCTACGATATTTTCACCATTTTGGGCAATCCAATAGGCAGCGCCACCTAAAATAATAAGACAGCAGCAGAGGAGAGTGATGATGACGCCAACGATAATCCAAACAGTTTTGGTAGTAGATGATTTCTTTTCTTGCATGATATGCTCCTATAAAAAAGATACGTGATAACTAAGTGCAAATATCACGAAATACTGCTCACATTCTAACTCAAAAACAAAGCCAGACAGAAAATTCTTAGCAATAATTAATATCCAATGGTCATGAGTTTTGGAGAATATTTTTATTGCATAAAACCAAATGTGTTTTCTATAATATTTGGTAAAAGAGAATAAATTGAGCATCCAATTTCTTTCTCGAAATCTTCTTTGATTTTGAAAAAGGCTTTCCAGCGGGGAACAGAGTATTTGCTTGTCCCATATCTTAAGGCAACATCAACCATCCGCTTTTCAATTAAACAGTGACCAGTGGGCAGAGAGATGCCATCACAGAGTTGGATGAGACGATCATATTTTGAATATTTGATATTGGTGATATAGTTTCGCATAAATTTGAGCTCTTCTTCGGTGCCATCCCATGCTGAGTTGACATGAGAGATATCTTGTACGACATAGCTATGTGTTATCGAGATAGGGGCGGCATCATCAAAGCCTTTTTCCAATAAGAGAAGATAACCATCTAAGCTGTGGCGCATTCCAGTTACACCAAAATAGCGCCCAATATCGTGTAATAAGCCAAGAATATAGGCTTTATCAGCATCAAGCTCAGGATGGTAGCTTGCAATGGCTTGGGCAGCCTCTGCTGCATAGCGAGAGTGTGAGACCCAGAGGCCAGGGTTTCGTTGCTCTGCTTCGGCAATAAGTTCTTCGGCTTCTGTGAGGGTGGGGATTTTCATATTTTCTTCCTTAAAATAATTTTATTCTTAAATCGAGAGAGCCAAGGGCTCCGGCCTTGGCTCTCATTTGAAAGAGGAGAAGAAAGTTTCTTTCGTTCGAACTGACTACAGTTTAGCATGGGGGTAAAAAGCTTGCTTGACGCTTGCCCCACGCTTATCCTACAGATGCCCTACAAATTTTTGGATATGATTTTGTAGCTTTTTGGGCATAATTGCCTTAATATCCACCTTTTTTGCGTCTATAAAAGATGCGAAACGCGCCAGCCCTTTGCCGAGTGCATCAGCAAAATTGGGGTCGTTTACGGGGGCATTATCTTCGAGCCAGAAGCCTTTAATATGGAGTGTCATTGTTTTTCGGTCGAGTTTGGGGTCGAGGCGGGCGACTAAATTATCGCCGTACAAGATAGGTAAAACGTAATATCCCCAGCGGCGTTTTGCGAGGGGTTTGTAGACTTCCCAGATATATTCAAAGTCGAAGACTTCTTTTGCGCGTCCACGTGCGGATACGATCTCAAGCGGCGCGACGAAGGTGACTTCATCTTGCGTGCTGGGACCGAGCGGTTGCCACGCCGATGGGATTCTTCCGGCATCCAGCTCTTCGAGCAGAGGCAAGTCTTGGGCAAGTGCGATCCAACGATCTTTTGAACCCTCGATGCTGACAGGAGTAATCACATCCTGCTCGTAGAGGGCAGCGATTCTTTTACCCGCTTCTTTTATATCCAATTTACGCTGAATATAATTTGAGAAAACGGTGCGCCAACGCTTTTCTTTCATCAATCTTAAGAAGGAGACGCTTTTGCGTGCGAAGAAATCTTCGGCTTCTTGCTCTGTGGCAGAATAATTGAATTCTGGTGGTACGACGCGCTCGGTGAGGTCATAGACGCGCGTGAAACCATCGCGGCGAGTGATCATGACTTGGCCCGTAATCCAGAGCGAATAGAGGGCGACGGAGGTATCTTTGCCACCCCTATAGCTGTTGATGAGTTTTTTATTGCCCTTGAAATCTTTATTACCCATCGGCCCATTGATGCGGAGAGTTTCTAGGACTTCTTTCATCGTTTTGGGATGTTCTTCTCTGAAGGTTTTCAGGCGTTTCCATTCTTCTGCGCGTTTCATATGCAAGCGCCAATAGGGCAGCTCAGACATGGGATAGAGAAAAAGCGTGCCACCATAATCGAAAAATCCGCGCTCTTCGTAGGCGACTTGATGCAGATGCTCAGGGCGATAATCGAGGACGCGCCCGTGCATCATAATGTCCTGAGAGCGGGCGATGACGTTGAGCGGGTCAAGCTGGAGGGCATCCATTTGATGCAATGCCGTGGCTGTGCCTTTGATGCCTGAAAAACGACGACCGGGCCATAAGCCCTGCTTGCCCATGATAAAGCGGCGGGCGGTGATTTTAGAGATGGGGAGAGGGTTCATAATATTAGATATTATTGAGGATAAACACTTGCATAAAACACAAATCTATCCCATATATTGAATTCAAATAACCACGAACAATTATCTTTGTGCGAGATTTGTTTTATAACAAACCCATACCCCCTATCATAAATATGAGTCGGTTTTTGAAATAGCCGCGCAACAGAATCGTCATTGTCTTCAGTAATGATTAATTCAATAATATATTCTAGGTCAAGTTTTTTTTCTTCTACAACATAAATTATTCCCCTCACTATTTTTTCATTATATTCTCTAAGTAAACTGTCTGGAATATAAACTAGTGGATAATCATCATACCGCAAGCCAATTTTCGGCCGAAAATTTGGAAGGATACCGTCCTTGGGGAAGGTCTTAGACCAAGTAATTTCATCTAAGATCTTTTCTCTCTTCCTCGTACGAGCTTTTCGGTCTTTTTCGTTTCTCCCGTAGACTGGATTAACAGAACGTCGTGTTTTATGGGGAATTCCTAATGCTGGTATAGAATTAGGGTCTAAGCATAACCCTAATCTTACAAGCAAATCTTCTTCAATTTTTCCAAGCCTTCTGTTACAAGAAAGGCAAGCGGGCACCTTCCACTTTTCTATGTTTTTTGGAGTACTCTCTGGGTACCAAGATACAGGTAAAACATGATCCCAAGTAAGGTCATCTGAGTATTCCAAACAATATATGCACTTGCCCGGTTTCGGTCTCTTTGCCATCTATCTAAAACCCCATCTCCTTCAACGGATCACGCTTCTTCTCCACCTTATTCAACTCCCGCCAAAACGCCTCTCCATATCTCCGTGATTTCACCGGCAACGGCATCGGCACGCCCCAGGGACCGAGCAAAAGCACTTCCTCCCCAGATTGTAAACGAGAGAGCATCCCGCGCAAAGAATCACGCCCGGCTAAACCGGAGAGAACCGCTTGTATGTCGCTATCATCCCCCAACCAGCCAGAGATGCGCGTCCCAAGTTGGGACATAACCTCATCATAAATCTGTGAAGGGCGTTGGTCGATAATGAGCAGAGTCACGAAATATTTACGCAACTCACGCGCAATCGTCGAAAAAGTCGTTTGCGAAGCCATTTCGCGGTTGAGCAATTTATGCGCTTCTTCAATTGCAATCACCAAAGGTCGCGGTGGAGAATTTTTTTGCCGGTTTTGATTATATTCATTTGTTTTCCGCTCCCACTCAGCACGAATTCGCCGTGTCAGGATATTAGAAACAAAAAGATAATCTAAATCGCTATCATGTTTACCGAAAGACAAAATAACGTGTTTTTTACCCGCCAGCGCGTTAATAATTTGCGTCACGCCATCTGTGGCGGGTTTTTCAACTACATAGGGTAACTCATAAACTTTTCTTTTCAATCTGGCGTGCAAAGCCTTCGCTGCCTCTACGTGGATACCTGCGTCCTCTGACCATTTTTCTATACTGCCATCAGGATAATAAGAAGTCCCACTCTCCTCATCTTTTACTTTTGATATAGATTTCATCTCCATAAAAGATTGGAACCAGTTTTTCTTAAAGCGTTGTACTAAAGCACTTAGTGTTACCGAAGTCGTGTCTCGCAAATTCAATTCTTTCGAGAGCATCTCAATATCCGATGTGCGAATATCGCTCATCGCAATTTCCAGCGGAATATCGGGGGCAATCCCCTGATACGCCGCGCTTTTTCCACGCCCCAAGCCCACAATATTGAATTTGCTCCCCATTTTATCCTTCAATCCCGGCACCGCGTCCCCGCCTTCGGGCGGATTATACGAGTAGGCATATTCCGAGTGCATGTCGAAAACCAGCAGCGAGGCTTCGTCATATTTTGCCAATCCCGCCAAAATAACGCGCGTCAAAAACGATTTCCCCGTCCCCGTTGCGCCAAAAATGCCCGATGAGCGTTGGATGAACTTTTTCAGATCGATGCGAACATCGTGCTCTTGTTCACGCGTATGCCCAATAATGAAATTTTTCTTTTTATCGGATTTGCCGAAGATCTCCGCAATATCTCCTTCGGATGCCAGATAAACCTCAGCGTGATGCGGAGGGATATTTTTAACCGGACGTGGTTTGGGCTGGGGTGCTAACCCCGAGTCAATTTTCTGCACCCAAGCAGAATACGCGGGCGTGCCGGGTTCTGGTCCCACATCCAGCATAAGATTTGGCAAAACTTCGATATTGGCATAAAGTGCTTGCTGATGCAACGCCTGCGCTAAAGCTGGCGAAAGCCGACCATCCATCCGCTCATCGGCAAATTTTTCATCCGTGCTGCCGAGCTGGATGTCGGTGACGATGCCATAATAATGCCAATCGCCGCTCTTGATGACTACAAAAGTGCCCTCAGAAACCGCCTGCGAAGAGACGTTGAGCCGCACCGTAAAAGCAGCCTTAAGACCGCCGCCAATGATATAACCAATTTTTTGATTTTCCATAATTTCACCTTTTTTCTCCCCTCGTAGTAACCGCTTCAGCGGTTATTTGTGCGCCAAATAAGGACTAAAGTCCTTACTACAAGGGGGAATGTTTTTAAACCTTTGTGTCCCTTCGTGCTCTTCGTGGTAAAAAGTTTATACAGTTTCGCTCAACGCACCCAAAACACCCATCAGCGTTGCATAATCATCGCGTAACAACGCGATAATTTCATTCGTTGCCGCTTCTTTCCACAACCTGCTTTTTACACCATGCGCGGGAGCCGCCTGCTGGACATGCGCTGCGAGCATCTCGCCGATCGGCGCATCTTGCGCGCGGAGAATATGACGAAAATATCCAAATCGCCCCGCGCCTGTGAAACGAATCAAATCCTCATCGCTACACTTATAAATCACATCCAAACTCAATGGCGGACGTGGCGGTAAAAGATGAGATACTTTCCCATTTTCTTCGTACCCAACCGTCAACACCGACATCTCGACGGGGACAATTCTCCGTTCACGATTATCTGCCATCACTTCGGGGCTGACATTATCTGCCGTGACCAGTTGACGCACCAACCCATCATCATCAATGTGAATATCGTAAATCAGCCCATAGACTTGATACCCGTTCCCCAGCGGGGCGCGGACTAGCCCACCAAAGACAGGCGCGTCCAGTTGCGAGACACTGCATCCAGCCACAAAGCCGGTCGTGCCAGAGCGGAGTAAACGTCCGATTTCTATTGAGTCTTTTGATTGCATAATTGCTCCATTTTTAACCGCTAATCTTCGCTAATCACCACGAATATTTTTGTAAATCTTGAAAGCATGGGATTGAAATCCCACGCTGCAATACGAAGTCCGTTTAAACGGACTTTTTCTCTCAGTAGGGAATTCATTCCCGCTGAAATCAGCGTAATTTTAGCTTGAAATATACATCCCCACCTTCATAATGCGTAATTTTAAACCCATATTGCAGATAAAAATCAATCACATCTTGCCAAGTTTCTGTGGTCTCTAAAATAACTTCTTCATAGCCATCTTGACTTGCTCTCTTGCAAAGCTCAGACAAAATCTGTTGACCTATCCTTTGCCTTCGCAATTCTTTTTGCACGGACATTCTCACAATTTCAACTTGACTTTCAGAGCGTGGAATAAAAGCTCCTGTACCAACAATCTCATCATCCAGCCATGCAACCAAGATTGCATCCACATAAGATAGAGCGATATTATCTAAATCAGGATTTTTGCTTTTATCCAGAAAGCCCCAATGTTCTTCAAGCCCGTTCAAGATTAGAGCTTTTACGGAGGCTTGATTTTCTGGTTGGAAGGGGGTAATTTTTATCATTTCATGTTTTAGAATTTCAACGCGAATGTTCACGAATTAGCGAATTGCACGAATTTTTAACTCTTTCTCTTGCCTCAAAGTATAACAGAATAAATGTTCTTTTTCGGATGCTGGTAAAATAGAAAAACACCCCATCCCCCAGCCCCTTGCCCCGACAAGCGGGGAAGGGGAGCTTTACGCATGAATGCGTCCCCTTCTCCCATTTTGGGAGAAGGACAGACTTGAGCGAAGCGAAAAGTCAGGATGAGGGAATGCACGGAGATAAGCAATGCCTAATGACTACCCTCGTATAGAAATTTCCCCTGAAGCGAAACGCAATATATTAACTGCTGCGCGTGAACATCGCAAAAACCCAACCAAGAGCGAGGAGATTCTTTGGAAAGCATTACGCGGCAAAAAACTGGATGGGGTAAAATTCCGCCGTCAACAACCGATTGGTGTTTTTATCGCTGATTTTTATTCCTCCGCTTATCGGCTCGTTGTTGAAGTGGATGGTGGCATTCACGATACTCAACAAGAAGCTGATGCAGAGCGTGATGAAATAATGAAAACACTTGGATTAAATATTTTACGCTTGCCCGCTGGGTTGGTTGAAAAAGATTTGGGGAGTGCCTTAGAAAAGATACGAGAAAGAATTAAGGTGTTATCTTAAAAATCCCCCATCCCCCACCCCCTTACCTCGACAAGTGGGGAAGGGGAGTTTTACGCATGAGTGCGTTCCCTTCTCCCATTTTGGGATAAGGACAGACTTGAGCGAAGCGAAAAGTCAGGATGAGGGAACACAAGGAAATCAAACCATGAAAAAACCACCCCTATCACGAAGAGACTTTCTTAAACTAAGCTGGACATCCCTTTGGGGACTCGTTCTCGCCGCTTGCAAAATTGACACAGAAGAAATACCTACCGCTACGCCAACGCAGCCTTCTACAAACACCCCCATGCCTACATCAACCAACACTGCCACGCCGACCAATACACCTACGCCAACGGCAACTTCTACTAATACACCAATTCCTTGTTTCAAATTACTAACCCCTGAAGATGAAGCAGAGCTGGACTCAATAGGGCGGGTAGCCTTTGCTTGGGAAGAACAATTTGGAGCGAAGTCTTATAAATTAGAGATCACCCTGCCAAATGAATATGTTGAAGAGAAACTTCTAGAAGCAACTCTTTTTGAACGCTATCTTGAATCATTGCCATTGGCTGGCGAATATCACTGGCAGGTTACTACGCTCAGTGAAAGTGAAGAAATCATTTGCATAACTGAGCCATTCAGCTTTACAAAGGAAAAGATTTCAAAATCGGGTGGAAGTAATAATAATGGAGGCGATGGTGCCGGTGCTGCTGGTGCGCCCGGTGGAGGAGCTCCAGGTGGGGGTAGTGATGGGTAGTGATGGGGAGTGTTAATCGTTATAAAGGACTATCTAAAAAGTGATTGCAAAAAGCACAACTATCAAAACCATCCCCCATTGTACCTTTGTGAATACGCTCAATTCGTTCTTCCTGCAGCTTTGTCGAAACTGCCAGCCATTTTTTGAGAATTACATCTAAAGCATTTTCCCGTAACGACCCGATCACCGCGCCATTTTCCTGTGTGTCACAACAGAAAATAATTTGTAAGCGTTCAGGGGGTCGGGCGTATAGGAATTAGAGATGGAGTTGGTTCC
>JABGQV010000067.1 GCA_018648655.1 Anaerolineae bacterium | reverse complement strand
AGTGAGGCAGAAAGTCTCCATTAGATTGTGTCCGAAAGCTTTGAGGACGTACAATTAAAACAGGGCTTTTTTTGTTTTTTATAAAGAGAAAAACTAATTGAAAATTCTCTTTATTGCGGGGGTGATATCTGCTAAATCTTTTAATTCTTTTCCAATAAATTTTTCTCTCATATTTTCTGTACCAATTATTAAGCAAGGGACAGGGGCTTCTGTATGTTTTCGTGTGGACATATCTTCCATATTCCCATGATCAGATGTGATGAGAATGAGTAGGTCTTTGGGCATATTTTTTAGAAGACCTGCTAAAACGCCATCAAATGCCTCAAGCTGTTTGATGCCCCAATCCATATCTTGTTTATGCCCAGCGTAATCGCTTGCCCAATATTCAAAAAAAGAGAAATCATATTGCATAGTAAGCTCGGCAAGTTTTTTGCCTGCATTTTCTGGGGTAAAGACAGATGCTTTTTCATCTTTGAGCATTTTTAGCCAACCTTCGCCAGTGAAATCTGCTGAGAGGGCGCGTCCCTCATAGAGGTCTTCAGCGGTGAAGAGGGGGAATTCTGCCTCTGTGACAGCGAGTGGAATCGCGGAGTAGAGGCGTTTGCCCGAATTAATGCCCTTGAAATAACCATCAGGGTAGGCATTAAGTAGCGCAACTTTTTTGTTTTCTGCGCGTAGCCAAGAAAAAATAGTTTTCTTTGATTGTAGGTATTGCCTCACGTCTTTATTTGGTTTAGGTCCATAATGATAGCCAATTTCTGCGGGGATATTGATGCCTGTTAATAAGGTTGCTTGCCCCGTTGCGGACTGGGGTCTACCTTCTACACTCAGAGAGGCATCAAGGGCAAGGAGAGTAGCATGTTCTCCCTTATAGGGTGCTGTGCTAGCAATAAGAGGCTTTTTACCAAGCAGGGCGTGCAGTATTGGCATTTTAGCGGATGCGAGGGGATTGATTTTTGGGTCATCGGCACCGAGACCGACACCATCTAGGAATATAAAGAGTAGAGACATATTATTTCTTTTGGAATAATGCCCAAACTGCATTACGCCCCATTTTTCCAAGACTATCTTTTCGGGAAATAAGATTAAAATATGTGGCTATCATTTCGATTTCACTATCTGAAATTCCGTGATTTGATGTGTTGTCTTCTTCGGAAATCAGATGAGCGTATAGTAACCAAAATCCCTTTGGTGCAAGAATTTCATCAAGGCGACTGAGATAATCTTCTTTTTTCTCTTCTAAATTATGAAAACAACCCATATCTAAGGCAAGATCGAATTCACCTTGAATTTTGCGTAATTTGGTGACATCATCAACATATAAATCAGCTTTGACTTTGGCGCGCTTGGTTTTCTTATGCGCAGTTTTGATAGCGCGAGATGCAAAATCTATACCGTTAACTTGCCAGCCATGCTGGGCGAGAGTAATTATATTTGTGCCTGTGCCACAACCAAGATCAATAGCGCGCCCAGGAGGGTTTTTTTTGATGAAATCAAGCAATTCGGGAGGCGAAATGCCGCTATCCCAAGGGGCGTTTTTGCGGAAATACCGAAAATTGAAAAAGAATTTTTTCATATAGCTATTCACATCCATTTGCTAAATGCCCTTCATAAGTTTCTGCGAAGGCGTGTAGGCCACTTCCATCACAGCGGGCGCGGAAATAATAATAGGGGGTTATATCAGGGAAGGCAACTGCCTCTAGGGATTCTAACGAGGGGTTAGATATTGGCGTGGGTGGGAGCCCAGCATAGATATATGCATTATAGGGGGAATCAATTTCGAGGTCAGCGTATGTAAGTGGGTTTTTCCACCATATTTGATTGACGCTGTCGTAACCAAGTGCATATTGGACAGTTGGATCAGACTGGAGCATTTGGCCTGCTTGCAGTCTATTAAGGAATACCGACGCAATCATTGTACGTTCCTCAGCAACGACAGCTTCTCTCTCGACGATCGATGCTAGCTTGACCCCATCATATACCGTTAAACCCTGAGCGGCGAAACCGGCCTTGATTTCGGGGGTGAGATTACTGGCAAAATTTAAGGTTAATTCTGTGATGAGTTCATTGGCGGTTAAATCACGTGAGATGAGGTAAGAGCCGGGGAAGAGGAAACCTTCGCTGCTCATTGCGTTATCTGCGTCCACTATCTGGGGAGGGGCAGATTCTACGGCACGAAGAAATACTTCTTCTGCAATGAATAAGCCTGAAGAGGGGAGTGACGCGGCAATCTCTTCCGCTCGCCAACCGGGGAGCACTACAAAGAGAATTTGGCTGGCGCGCGTATCCTGTAGAATTCCTGCGATGCTTTGCATGGACAGGGAGGGGCTAAGTTTGTAGGTGCCGGGCATTAGATTGGTGTCCATGCCTGTGTAGACAAGCAGTGTGATAAAGGCTTCGGAATCTACAATCAGTTCTTGGTTTTCGAGGCGCTCAGCAATTTGGTAGGGTGTTTCTCCGTTAATAATTTCAAAATTTTGCTCTATGCCATAAGGGTTTGCAGCCTGGCTGATGACGGAATTATGCCAGAGGATTTTTGCCGCGTATTGAAAATGTTGAGTAATATTTAAAGCAGGCGAGGCTTTGCCATAATATTGTGTGGCAAGTGCAGGGATAGTGATGAGCACGGCAAGGCATGAGATTATGAGAAGAAGAATAATGAAGAGGAGAAAACGGCGCATAAGGTTTTTTTTAGTTGTAATGTGCGTCCAAATAAGAGCGCAAAATAACTGCAGCTGCAATATCGTCGAGATGACCTCGGCGTTTTTTGCGAGAGACTCCCATATTGATATGGCTTTGGCGAGCGTCTTGGGTGCTATAAGATTCGTCCCAGAGTTGAATGGGGATATCTGTTTGAGTGCGCAAGGCTTTTGCAAAACGTGCCGAGCGCCTACCCTCAAAGGTGGGCTTGCCATCTTCATCAAAAGATTGGCCTATAATAATCAAATTGGCATTATTTTCTAAAGCAATTGCCGCAACTTGCGCGGCATCTATCTCACGCTTTACATGTTTGATAATGGTTAGCGGATTTGCGGAAATGCCAAGTTCATCGCTTATGGCGAGACCGATATTTTTTTGGCCGGGATCTACCGAAAGTATTTTCATAGGGCTTCAAGAGTGATTAGAGCGTAGAGCTATTTTATGACAAGATTGATTCTAAAAGGAGAAATTGGTAACCATTTCCACCATGCGGGGGAGATGGTGATTTTAGGTTCTGTGGCTAAGTTAATATTTCCTTGTAAATTTTCTATTGCTTTTTGGGTGCTGCGTCCTTGCGTTAGCGCAGCAATTTGCGCCGAAGTGATATTAGGGCGCAACTCTTGCTCTACACGCATTTGCCAAGCTGTAACGCCAGGCTGAGTATTTTCAAATTCACCGATTTGTGAAAAAAACAATGAATCAGGCATGGCGGTAAAATCTGGAGACACAGAAGCAGAGAGCGCTGATTGTGCTAACTCAGCCATATCTACTTCCTTGGTATAAAGAAGTTGAAAGACAACATGCATTGTCAGTGTTAGCCTATCACCAGTTTCTCCTGCAAGTGGTGCATAAATTGCCTCGAGAATTTGAATCTCACTTATAGTATCAGGGAAAATCAAATCGCCTTCGGCGAGTTCTTTTAATATTTCTTCTTCTGATTCTTTGTTGAAATAAGACAATGTTAATTCGTAGAGCTCTTCATGATCACGCTCAGAAGGGGCATTCACGAACTCATCACCTCCTCCGCTGGTTGGCGCGGGATTAGTGACTGCCAGCCAAAGGCTCAGTTCTCCTTCAATGGCTTCTAGCAAATTTGGGGCAAGATTGCCTCGCTCGCCAAAAACTAAAGACTTGACGGGAATTTCGACAGTAGCATCTACAATGCCTTCAACTTCTGCATCTTTTAATGTCTCAAATCGGATTTCTTGATCTGCTATGCTACGAAGGACTGTCCCGGCAGGGATTTGTATAGCCAAATCAGTTAAGTTTCGAAAGGTGACCGAACCGCTCGCAACCTCAACTGGAATCTGAATCCGACCACTTGCAGCCAGTGAACGTTGATGGGTTAAATCTGCACTTAGTTCGTAAGCAGGGATGCTACCGGAAATAAAAACATCCTCAACTTCAAGATTTGCCCGTACGGGAATGATAAGACTCTGTACGCGTCTTTCTGGCTCAATCACGATTTTTGCTTGCGGGATAAAGGCAAAAACAAGAGCAAGAAGGGCAAATGTAGAAAGAGAGAAAAACCCCAGCCGTGAGGCAGGATGTGTGCGCCATTTTGCTTCGTCAGAGCGAAAGCTCTGCCTTAAACTTCTTAAGTTTTGAGGTGCCTTTCGACGCTTATATCCTTGGTGTTTTTGGGGTGTCCAGATTTCATGCTGTGCAGCTAAATTGCTTGAAAAAAATGGGATATTTAATGCTGTCGCTGCTCGAATTATTTTAGATGATTTCGTGACTAATCCTAATTCTGCGCCGAGAGAACGTGCATGACGTTGCAGTAACTTTAAATCAAGTGCATTTAAATCAAATTTGCGCCTGCGTGGCAAAATTAGCAAGATGCGTGGGGTTTTGCTCCAATTCATCTTGTCTCGAATAGAAATATGATCGTCGTGGGGTTCAAGCTGGATAATTTGCGTTTTCATGCAGAGGCATTATAAGGGAAGGAGGATAAGGGTGGCAAGGATAACAGGGAGTGGATTTTCTAAGAAACAGCTAGGTTTTAGGGAGTATTTTTTTCTTTTTCATTTGCACGAGCATCACGCCGCTAATCATTACTACAATTCCGAGTGCCTGAAGCATTTCTAGTTTTTCGCCAAGTAAAAAGAAACCAAAGAAGGCTGTCCATAAGGGTGTTAGATTTAGAACGATATTCATTTGAAAGGCATTGAGAGCCTGTAGGGCGTGATTGTAAAGTGTATAGCCAATGGCTGTATTCACAATCGCAAGAAAGAGAATGAGACCCCAAGTTTTGGGCGGAGCAGAAGGAAGTCCCTCTGCTAAAAAAGCGATGATGAGCGTGACCCCGCCTCCTAACGCGAGGGGTATCGTTGTTAATCGTAGTGTGCCAACTTTCCCTATCTGAGCAATTTTTCTACCGAGAATGCCGAAGGTCGTGAATCCGATTACGCCAACCCCAAAAATAAGTAAGCCAAGGGTCTCTCCCACTTGAATCCCTTTAGCGAAAAATAAGGCCGTACCAAGAAGGGTGACGAGAATGCCTCCGATTTGTAGCTTGCTAGGAATCTCCTTGAGGAGGAAAATGCCCACGATTAGGGTGGTGATAGTGAGTGTTCCCATCAAAAATGAGACGGTGGTCGCGGGTAAATATTTGAGTGACCAAAACATGGCGCCGTTGCCAATGGCATAGGCGCTTAGGCCTAATAAAAATAAAAGCCCCCACGTTTTTCTAGTGAGAGGGCTTTTATCTTTTTCATTCAACATAAACGGGAGCAGAATAAGCGCACCAATTAGATAGCGCAATCCGCTGATTGTGAGAGGTCCTAAATCTTCGATAATAATCTTGACGATGATGAAGGATGAAGACCAAATCAGATTAACAATAAGGGCTTCGGCAATTGCGACTGGGTAGGAAGGTTTTTTCATTTATGGATAACAAAAGGAAAATTCACGCAAAGGCGCAAAAATAGTTTGAAAGTTTGCGCCTTTGCGTGAGTTGAGAACTAAACAACAGATTCTGCCACGCTTTCCCCGTATTTCAACAATGCCTGAACTATTTCTTTGCTACGGCCTTCAGCATAAACGCGTAAAACAGGTTCTGTACCAGATGGGCGAATCAAGAGCCACGAATCGTCTTCGAGAATATATTTCACGCCATCACTTGCGCTAATCTCAACTACTTTTTGCTCAGTGATTTCGGTTGGTGCTTGCTTTGTGAGATATTCGGTCATTTCTGCTTTTTCTACGGGGCGTTTTAGGCGTAGATCGGTGCGCTGATAATGAGCAGGGCCTACTTCTTCGAGTAGGTCGCTTACCATCTCGTGGAGTGGTTTTTGTGCTGCTGCGACCATTTCTACGATGAGCAAACCCATGAGCACGCCGTCGCCTTCAGGGATATGCCCTTTGAAGGAAATTCCGCCCGATTCTTCACCGCCCATGAGCACATCTTCGCTCATCATATAATCGGCAATATGGTTAAAACCAACAGGGGTTTCATAGACTTTCAATCCATATTTCTTGGCTAGCCTATCTATCATCCGTGTTGTGGAAACGGTGCGCACAACTGCGCCAGTCATGCCGCGTTTTTCAACTAGATGCTTGAGAGCAAGAGCCATGATTTTATGTGGGTCAACAAATTTTCCGCGCTCGTCCATTGCCCCAATTCTGTCTGCGTCTCCATCTGTGGCAAGTCCAAAATCGCCCATCCCAGTGCTAATTGCGCTGGCGAGAGCATCTAAATTTTTACCGATAGGTTCAGGGTGAACACCACCAAAACCAGGATTAAGTTTATGGCGTATTTCAGCTACTTCGCACCCAGTCCCTTGTAAAAATCCTTTAATTGCGCCGCGCCCAGAACCATACATTGAATCAACGACAATGCGTTGAGGGTTATCAGCAATCAAGTCAGAATCAATTACTGTGCGCAAATGTGCATAATAATCTGGGAGTGGGTTGAATTTCTTAATCAAACCTGCTGCGCGTGCTTTTTTGAAACTCATCAAGTTTGGCCCCCGTGCTCTTTCTTCATTATCATTGATGTAGACTTCTACGCGCCTACACTGCACAGGCAAGGCAGAGCCACCATAAGAGGCTTTTAGTTTAATTCCGTTATAGCGAGGGGCGTTATGAGAAGCGGTGAGCATAATGCCCGCGATAGCATTTAAGTTTTTTACAGCGTAAGAAAGAGCAGGTCCTGGGGCATCGGCTTGGGTTAGATGTACAGTAAATCCATTTGCTGCTAAAACACGTGAAATTTCCCCAGCATATCGGTCTGAAAGAAAACGGGTATCAAAACCGACTACAAATTTCTTCTCATCAGGGCTTGCGTTGGAGTTTTGATCAAAACGCCCTGAAGCAACAGCATCAGCGATAGCTTGGGCTACCATGCGTAAATTAGCAAATGTAAAAGTGTCTGAGATAACGGCGCGCCAGCCGTCTGTTCCGAAATGTATAGGCATAAATACTCCTTAAATAATCTTAACAAAATACCGAGTGTTTTCTGATGGAACGTGAATTCTTCTAAGCATATGAATACTATAGCAAGAAATTACCTTTTCCAACAAAAAGCACTCGGTTTTTTTTACGTTGATTTACCAATTAGGCGAGGGTGTTGCCGTTTTTAAGACTGATTGAATAATCCAGCCCTCAAAGCTTTCTGTGCCGCGTATAACTTTTACTTGTACCCAAGAAATACCTTCGTATTTCAATGGGGCGGTTAGAGCTTGTACTAACTCAGCGTTTTCAAGGGTTAAAATTACGGGGCCACCCGGCTCACGCCTCATAAATGCGCCGCCACCGCTGCTTGAAGCTATTCGTGCATAGAGCGGGGTTGGTTCAGCGGTTAAGGTTGGGGTAGCTGTTAATTTTGGGGTCTCAGTGATGCTCGGGGTGGCACTCACGCCCAAGGTCACGCTTGGCTCAGGCGATTTTTTAGGGGAAGCCGTAGCTGGGATAGGTGTTCGCGTGGATGGTATTTCTGTGGCTGGCAAATCCGTTTGCGTCGCCATGATTTCCGCAACCTGCGTGAATGATGGCTGGGATGCTGTTGTCGTGGGCGTTGAATTTGTCCTCGGCAGAAGTAAAATGGCCAGCGTAATAAGCAGAAGAGTGATAACCAAAAAACTGAAAATCCAGTGCATGAATTTGAGTGGGCGAAACCCTAAAAAGAAAAGGGTGAGGCTACCAAAGAGTAATGCCCATGCCAGATGTGCAATAAAGACAAAGATGCCCTGCGGGAAAATGCCACTAACGCCACTAGTAAGCCCGAAAGCTGCTGCGCTGATGGGCAAAAAGAGTTCATAAGCGAGCATTACACTCGGTAGAAAGGGTTTTTTTTCTGAGCGAAGAAAGGAGGCTGTCAATAAAATTGAACCAAGAGCCAGCACAACTAAATCTGCCCACCACAAACGGGTATGGATGAAAGTTTGTGTGAGATTGAGGGGGAGCCAGATCCGAGCAGCAAAGCCAGATAGCGCACCTGTGCCGAAAACTAGCAAGCTTCCAAGAAAAAAGGCAGAAAAGGCCTTGAAGAAATAATTCGCTGAACCGCTAACAGTAGCAAGAATTAGCCCTACGAGTGGTGACATGAGTGGAGCCATTAAGATGCCAAAGACTAGAAAAGCTTGAGAGTCAAGTATATAGCCCAAGCCTAAAATTGCACCGCATAAGGTAGCAAAGATGAAGAATTCATAAGAGGGGTAAGCACGCTGAATAAGGGCTTGAAGATATTCTGAACGTTCTTTTACACCACTGGGCATTGCTTTTCGGCGTTGCCTTCGCACTGCACGGCGACGTTGCGCGCGCGTAGGGCGTGTTTTCCCCATATTTTGGGATGTAGAAGGCTGCGTGCTCTCGAGAGGGTTTGTGTTTTCTGGCATAGGGTAATAATAAATAAAGTGCAAATTTTAGATTATATAAGCTTGTATTATACGTGTTTTGAAGAGTGTTGGGAATAGGTGAAGTGTTTTATAAGGAAGATAGATTTTTTTTATAAATCCTGAAAAAAATTCCTTTCTTCTTGTGAAAGTTTTGTTGTAGCTTTATGCCATTCGTCTTTTGTTATTTTAACGGCTGCAATAAAAGCATAAGCAAAAAACTTCCCTTGTTTTGGTGAATCTATATTCATCCAGGCATGCGAGTCTTTGGGGAGATGGGGCATCACATATTTTTTTAACCAAGGAATAAAAGAGAGAATCTCTAAGGGGTAGTAGAGCTTTCCAGAGTGAAGATTTGAACTCTTGATGATATTTTGATTATCGTGAATAACTTCTGATGCCGGCGGCGTGCTTTCTTCGTCAAATTCTGCAAGCCAAAGGGGGATGTAATTACTATGTGCGTAGAAATCTTGTGCGGCATGAGAGAGACGCCCAAAGGCTTTCCAGGCTTTTTCTACATGGCCATTTTTGAGTGCGGTGTGTATTTGGGTATGATTTTCAGCGACATAAGCGTAACTTTCTTCAAAGGCGTTATTATCAAAATGGTATTCATCATGCCCAATTTGTCCGCGCAAGTGATCTTGCTTGGCATTTGCTTCAGAGATTATTTTTAATGCGTGTGGGCTGACGTTCTTTTCTAAGGCTTCTTGTAAAATCTGTTGGTGATAGGGGATGTACATTTAGTGTCCTTTTGGCAGTGCTCTGGATTGCTGGTCTAATTATTACCATATGACATCGCGTAAATTATATAGATGGATTTTTTCTTCACGCCCTTTTACTTTAATAGCTTCTAATTCATCGGCGATGATATGGTTTTTGACTAAATTATAGGTAGCTTTATTAATGAGTGTTTGCCCGGGCTTTGCAGCAGCTTCGATTCTATTTGCGGCGTTCACTGTATCCCCTATAGCGGTGTAGTTAAAGAATTCAGGGGTGCCTACATTGCCAACCATCGCAACTCCAGTGGCGATACCGGTGTGGAAAGTGAGGTGTGGTGCAGAATTTACAGAGTTAGCGTGCATTTCGGCAACACGGTCTGTCATCGTTTGTGCGGCACGCACTGCCCGAAGCGCGTGATCTTCTTGGGCATCAGGACTATTCCAAATTGCCATGACTGCATCGCCAATAAATTTATCTAGCGTTCCTTCTTCTTCGAGGATGGCTTGGGCAGCTAAATCGAGGTAGGAGTTGAGCAAGCCAAAAACTTCTTTTGCGGCATTATTTTCGCTATATCCTGTAAACCCGCTAATATCGGCAAAGAGTACGGTGATAATTTGTTCGGCACCATCTAAGCTGAGGTTGCTGGGATCAGCGAGAAGTCTGTCTCTTACACGAGGTGCTACAACCCTGCCAAAGGTCTGGCGGATACGTTTTTCTTCTGCCTCAAGGCGCCTTCTTTGAGTGAGATCCTCAAAGAAGATAGTTGCACCCTTTGTAGAGAGATGGGCATCTAGCAGAGGTGCACAAGAAAGACGAAGGTGTATTTCACCGCGTGTTTTGGTGTGCGGGGAGACTTCTGCGCTATGGGTAGGCGCACCACTGGAGAGCGCATTTTGGGTAGGCTTTTCTAATTGTGGATAAAATTCGGGCAGGGCATCTTTGAGGGCTTTGCCGAGAACTTTATCGTAGGGGATGCTGAGAATTTTTTCAGCAGCTTTATTAAAAAGTGTGATTTTATTTTCAATATCAGTGGTGATTACGCCCGTGGCAATGGATGCGAAAATATCATCCATAAGGTTTTTCATCTCTAAGGTTTGATTGAATGTTCTTTCGAGATTAGTAAAGAGGCGGGCATTTTCTAGAGCTAATGTAGATTGTGCGGCGACTGCACCTAAAAAGTCGAGATCGTCACCAGAGTAGAGATCCCCTGAACGTCTACGTCCAAGCAAGAAGAAGCCTATCAGATTTTCTTTGTAGCGAAGCGGTACAAATGTGAACCCAGCTAAATACGCGTATGCAGCCTCATTGATTGCGGCGGGGAAAATGCCGCTCGGTGGTAACCAAATAGGTGCGGGGGCATCCTTTATGAGTCCAATTAAAGGATTTTCTACATCGTAAGGCGGTGCGCTATCTTCTTGGGAGGCATGGGGGAGATATTCTTTTTGCTCGTCATTATAGAGATATATAACAAAGCGTTCGGGGTTGAGGGCTGTATTGAGTTCTTTTTCAAGAATTTTCAGGGTGTGCGAGAGATTGGGGGTGATGGCAAGCTGATTGGATAGTCTCGTAAGCACGCGCCTGTAATCGGCTGGAGAGCGATAAAAAAGACGGTTGATACTACGTTGAATAAAATTACGAAGGGGCATTAGCCCCAGCATGAGAAGCAGTAAATAAGAGGCAATTACGAGTGGATTATTAGGTTTGAATGTTTTTTGAATAAGTGTAGAGATGAGAGAAATAAGCCCATAAAATAAACCAAAGGCTGTGGCGGTGGTGAGTAAATAGGTGAGGGCGCGGCTGAGAATCTGGTCTACGTCGAGTAATCTATATCGAATAATGGCATAAGTGACTGAAATAGGGAGTAAAATCATTGGTGCAAAATAAAGCGTTGGGCGAAATTCAGGAACGGTGCTTCCAAAAACAATTGGGAGTATATAAAGTATTAGTGCGGGGAAAAAGGCTAAGCTTGCACCAAAAACGATGATTCGGCTTTGTTGGCGAACTATCGCAGATTGACTGCGCATCATGCGGGTAGCCAGTGTGCCGACCAAAAGAAGAATTGAAAAGGCCATCATGCCGTAGCCAGTAACCCATTTATCTATATAGGTATAAGACGTTGTGGGTGCAAGAATTTCTCGAATGGCAGGAATACCGCCAATAATGGGGAATAATGCAGGAATATATCGACTCCACCAAAGGCGTTGAATTGAAGGGAATTCTTGCGGGAAAACTAAAGCAAGGTTGACACCAGCTCCAGCAGCAATGAAAAGACTCAGTGTCCACCAAGCTATAACATGGTGGGTGGTGTTCATGTCTAAAAAGGCAACTGTGGTGATAGAAAGTGAAGCTGCAAAGGTCATAAAGGCGCGACTGGCGCGCAAATCGGGGCGAATTTTATAAGCCCAGATACCAGCAGCAAGAAAAATAAGACCTACTATATAGGGAATGATAAAGAGAGAAAGAAAATCACTAAAAGAGGGAGAAATTGGTGTGAGGTTAAGTGTATAATTTTTGCCACTACGTTTTTCAAAGACCACATCTATAGGCTGAAAGCCGTTTTCGACCAATAGAGCTTGTCTTTCTGTGGCAGTATCTATTTCTTCGGCATTAATAGAAATCAGTCTATCAGACCACTCTACACCCATCTCACGTGCTATCCAGCCTTCCCCGCCAATCTGGCTGACTACATTATTTGGCTCAATGAGCACCCCTAAAAAAGGTTCAGTATAGCTTTGATAAGCCCAAAAAGGGGTTAATAAAAGCATAGTGACTGCAACGATGATTGTGGAAAATGGAATGATATGTCCGAGCCATTTTTCTGGGATGAATTCTTTCATTTTTGCTCCAAAAGGGGAGATGTGATTATACACCGAAAGAGCTTCTCTTTATATTTCGCCTTTTCTTTTTTCAGACTATAATCACTCTATGACAAAATTTTATACACGCAAAGGTGATGATGGTACAACAGGAACTCTTGGCAAGGTTCGCCTTCCGAAATACCATCCTCGCATTGAGGCTATTGGAACTTTGGACGAGACGACCTCGTCTTTAGGCTTGGCACGCGCCCTTTCACATTTTCCTTTGATAAACACAATTCTGCTCGAAGTCCAAGGTGATCTCTATAGGTTAATGGCAGAGGTTGCGGCTCCCTTAGAAAATGCAGAGAAATTCCGCTCCATCAATGCTGAACATGTTAATTGGCTTGAAGAGCAAACAGATTCTCTTAGCAAAAAGGTTGAAGTGCCTAGAGAATTCATCTTACCCGGAGAAACACAGGGTGGTGGTGCACTCTCTGTGGCTCGTGCCATCGCTCGGCGTGCCGAGCGCAGAGTGGCAGAGTTATTGGCAGATGATGAATTAGAAAATATCGAGCTTTTACGTTATCTAAATAGATTATCTTCGCTCTGCTTTGTTTTAGAGTTGGCTGAAAATCAATTTGAAGGCAAAGTAACGCAGATGGCAAAAGAGTAAAGAAAATTTTTATTTCCCAACCTCAAAACAGAGCGTTTTTATAGGACAGAGAAAAATGATTGGAACCTTCATCAATATCGTCACTATCCTCATCGGTAGCACACTTGGGCTTCTCTTTGGGGCACGCCTTCCAGACCATTTGAAAAATACCATTACTGCCGGCTTAGGACTTTTTACGCTCGCTATCGGAATTTCTATGTTTCTCAAATCAGAAGAAACCCTTATTGTTTTGGGCGGACTTCTTATTGGCGCAATTCTAGGAGAATGGTGGAAAATAGAAGAGGGATTAGAAAATTTAGGTAGCTGGATTGAAGGAAAGGTCGGAAAGAAAAGTAACTCCACAGAAAGCGAGCGTTTTATCCGTGGGTTTATGACCGCATCGCTGCTTTTTTGTATTGGGCCTCTTACCATTCTTGGCTCTATTCAAGATGGTTTGAGTGGTAACTATGAACTTCTTGCTGTTAAATCTGTTCTTGATGGATTCGCCTCTCTTGCCTTTGCCTCTACACTAGGTATTGGCGTCATCTTTTCGGCATTTATTGTCTTGATATATCAGGGCGGTATTTCTTTGCTGGCCGCACAGCTAGATGGTCTTATTACTGAGCCAATGATGACGGAGATGACCGCTGTTGGCGGTGTTATATTAGTTGGCTTGGCAATCTCTAGTCTTTTAGAGATCAAGAAAATTCGAGTGGGTAGCTTTCTTCCAGCCTTGGCTACAGCACCTCTGATTGTGTGGATATTAAGCTTTTTTTAAACCTAACTATAGAGCCTTTGTATTTTCTGCATAGACTTATAAAAAAAGCGGAAGTGATTAATCACTTCCGCTTTTTTTTTGTTAAAATTAGAAGACTTCTAATTTCCTGTTGCTGCTAAGCCTTCATCAATTACCTGACGGAAAGCATCAATAGGATAATTGCCAGGCAACAATTGCTCAACCAATTCTCCATCTACAAGATAAGAAATAACAAAAGAGGGTGTTCCTGAAATGCCAGCGGCTTTTGCATCTGCTTCGTCTTGATTAGCCCGTTCAACATATTTGTTTTCAGACATACAGGCCTTGAAGGCATCTACGTCTGCACCAATTGTTTTTGCCCATTTATTCATTGTTGTGTTGCTAAAAGGAGATGCTTGGTTTGCAAAAATAACATCGTGCATCTCCCAGAACATATTTTGTTCGCCAGCGCAATAAGATGCTTCTGCACCCAATAGTGGTTCGGCACCACTTAGCATCCCGCCTACAGAGCGGTAAACGAAATATACATCTCCTGTCTTTATATACTCTTCTTCTAAAATCGGCTCTGTTTCAAAGGTAAAAGAGCCACAGTGACCGCATTTATAATCAGAATATTCAACAATTTTGATTGGCGCATCGGGATTGCCCATTGCATTATCTTCTGCCATAAAGCGCGAACTAAATTCAACACTTACTTGCTGTGCGCTTGAGTAAATCAAAACAGCGGCAATTAAACCTGCTCCAATAATAATTGAACCAAGTGTAATCATTTTACGTTGTTGTTTTTCTTTGCGACGACGTGCACGAATTTCTTGACGTTTGCTCATATTTTCTCCTGATATTAGAACTATATAGAAAGGTATTCTGCCATGTTAAGGATGTTTTGTCCAATTAGAGAAAAATAAGAATAGAACAGATGCATATTTGTCTTTAGGCTTGCTCTCGTTAAAAAAGCGAATCCCTTTCTCTAGCTTTTACTTGCTGAATTCTTCGCTGGCCTCATCTAATGCGGCTACTTGATCTTCTGTTAGCTTCCAACCAAGTGCACCAGCGTTTGCCTCAGCTTGCTTAGCATTTTTTGCTCCAGGAATAGGCATTGTCCTCTTGCAAATGAGCCAATTAAGCGCAATTTGTGCATTTGTTTTTCCGCCATGGTCTTGTCCTATCTGCGTCATTAACTTGAGTAATGGTGGGAGTTTGGGCAAGATGCGTGAGAAACGTCTTCCGCGCATCCCTGGTGGGGGGGAATCAACTGTATATTTACCGGTCAGCAAGCCCATGCCCAAGGGCGAATAGGCAATGAGTCGAATATCCAATTCGTGGCATCGGGCAAGTAATCCGCTTTTTTCGGCACGCCGATCCAGCAGATGATATTCCACTTGATTCGATGCTAGTGGGATTTCGTGTCGTGCCAAGGCTGAGTAGGCTTGGAGCATCTGGCTTTCAGAGTAATTAGAAACGCCCACTGTGCGTGTTAGCCCCTCTTGGGCGGCAATTGCAAGCTCATTCATCCACGTTTCTATAGGGATGGGTGGAATGGGCGCATGAATTTGATAAAGATCAACAGCATCTACATCAAGGCGTTCAAGGCTGCGCCGCAAAGACCGCAAAAGAGATTTTTTGCGAATGCGCCAGGGGAAAGGCATAAATTTAGTGGCAAGAAGCACAGGGTCATCCGTCGTTTTTAGAAATTCGCCAATGAGGCTTTCTGAGCGCCCACGCCCATAAACTTCGGCGGTGTCTACGAGATGTACCCCTTTTTCAAGTGAAATATCGAATGCGCCGCGTACATCTTCATCTGTGTAACTGCCCCCGTAATTCCAAATAATACGATCTCCCCAAGCCCAAGCCCCTACCCCCATCTCTGTTGCATGTAAAAAGCGAGTAATTTTGTCCATAATCCCTCCGAAGGATTTTAATTCGCTCCATTTTACTGCTTTTTAGAAATTTATGTGGAATTACTTATCGGCATCTCTTTTGCGTGGTATAGTTTTGCGTCTATTTACGGAGGTAAGTCTATGCACCAACACACTGATGAGCAAATTCAAGAAGAGAATGGATTTCAAGCAGAGCAAGTTTTTATCATTTCAAGTGGGCATTTTGTTCATGATGTATATTCTGCTTTTTTAGCGCCCCTTTTACCTTTATTAATTGAAAAATTCTCGCTAACTTTAGCGATGGCAGGTTCATTGAGCGCGATTATGCAATCTCCTGCATTGTTAAATCCATTAATTGGTCGTTTGGCAGATAAATCGAATGCACGAAAATTTGTGGTTTTTGCGCCAGCAGTTACAGCGACCATTATGAGCGCAATGGGATTTGCATCTAGCTATTATGCGCTTTTAATCACCTTAGTGGTTGCTGGAGTTAGCGTAGCGGCATTTCATGCACCAGCTCCTGCAATGATTGCGCGCGTCTCTGGCAAACGTGTTGGTAAAGCGATGGGATGGTTCATGGCGGGCGGAGAACTTGGGCGAACCTTAGGACCTATGTTGGCGGTTTGGGCAGCTACTGCATGGACACTGGAAGGGATGCTCCGTGTTGCGGTTTTAGGATGGGCTACATCGTTACTTTTATTTTGGCGTCTTAAAGATATTCCTATTCAAAAAAGAGAAAAAAGTGGGCTTAAAGAAGTTTTGCCAAAATTGCGTGCTATTTTTTTGCCGCTCACAATAATCCTTCTTTTTCGCACAGCCATGTTAGTGAGTATGACCACTTATTTGCCAATCTTTATGAATATGAATGGAGCTAGCCTTTGGTTGGCGGGGGCTGCACTGGCAATTATGGAGAGTGCGGGTGTAGCTGGAGCATTGTTGGTTGGCTCAGCTAGCGATAAAATTGGCAGAAAATCCATTCTTCTTTTTTCGGCAATTATTTCTCCAGTTTTGATTATCATCTTCTTGAATCTGAGTGGGTGGTTATTAATTCCCCTTTTATTGGCAATTGGCTTCACTAGTCTCTCTGTTGGACCTGTTTTCTTGGCTTTAATTCAAGATCATTTCCCTGAGCATCGTGCTGCCGCAAACGGAGCCTATATGTTTCTTGCTTTTCTAACTCGTTTTCCAGCAACAATTCTTGTCGGACTGGTTGGTGATAAATATGGTTTGGAAAACGCCTTTCTGTGGAGTGCCTTCCTCGCATTTTTAGTGCTTCCTGGTATCTTTTTACTTCCTAAAGAAGAAAATGTAGAGTTTTCATAATCGCTGAACTTCTTAGCCCTTAGATTCAATTAGTAAGTGCAACTTTGCAGGTCGAGAAAGGAGGTAAGCTGC
>JABGQV010000199.1 GCA_018648655.1 Anaerolineae bacterium | reverse complement strand
CACCAAATAGTCATCTGAGGCCCAATAAAAGTTAATAGAATAAAGAGTAATGCCTCCGGAATTGGAAACCCCATCTTTCTCATTCCCGCATAGAATAGAATCATAGCACTAGAAAACAAGAAAGCCGTATATACTGACCAGGCGATTAAATTATTGCCAAATGCTTTTACCTCTAAAAGGCGATGAACAAAATACATCGGCCGGTATCTAATAGACAAATCCCTTTTGATCCATTTGAAAGAAACTTCTAAAAAAGACTGTGTAGACAGATCATCTTTTATTCTTAATATCTCATGATCATCTATAAGTTGGTAACCAGAAGTAAGAGTGCCTGCTGCAAGAAAAAAACAGATTATGGATATTGTTATTAGAGATATTAACAAGAGATCTTTTTTATTCATGATCGTACTCCCACACTTGAGAGAAATCCTGCGCCACTATAAGAGTAGAGAGAATATATATAAAAAAATGTTGCGACATTAATCGATTAAAGGCTGTATCAAGGTGCCATATAAGTGGTGCCCGTGTACTAAGAAAAACAATCGAAATAAAAAGCCAATTCAGCACGCCAACACACCACAAAAATATCAGTGTTTGTTTTAATTTAGGAGAGAGCCAAAGAGCAATGCCCGATAATACCAGAGATGTGAAAAAATAAATATAAATACTTTTGATATAACTCATAAAATAGTTCATTATAATCGGAACGCGCCCTAGATTATGCGAAATGTCCAGCAAAGAGCTTAATGTCAAGTTGTCACCTTGAATATTTGTTATATTCACATCTCCTGTATATAAAATAACAGGCCAGATAGCCACGAGTAGTATAAAAACAAAAACAGGAAAAATATATCGTTTAATAACAGATATTGAAGTATTAGGAGTAATCGCAAAAACAATCACCATACTCAATCCCACTAAAATAGCACCTAAAATAATTCCTTCACTTTTGATCAGGGGCAACATCCCTGAAAAGAATATTCCTACCCAATAGAGACCTCGTCCTTTTAAAACCAACGTATCATCAAATTTTGAGCGAGAATACTCAAAGTGTTTTATGAAAGCGATGGATGCCATACCTGCTCCCATCATCAAGATTGTATCTTGCATTCCGTTAAAAACTGATTTATCAAAGCTAAGAATTGCAATAAAAGATATTACTATAGCATCAAAAAAAGAAAATCTAGATTTAAGCAAGTTAAAGAAACTAAATATCCAGAAAAAAAACAGAACTAACCCAAAGTACAATCCCCGGTTGGGATGATAGCCTCCAGTGAATTTCATCGCAAAGGCATTGAACGTTGGTATCAGACTTGGGTATTGCACAACGGGTAATGAAGAATATGCTATCCCACTGAATATACTTTTTGTTTTATTCAACCAAATAGGAAAAACATCTCCTCCTATGATTGTATGCGTATTGATCTGCAAAACCCCATAAGTTAAGAGTACCAAAAGAGTAAAAAAAACGATGGCTCTGTTAAAATCAAATGGAAATTGACTGATATGGAAAAAATGCAAGATAGTTTTTCGTCTAAAAAACACTCCCAGAGTTATCCCAAAAGCAAAAAAAATGCTGTAGATGTCTGGATGTATCCCTAATGCATGAAAAAAGGTTGTAGCCAAGCTCAGCAGCAGAATACCGTTCCACCAGTGAGCTGGAAAATCAAGTTTATCTTTAAAAATGCTAATACTGAGTAAAAGAGGGAGAAGAATCAGGGGGATGAGAAGAGGTAAATCACTTAGCAAAGTCAACATTAGATATACCATCCAAATAGTTTTGCCATAGTGTCAGGTCATCATTTTTAATTTCTTGATAAAAAGAGTTTTTTATGGCTGAGAAACATAACTTTTTATTTTCTTCTAGATGAAAAATTGTGTAGTCTCTAATATCGATTTTCACACCTAATATTTCTATCCCACATATATTTTTATTTGAGTTGTTGGGAGTTATATTTTTTAATTCGAGAACAAAATTTGTAGCTCCTCGTGTAAATGAAAAATCGGAAATTGGTTCATCCAGATGAATTGTACTAATCCTTTCATTATTATTTTGAATTGTAAAAAACCACTGACCTATTTCTTCATAGTTCTTATAAGAATCATAAAGAGTAACTATATATTTTTCTTCAACTAAGGATGAGTTATCGCACAGCAAAAAATTATAGCCAGTTAATAACTCATAATCAAAACCTGTATGAAAAAGCCAAGTAGATATAGTTTTATCAGCTGATTCCATAACTGCTTCTGTGATTTTTGTTTCACGAATGTCATTTTTATGCAAGTCTATTCCAATCAATACCCTGTTATCATTTTTTATACGCCTATCTCTAAATAAGACATGGGGGTATCTGTACCAGTCACCGTATCTAACAACGGGGAATATTTCTGTATCAGGAATTGAAGGTACGATTTTTCTTAGATATCCAACCCCAACCTTATTACAATAACCATAATTCGTTACAAATAAGTCGTTAGATGTCGAGCGGTGGAGAACCTTGAAGTCATCGACAATACTTGGGCCGATTTCAAAAAATGAAGTGACAGCCTGTGGCAGCATTAAAACGATAAGAGCAATGATTGAAAATTTCTTTAGAATGTTAGGGTATTGATAACTCATTGTCATTACATTTTGCGTTTCACACCGTATGTGCTTCCGAGGAGATTGGCAATCTCTTCACAAATCCTTTCGCTCGGAATTTCTCTACGTATTCGTAGGTCTCCCAATAATCAAGACCTGTTTCTTCGGCAATGTCGAAAATGGAGTGTTCGCCTTCGAAGCGCATCATGATTTTTTCGATGGCGCGGTTTAGGTTCCAGTTTTCACGCCAATCTACCCACAAGCCGTGACCAGAGAGGAAAACGGGACCCCGAAAGGTACGTTTTGGGATGTAGTTTGTGGCAAAGATGCGAATAATTTCTTCAGCGACATCAGCTGCGTCTACAAGCATCTCTTCATCCATGATGTCCAGATTATCTTCGGTGGTGTGATATTCATCGTAGGGAAAACGATTGATCGAGATGCAGGGAACGTTTACGCCAGGTCCGTTGATGACACGCTCGTCATTGGCAGGGGCGGCGGCGAAGTCTCGTTCATCAACTTCTTTATCTCGTAGAATATATTTTGTGATGCGATCAAGAAGATGGCTGTGTTGGCGAGAATGATGCCAAGCTAATTTATTTTTATTCCCCGTCATTTCCATGAAGATTCCGCCTTGGAGATTGGGAATTAAATCTTCATTATTTGCTAGATAAGCGATAGTTCCTATGGTTTCTGGTCCGAACCAGAAGCGGACGCTCATTGAGCCTGCGGGGAGAGGATTTTCTGCGAGTCTTTTGGCGAGCTCGATGGTGGAGACCACACCTGCTAGGTCATCATTTGCTTGCATGGGATGACAGCTATGAGCTTGGATAATAATCTCGCCAGCGGATTTAACGCGTCCGCCTTCGGGATGAATCACCCCGTGTCCTATACGCAGACCAAGTTCCGGGTCACGGGCGAATTCGACGTTGATGACTGCGCGGAATCGGGCATCACGATCAAGTGCATCGAATTGGTTTTTGCTCAGGCAGAAGCCCCAATCCCGTTCATAGTATTTAAATTCCCAGGGAATGGCATCGGGGAATTTCTCGCTGTAGCGGAGGTGGGGATTTAGCTTATCGAAGGTGAGAATTTTGTCGATGGGGAGGGAGTAGGAGATGATGTGGAGGGGATTGTCGGCGAAATCTACGATACACTCGCCAGCTTCGGTTTCAAGATAGGCCTCGTGGACGATATAGCGTTCGGGGACTTCCCATGTCCAGACTTTGCTGCCGGGGGCGTAAACTTGGGTCTCGTAATTTGCAGAATCAGGGAGATAACCGCCGATGATCTCGAGGGTTTTATCCATGTCATCGGAGACGATAGTGCGGTGCAGGGGCAGCAACTCGGCGATGATGGACTTGAGAGAGGGGTAGGGTTTCATATTTTTTTTCATGCCCCCTCACCCATTTTGAAAAACAAAAATAGGGAGAATAATTCTGCTCCTCCCCTAAATTCCGTTTTTAGAATTTAGGGGAGGATGGGAGAGGGTTGTAGTATAGCTATTTTGAGATTTGATAGAGCAAATAAGGATCACGCTTCATTTCACGCAGGGTGAAATCATAAACTTCATTGGCTTTCATCAACTTGACATCCGCTTCGCCAATGATGCGAGATTTGATAACACCTTTTTCTTCCATCAACGCGCCCATTGGGTCTACCATTGTTTCTACCTTCATTTCAAGATTGCGGACTAGCATCTGGTAGGTGTCTATAGTGGTATTACCTTCCCAATCAGTAATATTACCGGTGAAGTCTTTAAGATAACGATAGTCTACACCCTCCATCTCTTCGATATGATGGAAGAAGGTCATGGAGTCGTTATAGGAAAGCCCGATGACCATGATCTTTCCATCGAGTTCACACAATTTGGCAAAAGCGGAGTTTGCGCCGTAGCTGCTTTTATCTCGCAAGTCGCCAAAGGCTTGGGCATATTTTCCGATGACAGCAAAAGAGTAAATTGGATGAAAAACGCGCGTCGCACGAGGGTCAGTACGCACAAGATTTGTCATATAACCCATTTGGGATGGAGTTTCTCGCACGTCCCAATCGACTCCTTTGCAAAAATCAAAATTAAAGGTCGGCATGAGGAGCGTGCCATTTTCGCCAAGAACTTCCAGAAAAGCATCAATAACAGCTTGTGGGCCACCGTCCACGCCGCCAAAAGATTTATAGGAAGAATGGACAAGGAGGGTATCGCCTTTTTCTACGCCGAGGGCGCGGAAGTTTTCTGTGAGCTGGGGGAGGGTTAGCATATTTGTTCCGTTCAAAAAATATTGAGATTGAGCGGGGCTGAAGCCATCCGCTCAGCACATGGAAGTCCGTCGGGCTGGGTTTTAGCCCGATAGGGCTTTCATATACTGAGCAAGGGATTAATCCCCGTGCAAAAGTGGTTTATATTTGTTTCGCCGCCTCGTCAATTTTTTGCTGCGTTTCGGCGAGAGTTTGTGCCAACTCTTCTTCTTTTCTTTTCTCTTCTATAGCTTTTTCTTTTTCTTCCATCTCGGTCAGTTTTGTCTTTTGCTTGCCCAGTTCTTTTTCTGAGCCTTTAAGTTTTCTCTTTTCTCCAGCCAAAGCCAAATTGCGTTTAACCGCACTTGGGGTCATTAGTAAAATACCGATCAAAATCCCTAAAGCTACCGCACCCAATAAAATCAATGCCAAAGATTCAGTTATTTGAAAACTCAAAAAACTAACTGTTACAGGGTCTGGGTTTCCAAGTGCAAAAATCACAGCTACAACTGCAAAAGCCAAAGCTATTATTAAGGTAAAAATCATCATCACAAACTCCTTTTTAATTCAACTGGGCTGTAAGCTCATAAGCGGACAGCAATTTTTGAAAATTCTTCTGCCAATCAGCACGTGCCTCTGCCACTTGGCGAGCATTCGCACCAACTTCATTCAGCGTATCACGATTTTCCATCGCATGCAAGATTTTCTCGGCCAACATATTTACATCACCATCCGCAAAAAGCCAACCATTCATTTCCTCTAATACCCACTCTTTATTTGCGGGAATATCCGAGACCAAGCATGGCAATGCGCAGCCCATCGCTTCCATTAACGAAACCGATGAGCCATCCACATGCGAGGGCGAGATATACACATCTGCTTCATTATAATAATGTGGCAAATCTTTTTGTGGAATATAGCCTGGGAACTGGACTTGATCAATCACCCCCCCATCTTCAAAGATGCGACGAATCACATCTCCCTGCGACCCACCGCCGAGCAGATTCAAATATATATTGGGCTTGCTTTTTGCAACCAAAACAAATGCCTTGGCAAGAACATCGACTCCATAACGCGGCTCCCAAGAGCGGTTACAGAATAGCTGTAGGGGCGCAACATGCTGCGCCCCTACAGTAGCAGTCGGTTTAAAGTGGTCAAGATCAACACCCCAAGGAAATACGATGGTCTTTTCGGGATTCATCCCATATTGAACAGCATTATTTCTCGTTATCTGAGCATCACTAGTGAAGAAAGTACTTTTGCTCAAAACATATTGAGTAATCTTCTTCCACCAAATATTACGATGAACGTCTTCCATCAAATCAAATCCCCATGACATCATCAAGAGCGGGCGGAATTTTGTCAGAACAGCGATCAAGCCAATGGTCTGGATGGGGCCTGCGTGCAAAATATCAGGCTGGATTTTGGCAATGAGATATTTGAGACTGCTCACATAATTTGGCACATCGACCCAGCGAAATTCACGCTTGCCGCCCGCCCAATCCATAAGTTCAATTTCAGCGGGGAGATTAGCATTATCCGCTTTCTGCAATTGTACAAAATAGACTTTATGCTCAGTCTGCGCTAAAGTCGAAAGAAAACGATGGTCGTGAGGAGAGTATCCCATCGAAAAATAGATGATTTTATAGGGTTTAGTGGTCATATGTTAAAAGAGCGGGTCTTAGACCCGCTCTTGAAAGCTAGGATTATTTATTCTGCAAGCGCCACAATCTCGTGAGCACTTCTTCTAAACGCTCTGCGAGCAAAGATGGGGTATTGGTGGTCACATCGTCTTCATTTTCGAAAACTGCGTAAGGGACTTTGATGCCCTTAATTTCGATAAATTCTGGGTTCTCTTTACTAAATTCTTCCCAATCAACTTCTTTATAAAGCCGTTCTAGTTTCTCGTCTGGGAGACCATGCTCAAGGATGGTATCTGGACGGTCGGGGTTAAAGCGGCGTCTGTTCTTGCGTAATGATTCTTCGTAAGGAACATTCACATAGACGATTGCGGCGCGTTTCAAAATATCTTCGCCTATATGCTCAAAAGCTTCAATATATCCGCCATGCTCACTGCCACGCGAGAATTCGATGATCAGGGTATGGTCATCATGATAATTCTTCGTTCGAAGGCGTTTAGGATAATCGATATTAAAGCGTTCGATGAGCAAATGCCAAAGGTGTTTCTCTTTGAAATAGCCCTTAGAATCAGTGTATAAGCGCGTTTTTCCTAGGATATTCTCAAGAATATGATCTTCTTCAAACCAAGTCCAAAGCATCGGGAAATCATCAAGAAAGTCGAGTTTAGCAATGTGGAAACTCTCGCATCGCTTTTCGCCCTGACAGTCTTTAAGGTGTGCAATAATCTCACTTTTGCCAGATGCCGGACGACCGATTAGGATAATAGTGTCGAAAGTATCTTTTGTCATTTTAAAACTATATTAAAGAACGAAAGATAAGATAATCAAGATTGTGAGAAACATGCCCGCCAAGAGAGCAATTCTTTTCAAATCAGTCTTGATTTCTGTGTAATCGGGATTGAACTCTTCTGCTGTACGCGCTCTAGACGCACTTTTTACTCTTTTAGTTTTCTTTGCCATTTTTTCTTCTCCTTTTTTATAAGGCTTAGGGCCTTAGTAAGACATAAACAAAATTCTTTGCGTTAAATCTAATTCTTCAAATCTGCAAAAACTACAATTCTTTGTTGATCCTTTAGATAAGGATAACAAGAAATCAATGTTGTTGTTGGGTCAGCAGTTGCTGCCATGACCTCAACTTGGGTCGGCTCTACAATTTGCGTGCCGCTAACCACATAAGTATACTGCCGTTGCTGTGTAAAAACGAGTATTTCATCGCCGGGTTGCAACTCATCGAGATAGCGAAAAATCTCACCGTAAACATCATTATGTGCTGAGAAAACCATATTCCCAACAGCACCAGGGTTTGGTGTTCCTAAATGCTGACCAACGCCTTTTTTCAATTGCTCCCAGCCATCACCTTGCACAATTGGAGCATCCACGTTTAGAGCAGGGATTTGAATACGAATTGCCTGCTCTGGGCTGGCGGGCGGGATGGGTAAATCTTTAATCGACTGCACCATCGGGCGAAGATGATCGGGGATCTCCGCATCGTTTGGCTTTGATATGCCATCAATAGGCGGGGTGTGCCCAGAAGGGAGGACAACAGCCATGACCAAAGGCGTGGGTGCCATTGTGGGCTGTTCGAGAGCGGAGGCAAACTCAGCGTTAAGATTACGCAAGATACCAAATCCGCTCAGGATAATGCCAAGAAGTCCAAGTACGGCAACCACCTCTACGCCGAGGAGTAAACGCTCGCCCCAACTTTTTTTTCGGGGAGATGCCTCTTTTTCGGGAGCAAGTTCCTCGTCTGCGCTTGTTTCGATGATGGGGTTAAAATCCAGTTCTTGTGAGGCAAGCTGAACCACACGTCCCGTTTTTCTATAGCTATCCAATCGCTCCTGACGCACATTACGCCGTTTATCCATTAATAAACGACGTAATTCACTGATACTTAAGTCTTCAGGGGATTTCGTTTTTCGCTTTTTCATATTGGGTGGGGATTATACCGCTTTTTTCAATTTTTTCATTCGGCTGGTGTTATTTCTGCCATGCCCCTAATATAAAACTCTTCTATATTCCACAACCAATTTTGAGTGCTAGGGTCAAGAGAAAATCCCTGTAAATCTACATGAGATGCGCTAATTTGAAGATAGGGAAAAAGGGGAATAGCGGGCAGTTCTAAGGCATAGATACTGAGTGTTTCACGATAATTTTTCTCGAAATCAGAATCACTAGGAAGGGTAAAAGCCGCTCTTTTACAGGCTATATCATAATCCTTATTACGAAAGCCACTCAGGTTTTCACCAAGCCAATCATTCTCTATATTAGGTATAGTCTCTGTGCTAAACCAATCACAGCGAGGTACAAGGCTTTCTGTCCCCATCGCAAATTGAGCGAGGTCAAAATTGCGCCCAAAAAGAATGCCCTCGGGGGCGGGGGCGTAAAACTCTACAGGTGAAATATATTCTATATTGACACCGATACCACAGCTTTCTAAAGACTGCGCTAAAATTTCGCTAATTTCTCTGCGCTGAAGGGATGTGGTGGTTATATAATCTAGTTCAAGTGGGGTCCCTACAGGAATATTTTTCACATTATAGGCAGTGCGTGGCGTAGAGGGGTCATTATCGAGGTCTTTCCAGCCAATTTCATCAAGTAGGCTATTCCCCTCGGAAGCAGAAAAAGAATAAAGACTAATATTAGCGGTATAGAGAGGGTGGGCGTTAGGGATATAACTATCGGGAACAGTCACAAGACCATGCAAAACATTTTTAGCCACTGTCTGACGATCGAGGCAGAGCGCAAGAGCTTGTCTTATTCGAGTATCGCTGAAAAATTGAGTCCGCTCATTTTCAGAATTCGCAGATTTGATGCCAATATATAGACTTTCTATAGACATTTTTTCAGTGGCATGAAATTGAATTTCATCAGAATTTTCAAGTTCTTGCAAAAGAGAGACTTGATTATCAAGAGGAATATGAGGGTCGAGAAGATCACATTCTCCATTGAGCAAAGCAGTGATGGCAATATCTGGGTCGGGAATAAAACGAAATACGATGCTCTCCATTTTGGGAAGGCCTTCATCAGCTCTATAATAAAGTGGATTCTTAAGAAGCGTGATGCTTTCTCCAGCAATCCACTCATTAATAATATATGCTCCCCACCCAATGGGAAAATGTGAAGCAATATCTTCATCCACTAGCTCTGCGGAAGAAAATTCGCTCCAAATATGGTAGGGCATTGGAAGCCAGAAATTGGTCATATAACTATTGTCCCTATAACCCGGTAAGCCCCGCCACGCGACAGATAATTCATCGATAGTTTCATATGATGCTGTTCTTTCCAGCAGATATTTATCAGCAGGGTTTTTGCTTGCAAGAGCAAGGTCGAAAGCGTATACAGAATCATCGGCTGTGAGGGGGGCACCATCTGCCCAGCGGAGGTCGGTAAGAAAGCTAAAGTTGACGACCATTTGGTCCATATTAAAAGTTGTGTCTTTTTTGAAAGTAGCAATACAAGAAGCTTCTTCACAACCTGATGGGTAAACCCGCGTTCCTTCAATTAGTTCAACTAGGTTTCCTTCAAAGTCGATGACCCAATCTCCCTCTTTTATAGGGATAGATTCGAGGTATAAATCCCCGTTTTCAAAAGAAGGAATCCTTTGAAGAATAACAGGCTGATAATCATAGCTATGGCTATCAAGGGGACCATCATAAATGGCTTCAAGAATACTCAGAGCAGCAGCGTTGGGATTATCGTTAATATAAAGCGTATTTGGCTCTTGCCTAAGACAGATATTTAACGCACGCAAAGTTTGAGGCAGAGGTGTTGCTTTTATAACGGGATCAACTTCAAAATCGGTGAGAGCTGCGGAGGGGGTAACTGTTGGAGAAGCGCCAAAAGTTGGGAGGCTGCAAGCAGATAAAGAGAATCCCAATGTTAAAATTCCCACAAAAAACAGTTTGCGTGAGCGCAGCATAAATCCTCCAAAACCAAAGACAATCCAAAAGTACCCAATGAACTTATTGTACCTCGATTGGTAAGAATGAAATTGGTATCGAAGCGTGAAAAAAGAAAATATACAGACCATTCGTGCTATACTTTAAGCCTCATAAATTCATTATATTAAAAATTATGGCTAAGAAAACGACTTCAAAAAAGAAAAGAGTAGAACCCAAACAACAAAATATCTGGCAACAACTCTCTATCAATCGGCGTTTAGATTTGGTTGGGACGGTGCTGGCTATTTTAGGAATATTCACCTTCCTCAGCCTCACAGCTATCACAAAAAGCGCTTTTACTGGAGCTTGGGTAATTTTCCTGACACACGCCTTTGGGTGGGGAAAATGGGTTTTCCCCTTAGGACTCATTCTTATTGGCATTTGGCTAATCGCCCGCAATCGCGAGAGTATTCCTCATATTTCAATTGCGCGTATAATGGGAATTTTGCTTCTCTTTCTTTGGATTTTGGCAATTATGCAGATTTTTACAGAAGACGCTGTATATTATGTCGAGTTTTCAGAGGGACGAATCGGCGGCGGCTATTTAGGCGCGCTCTTTATGCGTAGTTTGAACCAAAGCCTAGGCGGATTAGGCGCAACAATCGTGTTTTTAGCTTGGTTTTTAATTTCTCTAACAATGATGCTCGATATGAGCATCCGTGAATTCTTCAGTAGAATTAGTCCTCCTTTTATTATGATTTTTGAAATTTGGCGGGAACGTATAGCAGAAATCTATGCTTCAAGGATGCCAGAAAAAGAAATGCCACCTGTGCAAATGGATGGATACGCCACAAATAATGATGAGGCTGCCTCAGAATCTGAGCCAAAGGTGCAAATTGGACTTAGCACAGAAGAAAAAATCGAATGGCTGCTTCCACCAATTACAGAAATTCTTGACCCTGGCTTTACCCCCTCTGTCAATGAAGAATATGTTGAGCGACGGGCACGTCTCATCGAAGAGACCTTAGAATCATTTGGTGCTCCAGTAGAAGTTGTTGAAATCAATCGTGGCCCCACCATTACACAATTTGGTGTAGAGCCAGGCTTCATAGAGTCGCGTAAGGGAAAAACACGAGTTCGCGTTAATAAAATCACCTCATTATCAGACGATCTTGCACTGGCATTAGCGGCTTCACGAATTCGTATTCAGGCTCCCGTTCCAGGAAAAGGATTTATAGGCATCGAAGTTCCTAATGAAGAAATGACTCTCGTTGCCTTGAGAGATATTCTTGAAAGTGATCTCTTTACAGAGAAGAAAAGACCCTTAAGTTTTGCCCTCGGGCGAGATGTAGCTGGCCATCCCCGCATTGCTGATTTAACCGCAATGCCCCATATGCTTATTGCCGGCACAACTGGCTCTGGTAAATCTGTTTGTATTAATGCTATCCTGACATCGATGCTTCTCTATAATACCCCCGACGATTTACGTCTGGTTTTGGTTGATCCCAAACGCGTTGAATTAACGGGTTATAACGGCATTCCACATCTTCTTGCACCTGTAGTTGTAGAGACCGAACAGGTTGTAGGCGCATTACAATGGATGACGCGTGAAATGGATAAACGCTATCATTCATTCTCTCAAACAGGCACGCGTAACCTCATTGACTATAATAAATATATCGAATCACAGGGCGGAAAAAAACTCCCTTATATTGTCATTGTGATTGACGAATTAGCAGACCTAATGATGATTGCCCCTGATGAAACAGAGAAAACGATTACACGCTTGGCACAACTAGCACGTGCAACTGGCATTCACATGATTCTTGCAACTCAGCGCCCCAGCACAGATGTGGTTACGGGTCTAATCAAAGCAAATTTCCCTGCACGAATCGCCTTTGCAGTTGCCTCTGGTGTAGATAGCCGCGTTATTCTTGACCAAACTGGCGCAGAAAGATTGCTCGGCAGTGGTGATATGCTCTATCAGGCACCCGATGCCCCTGCCGCAGCTCGCCTCCAAGGGGTTTATGTTTCAGATTCTGAAACGGATAGTTTAGTGCACTTCTGGAAAATACAAGCAGGATATTCACCCGAAGTACAAGAGACTTCATCAGAAACCCCACCAGCAAATCTCCCAAATGGTGTGCCGCTCCATCAAGTAGAAATGTTTGAAGATGAGATGGCAGAAAAAATTGACCCCCTCTACGATGAAGCTGTTGATCTCGTTCGTCGTCAAGGGCGTGCATCTGTATCTATGCTTCAGCGAAAACTCCGCATTGGGTATACGCGCTCATCCCGTCTTGTCGATGAGATGGAATCTCAAGGCCTTGTCTCAGAACCACGAGGCGGAACGGGTATACGCGATATACTAGATTATGGGAAAGCTGGTCCTCCACCTGAAGGGTAGATCTTTTCTCAGCACTCAAGTTCAAAACACGTATGTTGCAGAGCATCATCATTCTTTTTTATCCTTATAAACTATCCTAAAAAAATAATATGAAACCTTGGCTGCTTATATTCATCTTCCTTCTTGTTGCTTGTGCGCCTGCCCCAGCCCAAACCCCGCTGCCTACTGAAGCCGTGGCTTCACCTCCGCCTCTTACAAATACTCCTTTCCAACCGGTTTCAGTAACTGAAACCCCTACACCTATCCCAACTTTCACCCCAACACCTTTTATAACAAATACACCAGACCCTTTGTGGAAATATACAATCCCTGCTATGCGTGAGCGCAGTTATGGTGGGGGAGATATTCAAATTCTCGAACAAATCGATGAAACAGAGACTTTTAAACGCTATAAATTTCTCTATCCCAGCGATGGTCTAAATATTTATGGTTTTGTGAATATCCCCAAAGGTAAAGGCCCTTTCCCGGTAATGATCGTTATTCATGGAAATTACGATATTAGTAACTATAATCTCACGCCTTTTACAAGATACGATGCAGATATTCTCAGCCGCGAAGGCTATTTAGT
This sequence comes from Anaerolineae bacterium, assembly GCA_018648655.1. GTDB lineage: Bacteria > Chloroflexota > Anaerolineae > Anaerolineales > Villigracilaceae > Desulfolinea. The sequence goes on along the minus strand of JABGQV010000199.1, from coordinate 3,747 downwards.
ACTTCATCCCAATATGCGTAATTTTGGTGAATCAGATAAAGGTGATGATCTCTACCGCACAGGATTAGCGACCGACATTCTCAACTTAATTGCAATTATCAAAACACAAGGGGTAAAGCTAAACGAGCTTGAACAAGCTGTTCCCCAAAAAGTTGGGTTATGGGGGCATAGTATGGGCGGAGAAGTAGCATTACGCGTTATTACTGTTAGCAATGATATTCAAGCAACTGTGCTATATGCGCCCATGACCGGTGATATGATAAAAAACGCACAATATCTCAACCTAACAGAAGAGCTCAATACACCTGCTCACCTTATTCCTGCAATTTCTCCGCATATCTCCTATTACCATATCACCTCGCCGCTTAAGCTTTATCACGGCACATCCGATGCTGCAATCCCTGTTGAATATAGCCGCGAAACTTGTGAGCTGCTCACCAATCTTGGCAAAGAAATCAATTGCGCTTTTTACGAAGGTGCCGAACATACCTTTAATGGTATTTATGAACCTGATTTTCAAAAAAGTTTCTTGTATTTCTTAGAAAGCCATCTTCAAAGTCCCTAAGCAAAGGTATAATTTTTGCATGACCTACACAACAATATTTTTTGATCTAGATGATACTCTCTACCCTCATGAAAGTGGACTTTGGCAAGGCATAAAAGACCGGATTAGTCTCTATATGCACGAAGAACTAGGTTTCTCCTGGGACGAAATTCCTGCTCGGCGTGAAGAGTATTTTCTCACCTACGGGACAACCCTACGCGGGATTCAAGCCAATTATGATGTAAATGAAGATGCGTACCACGCCTACGTACATCAACTGCCATTAGAGAAATATATCGCTCCTGACCCAAACTTACGTGCCCTTCTTGAGCGTCTGCCCCAAAAGAAGATTATCTTCACCAGTGCAGACGCAAAGCATGCCCAACGTGTATTAGCTCATTTAGAAATCAGCGAATACTTTGAGCAAATTCTCGATATCTACGCTATTGCTCCTTACGCAAAACCCCAACCCGAATCGTTTGCAAACGCCATGAAATTAGTCGGCGAAAGCGACCCAAGCACCTGCGTAATGATAGATGATCTCCCGCGCACAACACGAGCTGCGAAAGATTTTGGTCTCTTTAGTATTCTAAAGGGAAATAAAGGTAAACCAGAAGATGCCGATGCCAAACTCAATAATTGGGATGAGCTCCCTGCACTTTTGCACCTTGGCTAATGCTTTTACAGAGAAACTTGTTTTTATGACAAAAAAATGAAAGCCTTCTCTTAGCAATATATTGCTAAGAGTTTTTACTTGGCTTACTGCTTATATAAACTATTTTTTAAAAGAGACTTTTTATGAATACCTATCTCGTTGTCCTCCTCATCGTTGCCATCATCATTTTTTCAAACTTAATTATGTTCCTCGCTGTGCGTGGCTCAAAAGATATGAAAATTGGCAAATTTAACGCTGCAAAAGAAGACCTTATGAACCCTTTCGTAAAAGGCAATAGCGAACTTAATGAGCTGCGTCAGCGTGTAGAAAACTTAAATGAGCCAGAAGATAAAAAAGAAGATTAAGTCTCCTATACCCAAGACTTGCATATATTCCTCATATATTGATTTCATGATTTTCTAATTTCAGCGTGATAGGATTTTTTTACTTTAAAGAAATAAACGGAGCTAACTCTATGAATAAAGCCTTTCGACATATTCTCACTGGCATTTTTGCCGGAGTACTACTAATTTCTGTTTTCGGGGGCGGCTTTGCGGCTGGCTATTTAGTCAAAGATGCTGTCCCTGCTGGCATATTTTCTCCACCAGCACCGCCCCTAGCACCAACTCCTTCAGCAGAAACAGCTGCGGCAACCCCTGATGAGCTCGATTCTCTTTTTATCCCCTTCTGGGAATCTTGGCAAATTGTTCACGATAATTATGTTGACCAGCCCGTAGATGATATGAAGCTCATGCAAGGTGCTATTAGCGGCATGTTGGCTTCGCTTGGTGATCAACACACATCCTATATGACCCCGCATGAATATACCCAAGCAAACAGTAGCATGGGAGGCTCTTATGAGGGTATTGGTGCATGGGTAGATTCAACTGGTGACTATCTCACTATCGTTAGTCCAATGTCTGGGTCACCTGCCGAAGCAGCAGGATTAAAAGCTGGTGATATTGTCATCGCAATTGATGGCGAAGATATGACAGGGATAGATGGAGATTTGGTCATCCTTAAGGTGCTAGGTGAAGCGGGGACAAAGGTAGAACTGACCATTATACGAGAAGGGGTATCGGAGCCGCTCAAGTTTGAGATCACGCGCGGTCAGATTGTCCTCCCCAGCGCAGAAAGCGAAATGCTTGAAAATAATATCGGACATATCCAAATTAATACTTTTGGCGGTAATACAGTAACCGAATTACGTGCAGGAATCACAGAACTTCTTGATGAAGGCGCAGAAGGGCTTGTTATTGATTTCCGTAATAACGGCGGTGGCTACTTGACCACGGCTATACAGGTGGCTTCTGAATTCCTTGAAGAAGATCAGGTTGTACTTTACGAAGATTACGGGGACGGAACACGAGATACTCACCTAACAGTAGATGGTGGTCTAGCAACAGATGTGCCAATTATCTTGCTTATCAACGAGGGTTCAGCATCTGCATCTGAGGTGGTAGCTGGAGCGATTCAAGACCTTGGGCGCGCACAATTAGTTGGTATCACATCTTTTGGCAAAGGCTCCGTACAAAATTGGATTCCGCTCAATAATGAGCAGGGCGCTGTACGCGTCACAATTGCAAAGTGGCTCACCCCAAATGAGAGAACAATCCACGAGGTTGGCTTAGACCCAGATGTGATCGTTGAATTGACAGAAGAAGATTTCAAAGCTGAACTTGACCCCCAATTGGATAAAGCTATAGAACTTTTATTAAAAGAAATTTCTGGCCAATAGAATTTGATGGCCTCTTCTAAGTTTGTATAGAAGACAGCCCACTCACAAAAAAAGAAGGTAATTATGTTTTTCAACTCATCCTATATACTTTATATGCTCCCCGGTATGTTATTGGTGATGTTCACTTCCTGGTATGTGAAATCTGCCTATAAGAAGTGGAGCAAAGTCCCTGCTCGCAGTCAGATTAGCGGATATGAAGCAGCACAACGCCTGATTAATCGCGCAGGGCTTTATGATGTGCAAATTGAAGCAATTCGCGGTGAGATGACAGATCATTATGACCCACGTTCTAAAACCCTACGTCTTTCGCAAGGGGTAGGACAAGGAACTTCTGTCGCCTCACTCGCAATTGCCGCGCATGAGCTTGGCCATGCCATACAAGATGCTGAAGACTATTTTCCATTAAAAGCACGCGCGGCAATGGTGCCAATGGTTAACCTTGGCTCAAATCTCGGTTGGATTTTAATTATGGCAGGCCTTTTCTTCAACTGGATTAATATCGCCTGGCTTGGTGTCGCGTTTTTTGCAGGCGGTGCGCTTTTTGCACTAATGACTCTCCCTGTAGAGTTCGATGCCTCAGCACGTGCAAAAAGCTTGCTGGCTGAAACAGGCATTATTCAGACCGAAAAAGAACAACAGGGTGTAAATAAAGTTCTTAACGCCGCTGCGCTCACTTATGTGGCAGCCTTAGTGACGGCTATTTTACAATTACTATATTACACCAGTCTACTCAGCGGGCGGAGACGAAGCTAGGCTTTGGTATACCGATAAAGTTTAAGCTCTCTCATTATCTATGAGAGAGCTTTTTTA
>JABGQV010000052.1 GCA_018648655.1 Anaerolineae bacterium | reverse complement strand
TTCTGTCTCAATAATTAGTTATTTTTTCATTACAGAAGTGAGAGACCTAATTTTCTCAAACCTTAAAATATGCTATACTTTAGCCTATGCAAAGACCAAGCGTTGCGTGGACAAGATGGTCAGATACACTAACTCGTTATAAAATCAAAAGCCTTGTTGCGTGGTTCTTAGAAGTTGGGGAACCATTAAATATAGTCGGCGCACAAATTTTATATTTTGGAGAACCACTGCTTGGTGGCGGCCGCTTCAATGATATAGCGCGTTTTCTTGAAAACGAAGAAGAAAGACGTGCTTTTATCTCATTTTTAAGGAAGGACTAACTCGGTGCAAATTCCTGCTCTTGCTGGTCTCATATTGATTTTCTTTAGCGTAATTTTACTCATTGGGCTATTTTTGCTCAAAGATAGGGTAAAAGCGTCTTTTCGTGATATTCCTGCCTTTGCCAATTTTACAAAAGCTCTCGGCAATGCTGTAGAGAATGGGTCTCGAATTCATTTTTCTCTTGGCTCAGCTGGTCTTAGCAATTCTCGTACAGCGGCTTCTTTTGCTTCATTGAGCGTCTTGCGTCAATCAGCAGAGCTGTCGGCCGCTAGTGATAAATCTCCTTTGGCAACTTCAGGGGACGCAACTCTCACTATTCTCTCTCAAGATAGCCTAAAAATAGCTCATAATATTGCTGGTGTAGATCACCGCTATGAAGCAAGCTCTGGCCGTTTAGCTGGGCTTACGCCTTTTTCTTATGCCGCAGGCACAGTACCTACAATTTACGATGAAGATATTTCCGCTAATATGATAGCTGGTAGCTTTGGCGTAGAGGTTGGCCTGCTCAGCGACGCATCTGAAAGAACTCGCTCTTTCACCCTTGCGGCTACCGATTCTCTTCCTGCACAATCTGTTTTATATGCAAATGCAAACGAAGTATTAATAGGTGAAGAACTCTTCGCTTCTGGTGCTTATTTAGATATAGGTCGAACTCATTTGGTTAGCCTATATGTTCAAGATATTTTACGCTGGATAATCGTGGCCACTTTACTTGGCGGCGCGGCAATGAAATTATTGGCAGGTCTTCTATGACCAAGCTCTTTGCTCCCGCCATAGCAATCACTACGGGCGTACTCGTCTTGCTGAGTTATTTTTTGCCAAATAATACCTTAGTTGGCTTACGTGTTACCATTGTTCAATGGGCGGTTATTCTTGCTGGGGCAGCAGTCTTTGTGGGTATTAGCAACCTGCTCTCTATTCACTTCAAAAAAATAATGGGGAAGGAAAAAGGGCGTATTTATAGCCTTTTATTAATTGCTTCTTTAATTATTACACTGGCTTTAGGCATATTCTTAGGCACAGACTCTCCCACTATGCAGTCTATTTTCAATGCAATTATTTTGCCTGTTGAAAGTAGTTTGCTCGCGATTATGGCTGTTACCCTGATTTATGCTGGTATACGTCTTTTACGCCACCGCAACGATCTAACGGCAATGATCTTTCTCTTTTTTGCGCTAATCACTATGCTCGGCGCCGCACCTTTGCCCTTTTTCCAAATCCCCCTAGTAGGTGATTTGATTCGTCCCTGGGTTGTCGGCGTTCTTGCCACAAGTGGTGCACGCGGGATTCTCTTAGGCGTTGGCTTAGGCACTTTGCTCACAGGTTTACGTATTCTTATTGGGGCAGATCGTCCTTACGGGGGTAAATAATGGACATCATTAATTGCCCCGTTTGCGGAGAAGAAAACCCCGTATCTTTAGAAAAATGCCAACACTGTAACCAACTCTTACGCCAAAGCACGAGTGAGTTAAACGGTGTAGGGAAACTGATCGATTCTGGCCAAAGCCCAACAGCAAAAAAGACATCTGAATTAGAATCTGCTCTCCCTGCTTGGTTAAAAAATGCGCGTCAGGGTGGAAGTCAATCCAGTGAACCAGAAGAAAAAGAAGAAGAAAGCGCACCTGTGCCTCCCCCCCCTCCAGCTGAAGAAGAAAAGCCTGAAGCCATTATTGAAGAAGATGATGATGATGATGAAGCACCTCTCGATTGGCTTGCTGGTTTAGACGACGACGAGGAAGATGAGGATGAAGCTGAAGCCGCTGATTGGCTCGTGAACCTTCAAGGTGATACAACAGTTCCTGAAAAAGAAGAAGAAGTCGAACTCCCTGGCACTCCAGCAACAGATGAGCCTATTACAGCGGGTGATTTTCCTATCGCATCTACCAAAGAAGACACACCCATCAATACTGGCGAACTCCCTGATTGGATTTCCGATTTGCAAGAAAAAGATAGCGAGCAAGAAACTGAAGCCTTACCCAATCTCTTTGAAGAAGAAAAGACTGAAGATACAGATGATATTAAGACAGGCGTACTCCCAGATTGGCTATCTACACTCTCTGAACAAGCGGATTCTTCTCCCCCCGCTGAAACACCTGCTGTTCAACCTCTTTCCGGTATAGAAGCAGATGACCTCACCGAGAGTATTGATGAAGACGAACCCCTCCCAGACTGGATGACGGATCTCGAAACTTCTGATTCAGCTGAAGAAACACCCCCAACAACCGAAAATAATGCCGACCTCCCCGATTGGATGAGCAATCTTCAAGAAACAGAAAGCACACCTGAAGAAACTACATCTACAGCCGAAGATACAAATGCTCTCGCAGACTGGATGACAAGCTCAGAAGATGAAACCCCAGCAGTCGAAGAAAAAGCACCCGAAGAAATCTCATCCAGTTTAGATGAAGATACGCCTGACTGGCTGAGCAGATTGCAAGTAGACGATACTGCTTCTCAAGAAGCTCCCTCTGAAAAAGAAAGCAATGCCGATGCGCCAGCCTTAGACGACACCTTCTCAGATTCCAAAGATAGTGCTACTGCCTCAGTAGATAGTATTGCTGATTGGATGATAGACCCTGATACTGGAGAAGACCCTGCCGACAAAAATGTTGACGAAATCCAAGCAGAAGCAACTCTCAGCAAAAGCGATGATCTCCCCGATTGGATGGCAGACCTTAAGCCTACTGAAACCCCTGTAGAAGAAGTTGAAGATATATCTGCACAGGATAGCGTTGCTGAAAGAGAAGCAAGTTCACAGACCTCTGATCCCTTTGCTCTTTCAGCAGAAGATGCTAATGAAGAAGATATCGCCCCAGCAGCTAAAGGCGATGTCCCTGACTGGCTATCCAGCATAGAAAAATTTACTAACGAGACGGATGAAGTAGATGCAGTAGAAGAAGAAGTTGAAAAACCACCTCCTTCCTCTACAAATGAAGAACCTGATTGGCTTGATAATTTATCTACAATAGATGCAAATACCGATGTTGTTTCACCATCCCCATCGGTGAATGCAGCCTTTGTTGAAGAAGATGATGATGTCTCAGATGAAGTTTTTGGGATAGAGATGCCCGATTGGCTCTCAAGCCTAAGCCCTGATGATGTTGATGAAGAAGAAATGGCCGAGGTAGAAGCTGACGGGGGTGATGGTGGCGCTTCTGGGGCAGAATTGCCAAGCTGGGTACAAGCAATGCGCCCTGTGGCCGATGTTGTGCCCGATTCTTCAAAATCCTCCGACGAAAATATTGTCGGGACAGGACCTCTGGCTGGATTAAGTGGTGTTCTGCCTGCTGTCTCTGCAATGGAACAAATCGGCAAGCCTAAAGCACATTCAATCAAATTAAATGTGAGCGATAGCCAACAAGCTAACGCAGCACTATTAGAAGAAGTTTTAGCCAGCGAAGCAGAAGTACATCCTTTTCTTGCTCCTGCCAAGACTTCTTCAATTCCAGTTTTACGTTGGGTCATTGCACTATTGCTTATTTTGGTTCTTGGTTTCTCTCTGCAAAGCCAATCAACAATGGTTCCTTCTCCAAATATGGAGATCCCCGAAATCAGAAATGCTGTCAATCTCGTTGAACAACTGCCTACTGGGGGAAGTGCATTATTAGTATTTGATTATGAAGCAGCTTTTTCTGGTGAAATGAAAACTATCGCTTCACCACTAATAACTCAATTAATGTCACGTGGTCAAAATTTGGTAGTTCTCTCTACATCTCCAACAGGATCTGCACTTGCCGAAAATTTATTTGAAGAAATAAGATTGAAAAGTGATTACGAAATCATCTCTGGTGCAAATTATCAAAGCCTTGGCTATTTACCTGGGGGCTCTTCAGGGATATCTAATTTCATCAGCAGTCCGCGCCAAACTATAGGCAATACTGCTTTTTGGGAAAGAGAATCTCTTAAAGAAATCGCAGCCCTTTCTGATTTTTCAATTGTCATTATCCTGACTAACGACACAGAAAAAGGGCGTAACTGGATTGAACAGAAGACCCTCTATCTTGAGAATAACGAAGAAAATATGCCCCCATTCTTAATGGCGATTAGTGCACAAGCCGAACCAATTATTTACCCCTACTATGCTTCTGGGCAAATAGACGCTCTAATAAGCGGCCTTTCAGGCAGTGCAACCTATGAAGCAATGCAAGGTCAAGAAGGCCTTGGTAGAAAATATTGGGATGCTTATAGTGTTGGACTTCTCTTTGCGGAAATTCTGATTGCCATTGGCGCCATGATCAACTTCTTAGTGGCCATACGCGCAAAACAAAAAAAACAAGAGGAGGGAAAATAAAGTGTTTGAACTTATCTCAGGCATCATTGCCTTCCTCCTGACTTTATTTATTCTGTCTTATCTAATTGGCGATAATTTTCTCTTTAGAGCCACCACTTATATTTTCATCGGTGTTTCGGCAGGCTACGTTGCTGCAGTAATATGGCAAGATCTTTTAATGCCTCAACTTATACAACCTATTTTTATAGGCACAGAAGATGAAAAAATACGCGCTTATATTGCCTTATTCTTAGTCGTTCTTTTATTGATGAAGGCATTTCCTCGCCTTTCAAAATTAGGTACTCCTTCTATAGCCTTAATGGTAGGCGTTGGTGCTGCAATTGCAGTTGCTGGCACAGTACAAGGAACTCTTTTCCCTCAGACAATGGCTGCAATTAATGCTTTTGATTTAGAAGCTGCAAATGCCCGAGGCACTTCATCCGGAATTCAGTTTTTTGAAGGTGGAGTAATGCTTCTCGGCACTATTTCAACACTAATCTATTTTCAGTTTAGCGCAAAACGCAACGACGATGGAAAATATCGTCGCAATATAGTCACAAATATTCTTGCCCTAATTGGCAAGGTCTTTATCGCAATCACATTTGGTGTTCTTTTCGCAGGCGTTTTCTCAGCCGCTCTAACAGCCTTTATCGAACGCCTTGATTTCCTCTCCACTTTTATCGCCTCTATAAAAACCTTATGGCTTCAGTAATCGGTAGTGATTCTGTACTAGCTCTTGATATTGGCTCCGCGACTACGCGTGCTATACTTTTTGATGTAGTAGATGGTCGCTATCGCTTTATTGCCATTGGCCAATCACCCAGCACCGCTCACGCGCCATTTAACGATATATCTGCAGGCATAGGAGAGGCAATTGAAAGGCTAGAAGAAATTACAGGCAGAAAATTGATAGACGAAGACAATCGCATCATCGCCTCAGTTCAAGAAGACGGCAGTGGCGTAGACGCAATTACCGCTTCCCTCTCTGCTGGAGAAACCCTTAAAGTCGTTATTACCGGCTTACTCTCAGAAGTCTCACTCGAAAGTGCAAAAAATCTTGCTACATCTACCTATGCTCGCGTTGTTGAAAGCATCAGCTTAAATGATTCCCGCAAAGAAGAAGAACAAATTGATGCTATTCTCAAAGCAGCCCCTGACCTGATTATCATCGCTGGTGGTACAGATGATGGAGCAGCACCTTCTCTGAAAAAAAACATTGAAGTCATTGGCTTGGCAACATACCTAATGCCGAAAGAAAAACGCCCCGCTATTCTTTTTGCGGGCAATCAACAAATGACAGATGAAGTTCTCAAAACGCTTGAGCCTCTTAGCAGTAGCATGCACACAACATCTAATATTCGTCCGTCTGTAAGCACTGAAGACCTGCGCACAGCTCGAACAGCATTAGCACAAGCATTTGTTGAAATTCGCAAAAAACAGATAACTGGTATAGAAGAACTTAATATGTGGGCGGGTGGGCGAATGCTCCCCTCTGTTTTTGCCGAAGGCAGAATCATTCACCTTCTTAGCAAGCTCTACGGAGCAGAAAAAGCACTCCTCTCTATTAACTTAGGATCTTCTGCCACAACACTCTCTCTAGGCTTTGGCAATCACCTCCAAACAAAAGTCTACCCACATCTTGGCATGGGTCTAAGCGTTTCAGAACTTCTAAGCCACACCACCGCTAAAAACATCGCTCGTTGGCTGCCTATAAGCGCCTCATCCCAAAAAATTAACGACTATATCTACACCAAAGCGCTCTATCCCAACAGCATTCCAGCAACAAAAGAAGATTTGTTGATAGAGCAAGCTCTAGGAAGGGAAGCCCTGCGACTCGCTATAGAAAGCTTCTCCAAAGAGCTTCCAGATGACGTGCCCGTCCTTAAGAAAAGCTTGCTCCCCCTCTTTGAAGTTGTGCTCGCCGGAGGCAGTGTGCTCTCAAATGCACCCACCTTTGGGCAAAGCCTCCTCATTTTGCTGGATGCCCTTCAACCTGCAGGTATTACCTCCCTTATCCTAGATAAAAATAATCTCATCCCCGCTTTAGGAACAGCAGCAGATATTAGCAGCATTTTGCCTGTGCAAGCGCTTGAAACTGGCGCATTCATCAATCTAGCCACAGTTATTGCCCCTGTTAGCTCTGCTCGCTACGGAACAAATATCCTCAAAGCCAGCTTACGTCGCGCCGATGGTTCTGTAAGCACAGAAGAGATAAAGCAAGGTGGCTTCAAAGTCTTACCTCTCAGAGCAGGAGAAACAGCCGACCTAAATCTGCAACCTTTGCGCCGCGCTGATATTGGGCTTGGAGCAGGAAAGAAATTATCTACAAAAGTTAGTGGCAGCGCCCTAGGAATCGTTCTAGATGGTCGTGGACGTCCTCTTGATTTGACTTCAGACGATGTTCGTCGTCGTGAGTTAATCAAAAAATGGCTCTGGACGCTAGGAGGTTAGACCATGCTTGCACCTGTATCCCATAATCTTGCATTAACAACAATTCTTCGTAAAAGAGAATTACCCGTTAATGGTGAAGTGATTCCAAAACTTAATCAGCGTGTTCTTGCTACAAATATAATTGCTGAAGCCGAATATTCCTATAAACATCACCTTATCGATGTCGCACGTCTTTTAGGCATAAAACCTGAAGATGCCGAAAAAAAGCTTAACGATATTCGTGTTGGACAGAATATCTCAGCAGGCACCATAATTGCAACTGGCGGCGGACTTATTGCTAATGATGTCAAAGTAAAAGAAAGCGGACGCGTCGTTGCAGTAGGCGGCGGTCAGGTTTTGCTAGATACCTCAGGCAAAGAATTAGCTATCAAAGCAGGGATTTCAGGTGAAATAATTGAAGTAATACCCAACCGCGGTGTAGTTATTCAAGAAGTTGGCGCACTTGTACAAGGAATCTGGGGAAACGGTCGCGTAAATAGCGGTACCCTCCATATTCTTGCTGATAAACCAGACCACGTAATAGAAGCAAGTCAAATGGATATTAGCATCCGTAGCTTTGTCATTTTAGGTGGCTCCTGTCAGGATGCAGAAAGCCTCAAAGCTGCAGCAGATATTACAGTACGCGGACTCATTCTCTCAAGCCTTCACCCTTCTTTATTGGGTTTAGCGCGTAAAATGCCCTATCCCATTATCATTACTGATGCAATTGGCAAAAAACCTATGAATGCCAGTGCTCATAAAATTATTAGTACCAATCAGCAACGCGAAAATGTCACCGTTAATGCAGAAGCCTATCACCACTATACAGGTACACGCCCAGAAGTAATTATTCCATTGCCTCACAGTAATTTGCCTCCTCCCCCACGTAAAGTTGAGAGTTTTGCGCCAGATCAAAAAGTACGCTTACGCCGTAGACCTCATGCAGGCGCCACAGGTATATTAGTAGAATTACCCTCAGCACTACAAACCCTACCAAATGGCTTACGTGTTGTAGCAGGCAAAGTAAAACTAACCAGCGGAGAAGAAATCACCGTTCCTCTGGTAAACTTAGAAGTACTAGGATAAGATAAATTCCATAGAAATTAAAGAGGAGAGTATCATGGCTCTATTTGAAGATTTTGAAGATGAAGAAGGTGAAGCATTCGTAGACGAAGAAGAAACTTTGCCAGAAGAAACAAGTAATAGAACATTTATTATTGCAGCTAGTGTTCTTGGTGGCATTATTCTCTTGGCCTTAGCCTGTGTTGCTATTTATGCTTTAGTTGTTCTTCCTCAACAAAGAGCTGCTTCTCTAGAAGCAAATGAAGCTGCTTCGGCACAAGAAACTGAAGTAGTTCAAATGTTGACAGAATCTGCTAATTCAACAGCTTTGGCACAAACACCCCTTGCCAGCCCTAGCCCAATCTTCTCACCAACCGCAAGCCCCACCCCTGTTGTTGCCGTTGCCACAGATACTCCTACAGCAACACCCAATATCGCTGCTACAGGGACCATAGCCGCCGCGCTCACTCAAGCGGCAGATGCTATTTTAACTATTGTGCCTACTTCTTCTGCCCTACCTGATGGTGGTTTTGCCGATGATGTTGGTATACCTGGTCTAGTAATGATGATGTTCGTCTTCATTGCAGTAATTTTCTTTGCGCGCAGACTACGAAAAGCCCCAACACCATAGAAACTCAGCTTTCAAAAAGAAATCCCCTAACGCTTATGCGCTAGGGGATTTTTGTTTCTCCTACAAAACCCTATAAGATATTTTATCTCTTAAGGTACAAGATAAATAATTAGCTCGCCTTCTACAAAAACCGGCTCAAGATATCGTTCAAGTTTTTGAAAATTCACTGGATAAGTTCCTCTTTCAAGTGCACCCACAATCACATAGCGCACCTCATATACTTCCAAAAGGATTTTCGTTTTTGCCCAATCATTAGATATATAAATGGTCTCAATATCATCCTGACGCGACCCCATTTCTTCGTAACCACCGCGCCACTGGACTTCATGCCCTGGCCACCCGAGTACAGTTGGCAAACCACTATTGGTAGAAATACGCGCATAGCCTGTATAACTGCCACCCACTGCTTCCAAAAGAACACCATCGGGGGCTCTTTGCAGCCATTCAATTGCGGCAGCTTCATCTGCACGCAAATGCGCCGCGCTATCTAAAGTCAGGTTTTCAGATCGTGCCTTGGCAATTACCCCATAAAATGGATATAGCAAACTCGTTAGCACCAGCGCAAAAATAATATAGCCCCGCTTATTTTTTATCAAAATAGCAATTGCGTACGCCCCTGCCAAACTCCACAAAATCCACGCCTGATAATAAAATTTAAAAATAGTATTCATACGCGTCATAAATTGATCGCGCAGATAGAAAAACTCAGGGGCAATCACAAGCAAAGCGCCCAAAATAATTATTAGTAGGATGAAAGACTGATCGGTACGTGCGTGAATTTTGGTTTGATCTACTTCGATTGACTTTTTTCTGAAAATAAGCAAAGATACTGCGCCCCCTGCTACTCCTAAGAGGGTAAGCAAACTGAAACTAAACGCAAGCCGTCGTGCATTTGCCGCACTAAAAAGCTCATTGAATTTCGTTAATCCCTGTGATTGGATAAGAGAAAAAGCTAAGGATGAGTTAATAACCGAAGCCAACCATGCTATGAGCCAAGAAAAAAGCCAAAGGGCAATAAGCAAGCCCAAAACAAGTCCAAATCCACGCGTCCAATCTATAGAAAGAGATTTAGCCCTTTTTCGACGCGAATAAGGAAATATACCCTTAGCACGAGGAAAAGCGAGATAAATCATCCAAGAAAAGATGGGGAATAAGAGCGTGCCAAACATGACCCATAGATGTGCCCCGCGAGTGGGATTGATGAGATTTGGCAAAATCCCGCCTGCTTGGGAGGCAAAGCCAAGATAAAAGGGAGTGTAAAGAAGAAGGGCAGAAACGCCTGTAAAAATGCCAAAATAGAGAAAATCTTCTAGGCGTTGCCAGCTCCAACCTTTTTCACGGGCGCGTTTGAGGGCATAAGCAGAGGCGATAAGCGCAGCTGAGGAGAGAATATCCCAGGTATTTAAGAAAGCGATGCCGCCAAGCGTGAGCGAGACAATAAAGATAGAGAGGGGAGTGACAGTGAAGGTATAAGTAAAGATTTTCGTTTTTCCACTCCAGCCACCAAGATAGATATATAGGGCAATAGCGATAGAGAGTAAGACAAATGGAAGTGCAAGGACGTGAGGGTGTAAATCGCCTAGGACGAAGGAAAATGCAGGGAATTCGTCTATGATTTCTCGGTGATTGCCCATCAGATCGTATTCTTGAATAACACGAGATGCACGCCACCACCACCAAAATCTATCAGGGATAGGCGCTATTTCGGCTGGGTTATCGCGAAGCTCTCTAATATCGAGCCATGTCCAAAAATTGGGCACTTGGGCAGTCCAGAGAATACCTTTTTGGTGAATGACCTCAAGGAGGGCTTCAAAATTAGAGATTAATAATAAAAAGAGAGGCGCAAGCAGCGCCGTGATGGGATGAAAGCTTAAAGCAGAAAAATTGGCAGTTTCTTCACTTAGGTCTGATGTCTCTGGTCTTAAGTCTTTAGCCTTAGATCGCAAAGCCAAGAGATTATGTAAAATGCCATAAGACCCCACTGCACTGAGCGCAAAAATAAGCGCAATCATTAAGTTAAAGGCAACACTCCCCGCTGTAGTTGTGATTTTGGCAAGCATTGCTGTCATAATATAGCCAAAATGATAATAAGAAATCGCATAGCCTGAAAGCCAAGGGTCACGCGGAGGGAAGGTAGGCGAGCGCAAAATAGCGTTTATAAAAGCAAGCTCCATTGGTTTTTCAGTACCAAGAGCTTCAGGATTCGCGGCACGGAAAAGGGCAAGCGCCGCAAAGGTGATAAGGAAAAGACTTTCAACAATTAGAAGAAGTGAGATATGAGCTTTAAACCAGTTTAGAATATCCCCCATTCGGCCCTCAATATTCAAGGACCAAAGACTTAGCCCTGCCAAAACTGCTAAGCCTAGTAAAATGCCACCGATATTATTTGAAGTAATACCTAGCGAAGAAAGTAGCCAGAAGGCGTAGCTCCAAATTAATAACCCTGCAACACGCGCAAAGGTATAGCCTCTATCTGCGAATTTAGGAAAAAGATGATAAGTAAGAGGAAAGGTGATTAGACCAAGGAGGCTAAGGGTGATATACCAGAGGATAAAATCAATCATAGGATCATTAATTTCGCGCCTTTGCGTGAAATTTTAAAGTTTTTCTTAATGGTTTTCTACCTTTGCTAAGGCATTTTCTCAGAAGTGAAATAACCATCATCATTCGGCTCAAACTCGTGCGCTTCAATAACTGCATCTATATTTAAAGCACCATAGATATGGGGGAATTCACCATGCAGGGATTTCGGCGCAGGTTCTGGCACAGGGTGCGCAGGAGCTTCCCATTGCAAAGGGGCGGTTAATTTTTCAGGATCAATCACAAGGAGAACTAATCCCTTTTGGGCTTTATAAAAGGCATTTGCCACAGACAGAACTTGCTCGGTTGTTGAGCAATGAATAAAACCTTCTTTTATGAGGCTTTCTGTGCGATATTCACCTTTTTCTTGAGCGGCTTTCCAATCTTTGTGAAGGGTTAGATGATAAATAAGCATTCTGGTTTCCAATTAATTATGAATAATGTCATTATATCCTACTGTTAAAAGAAAAAAGATACCGAGTGCTCTTGAAACACTCGGTATCTTTGATAATCTAATACTCAACTAACTTTTTCAAGCTAGGCTCTCGCTATCTCTACCTTCGTTTTATTTCTTAAACGATAATTGCCATTTTTTGACAAAACTTTATCAACCACATTTTCTGGCACATCTACAAAAGTATGGTCGTCTTGAATGCTGATTGCGCCAATCACTTTGCCAGAAATTTTGGCGTGATAGGCAAGCGTTCCAACTACTTCACCGGGGTGAATTCCATCAGTGCGGCCTTTATCTAGGCTTAGGCGCACCATACCCGATTCATGCGATTTTCGGGATGAAAAATTACCGCCAGAGCGAGGTTTTCCACGTCCCTTATTGCGTTTTTTATGATTTCGCTGTGGGTGAGACTTCCACTCGTTCACTTTGCTGATATTCTCAACCGCTTGTTCTTTGTCTTTTTCACGAATAACTCTTAAGGCCGCGGCAGCGATATCCAAAGGCTCGTGTCCTGCTGCAACCAAAACTTCTATTGTTTCCATCTCATTTTGGTAGCGTCCGCGATTAAGCCAAACAATCATACGCTCGGCGATTTTGTCGCGGCGATTTTGTAAAATATCATCTTTTGTGGGCAGTTCAGCTTTGGTCTGTTTTTGGCGGGTATAACTTTCAATGCGGCGTAACATGCGCGTATCTTTTGGGGTAAGCAATGAAATTGCTACACCTTCTTTTCCTGCTCTACCTGTACGACCAATGCGATGCACAAAAACTTCGGGGTCTTCGGGCAAATCGTAATTGACTACGTGAGAGATATCATCGATATCTAAACCGCGTGCGGCAACGTCGGTAGCAACAAGGACTTGGATACGATCATTTTTAAAACGGGACATGACACGTTCGCGCGCGTCCTGAGAGAGGTCACCGTTAATCATTTCAGCGGCGATGCCTCGAGCAGCGAGCGCATTCGACAATTCGCCGGTCCCAACTCTGGTGCGGACGAAAATCAATGTGCGTGTCATATTTTCTGCTTCAAAAAGGCGGCTTAGGGCAGAAAATTTATCGCGGTGGTTCATAATATAGTAGCGTTGTTCAATGGCTGCTACTGTAAGTTGTTTTTTCTTGATTTTAACTGTTTCTGGATTGTTAAGATATTTTTTTGCCAATTGCCCCATACGGTTCGGCATAGTGGCAGAAAAAAGTGCCACTTGGCGTCTTTGTGCGGTTGCGTCGAGGATAGTTTCAATATCGTCAATGAAACCCATACTCAACATCTCATCTGCTTCGTCTAGGACGAGGGTGCGAACTTCGCTGAGGTCGAGTGATTTCTTTTTTAGAAGGTCAAGCAAACGCCCGGGGGTTCCGACGACCACGTCCACGCCACGTTTGAGTGCGCTTATCTGACGTCCATAAGAGGAGCCACCATAGATAGAAAGCACACGAACGCTGGTATATGCGCCATAAGATTCCATCGACTTGGCTACTTGCATGGCAAGTTCGCGTGTCGGGGAGAGAATCAACGCTTGCGGTTTACGTTGTCCGGTAATTAAATTTTGAAGAATGGGGAGGGCGAAGGCGGCGGTTTTACCCGTGCCTGTTTGTGCCTGACCGATGACGTCTACGCCGGTCATCATGATGGGAATCATTTGTGCCTGAATGGGGCTTGGCTCAGTATAACCGCGCTTCTCAAGGGCCTCCATGATCTCAGGTCGAAGGTTTAAATCAGAAAATTTGATGGACATTTTGTCTCCTAGATTGGGTGAAAATTTATTGCGATTGCGAGTTGACGCACTTAGGCGTGGTGATTTTCTCTGTTTTTAGGAAAATCACTTCGGCGATAAAAGTGCCTCGCAATGGCAAGCTAAATTGTGGGTCTTGATAGCAATAACGTTATAGTTATTGCACCTGTTCTTCAACAGTTGACCCATCCCAATTTAAGAGCCACTCTGTTTTAAGAAAAACGCCCGATACTTGTCGGAGCGTTGCGAAAAAACCAAAACCAAAACAAATGCTCCTCGCGGAGCGGGCAGTAGTATATCACAGTTTTTGGCAATTATTACTCTTTTCTCTTATTTCACTTAATGAGAATGTTATAATGCCTAAAGTTAATGTGTTTTTCTGTAGGGAATTACTTATGCGGCCTTTTATCTGCATAAATATGGGTTCAGCGTCAGGTCTATACATTGTTTCACTCTTTGTATAAGTTTTGCCCTTATCCTGGTGAACGGCTTCTTTCGTAAGCGTCAGTTTCCGCTCAACTTCGCCGTTAGCATTAGCAATAATGAATAAGGGCCTCAGAAGGATAGTTGTTCACATGCCACACTTCTATAGCTACAAAGACACAAAAGAATTCGGAAAAATATCTGTTGTCTCGAATGGTCTTAGGCGAATTCGACTTTTCGGATACAGCCCAATTCCATATGTAACAATGAGCAATATTAGCTTTACACTGCGAGTAGAATTACCAAATTCTAGCGATAGCGTTTACATGCAACTTGCCGATAGCTCATATAGAAGAATTGCAACTGTTTCAGCCAAAGAAACATCTATTTCTGGAATAGCAATGTACACAGGGGACACAAAGTTTTTTATTGTTCGGTCTGGTTATCCAGAGAGGTATATTGCGAAAGAAGGGCTGTTGATTTTTGAAGACAAAGTTGCTCACATAAACGATTATATTTTTGGCAGTTGTAGCATTGGTGCGCTTATGATTGTTGCCGCAGGCGTATTCCTTGCATGGCTATTAGGCATTATTCAAATCAGCCCAACATGGATAGCACGCTTCACCCCATAAGAGCCGCCGAGTCCCGTGTGCGCCTGACTGGTGGGATGCGCACGCAAAAATGAGTTAGTTTTGTTTTGAATGTCTATTATTTATCTAGTGTTATCTCGTCAACACCCGCCAGCAGGTAACGCAAACGAGGAAAGAATTATGGAGCAACTTTTATTTCGTCATTTAATTCCCGGTTTGTTTTTATTATTGCCTATTTACTTGTCGATGATTTTATTAGGAAATCGATTACCTATACCAAGCGAATTCGTAAATATGGCAACGGCTGTGTTTACTAGCCTAGTATTACCAGTAGGCTATATTTTTTATCAATTTTACAGAATCGTGTGGCAAGTTATCGGTGGAGGTTATGAAAAACTGCCATTCGTAAATATTGTACGTGATAATTTAAAAGCTTACAATCAGCCGCATTTATCAAGAGTTGTAGTTGATTTTTCTGAAGTTCTTCCTCAGTTTGGGATGAGATGGTTCGGATATTCAGAATTTATAATAGCTTTTGATCCATTTTCCCCTCAAGTTAGCAAGGTTAATTTTCCCATTGGTTTTAATTCAAAAAACAATCGTTCAATTCGCGCGAATGGGAGAAAACATTTTTTTCATTTTTTAGAACATGTATCAGATATCATTCTGTTTGATCAACCTTCTTATGGCTACGCAAGGAGTGTCTCGTCTGCGAGATATAGCACTCACGCAAGTAGAGCCGCTTTTTTTGTTGGGTTAATATTAGCCTCAGGCTTATTCCTTATTGGATTTGAAAACTCTAACAGCGATATCTTTATTACTCTAGCATTCGTCCTTGGAGTTTCCTTTTTTGTAGCATTGTTATTCCTCTTATCAATTAGAACAAGTTATTCGAATTCTGAATATAATGCGCGAGTTACTTTGTTAACAATTCTAAATTTAAGTGAAAGAGAGATCCAAGCTTCTGAATTCAAAAATACTTTACCTCAGGCATTGGTCGAAAAACTATCTCAAATCAACTCTCAGCCTAAATACGCTAAAATCGCAGCATTTGATATGGATGATACATTATTGATAGGAGATATTGGCGATGCTGTGTTTGCCCAATTGGTTTTGGAGAACAAGTTGTCTTCACAGCATTGGATTCAATATGCGAGTTTACTAAAGGAGAATAAAACTGAAGCATATAAATATGCTGTCAAAGTATTAGCCGGGTTGAATGTTGATGATGTTTATCAAGCTACAAATATGGTAATAAACTCACCCAATCCAGCAATTATTCTTGATGAGCTAAATGTTCAAGTACCGGTTCCAATACCTGATCCGATACTTCAATCATTCCTTATCGAAGTACGACTCAATGGATTCGACGTTTATGTTGTCACTGCAACAAATATTTGGTCTGCCCAGGTTATTGGTGCTGAATACTTCGGATTGCCAAAACCCCATATTATTGGTATGCAGACAGCCTTAGTGCCAAATTCTAAAAGTGGGGAGATTACACCTAATCTGCTAGAACCTATTCCTATTGGGGATGGTAAATCTCAAGCGCTAAAAAAATTTACGAACAATATAATAATTGCTGCAGGGAATAGCAAGCAAGATTTTAGCCTACTACAAATGATTGATGAAGACGGATTAGCAATTTGGGTTGGGAATGATGATTCAATAATTAATTCCTTAAGGGCCAATTTAGGAGACAAGAAGGAATTGTTAGTAATTGACCGATGAGTTTTCTGAGTAACTGACTAGAAAACTCTTGACAGTGATCGGGCTACCCCCCCATTCAGCTGTTCCGCCTTCGGCTTAGGGTATGCGGAGCGATTTTTGGTCATTTTTTTTAGGGAAAAATTGGGTTGCGTTCACAAAATCGGCGGGCAGCTTATGCAACTGAAGGGCAGACATTGCAAAACAAACGGAGATAGTAGTGAATTCTAAAATGATTATTGGTCAAAGCGTTAGGAGAATAGGATGAAAGCCACAAGCGATAGTGTAAAACCCGAACCTGCGAGCTCTCGTAAAGTTAGCCCTGGGGCTTTTTTCGTTGATTTAGCGCTATATCTGTCGGTGATGTTTTTGATTAGGGAGGTCTACTTCGAAAGTCTTGGTTTTCTGGCCAATGGCCTTTTCTGGTCCTTCACCACCTTAATCCTTGCAGCTTGGAGAATGAGGGCAAGAGGCGTTACTTGGGCAGAAATAGGCCTTTATAAACCCAGTGACGTTAAGAAACTGATAAGGGCCACCGTATTTACTCTTGGAATGGCAATCGGGGGAATCATCCTTTTCGAAATACTCAAGGATCAGTTCGCGTGGAGTTTGTCGCCGGACACATCCAGCGAAAGTGCAGTAAGTAAATTTGGTGACCTAAAAAATAATTGGCTTCTCTTCTTTTCAATTATTCCTGTAATCTGGCTTGAATCTTTCCTTGAAGAGGTGCTAGATAGGGGGTTCTTGATAAACTGGATAGAGAGGATATTTTCAAGCACCCACTTCGCCACTGTTCTTGCAGTAATCCTTCAAGCGGCCATTTTTGGTTTCAGACACTCCAATGACTTGTCGGAACGGTCAATTACGGTCGGGCTTATTGGTCTAGCAATGGGAGTAGGGTATGTGGTTTTCGGCCGTAATTTGTGGCCTCCCATTCTTGCCCATTCTTTACTTAATACTATATCTATGCTTGACAGAGTCGGGTAAGGATTGCATTACCAATTGCCTA
>JABGQV010000053.1 GCA_018648655.1 Anaerolineae bacterium | reverse complement strand
TTTGCTATGATCAACTTACGGCATATTATTCAACAATAAGGTTCAATTAGTTCTATTTAAGTTAATTCAAAGAACTAACTACTCATAAATGACCAATTTTATGTAGCATTAATACCCAGGTCAAAAATATGCGCAGCTACGCATATTAACAAGATACATAAATAAGGGCAAGCAACACCTATCCTTAGGGCTGCAGAACACCACTTAAGCGCCATACCAAACAAGTCACCAAGGGCTCAATAGTGCTTACTCAAAAATAGATGAATGAATAGCTGAAAAGAGGGTATTTAATATGCGCTTTTTTTTGCTAAAAAAGAGAAGGCTAAAAGGCTTCTAAAGTCTATTATCAAAACATTGTTTTTTGTCTAAAATATAAGCACTAATCTGACAAGAACAAATATCATCTCGGAACCTTTGTCTGTAAAAAAAGAAAACTCATTCATACTCACAAAAGAGCAGAAACTATGTTTTATGGGCAACACACAATTCAAATTGATGCTAATAAAGTATTTGAATTTCCAAAACCTTTTTCAAATGAACTCACAGACAATCTCTTTATCTTTCAAGGCTTTGATTGCAATTTATTAATCATGCCAGAAAAAACTTTTTTCTTATTTTACAAAAGTGTTACCAGCCTTAATATAGCAAACCCTTTAACAAGAAAGCTGCTTCGACTATCTCTAGGCAATGCCATCCTTGCTGAAGTCAATGAGACACGACAAATACAATTATCTGAATACTTATACAAATATGCAAAACTTTTTGAGAATAACTCAGCAGTCTTTATCGGCCAAGGAGATCATTTTGAAATTTGGTCTGCAGAATGTTGGGAAAATCAAAAAGTTGATTTACTAGATACAAGCATGAACTCACATCGTTTTGCTTCTTTAGATTTACGTTTCTAGATAGGATAAAAAAAATGGATGAATTTTATTACGAATTTGCAAAAGATTTTGACAGGGCTTGGCTTAACTTTGAACTAGACCTTCCCTTACATCCCAATGAAAACGGAGAACCAAACTCTTTTTATGTAAATAGAATAGAGAATCCCCTAGAAAAATTAAAAGATGAGCTTTTGGCACCTTTTTATAAACCTCCAAAGTTTTTCTTTTCTGGACATCGCGGTTGTGGGAAATCAACCGAACTTCTACACCTTTTAGGAGATGTAGAGATTCAAAAGAAATATTGGCCTATTAATTTTAGTATCAGGCAAGACGCAGATATTATCGATCTCGATTTTAGAGATGTACTACTTGCTATCGGTGGACGTTTATTTCGTGAGTATAGACAAGCTGGAGGTGAACTTCCTGAGCATTTACTGAAGGAACTTGATGGCTGGAGAGGAAAAGTCCTACACGAGGTTCAAACAACTGAAAAAGGGCGTTTTTCAAGTGAAGTTGGCGCAACGCTTGATGCCTTCTTCATAAACGCTGGTTTACGCATGAAATTAGAACCAGCAACACGTGTTGGTCTTAGGCAAACTTTTGAAAAAGATATTACAGGATTAATTGCCGTAATAAATTCAATTTCATCTGCAATTTATGCTAAAGAAAAACGTTATCCTCTGGTTTTAATAGACGATATGGATAAACCAGAATTAGAGAAAGCTCGTGCTATTTTTCATGACCATCGTGAGATTATGACACAGCCCAACTGTGTCATAGTTTATACCGTTTCAAGCGCCTTGTTTTATAGTAAAGAGTTTGATGCTATTCGAGATCAAGCCATTTTTTTGCCTAATATAAGCCTTTCAAATCCCTCATCTGGAGAAATATCATCCACTGAAGGTATAGAAACTCTCAAAAAATTTATTACCCTAAGAATGTCGCCCACTTTAATAGAACCTAATGCCGCAAGGCTTGCTATTGAATATAGTGGTGGCGTTTTTAGAGAATTAGCTCGTATTATGCGTACATCTATTGGGCGTGCTCGTCGTCGCAAGGCAACGCTCATAGAGATAAGTGATGTGGAGTGGTCAGCGACTGAAATACGTAATGAATATCGTCGTATTCTGGATAAGGAAGATATCAAGCTTCTTCGACGCATCTCAAAAACAAAACGCCTTGAATACGTAGATCGTTTACGCCCTCTTCTGCAATTATTAGCTGTCCTTGAGTATCGAGATGGTGAGAACTGGTGCGATATCCATCCTGTTTTAAGGAGCTTAATTGATGCTTGATGAAAGACATCCTCTGCCTTCTTATACAAAAAAAACAGCGCAACTCGCTAAGGAAATTCTTTTATCTGTACGCTGGGGCAAGCCTGGAATTTTCTGGGCCCTCTATGAAAACACTTTTTTAGGCGCTAAGGCTGTCTCAGGGTTAGAAGCAGATTTGATTAAGAAAGGGCAACATATTCAGCATATTACGCCTGATGTTGATAATGAAAAAAATATTATCGATGCAATCGCAGACAATAATAATTGGGACAAGACTGTTTTCTTTATTATGCATATGGGAAGCAAAACAGATAAAAACACCTATCAATTACTTGATTCTCAAAGTGCTTTTTTTACCAATAACCGAATTCGAGTTGTATATTGGTTGTCAGAGAAAGATTTTGTGTCTTCTGTACAGAATATGCCTCCATATTGGTTTTGTCAGATTAAATTAACTGAGTTTTCAGACCTCCCTAGCTTAGACTATCTTTTCTCAATAGTGATAAAAAAAACATGGGAAAAGCTTTCCAGCTTGGAAGAAACAAGTGAGCAGAAAGAATATTTCGAAATGCCCCCATTAGAAGATCTGTTTTCTTTAGATATTCGCAGAGATAAAGAAGGGCTAACAAAACGAGCACATATATTTATTAAGCTCGGCATTTTTTACTATAAACAGAAAAAATATGATAAGGCTTCTCAATTTTTAGATAAAGCTAATGAAATAGCAGAGGTTCTACAAGACGAACAATTTTCACTTGAAGCTGAACTTATAACCGCATTATTCTTAGCAAAAAAAGAAATATATGACAGTGCGAGATGGGTAAAAAAGAAAGTTTCTTTAATTTCTCCAGAAAGGAGTTCAACATGGAATGCAATTGGTGAACTTTATACACTTTTATTCATGTTTGATGAATCCCTCTCTGCTTATCAAGCCGCTCTGGATCTAGACACCAATGACCCAATAAGCTGGCAAGGACTAGGTGAAGTCTTTCTTCAAATAGGTCAAACTACTCAAGCAATTGATGCTTTTCAGAAATCTATCCAATTTGCCCCCAATTTCTCATATGCCTGGCATGGGCTTGGAAAATCTTATCTAGCAAAAAACGATTCTGAGAAAGCTATAGAAGCCTATAAGCAATCTCTCGAGATTAAATACCATCAAGCAAACCTTTGGTTTGAGTTAGGAAAACTCGCAAATGATGACCTTGCACAAAGCGCTCTTCAGCATGCGCTAGAGCTAGAGCAAGAAAAAGCTCCCGCTTGGAATCTCCTGGGGAATATTTATTACCGTTCAGGAAAATTTAATAAAGCAATGCAAGCATATTACCGTTCAGTTCAAATAGAAAAAGATTTCGGTTGGGCTTACGCCAACATAGCACTAATTTATTCACAGCGTAAAGAATATGAAAATGCTACCCTACTCTATATAAAAGCCCTTCAAAATATACAAGATGACCAAGAAAAATCTAATGTCCTATACAAATTAGGAAATGCGTATAGAGGCTTACATAAATATCGAATAGCTATTAATACATATAACGAAGCCAATAATCTTCATACTAAAAGCAATTTTTTGGATAAAAAGCTCCAGTCTCCTGGGCCATTTGAAAAGAAACTGGATATATCTCCAACATCTGATTTCCCCAAAGATGACAACAAACCTGAAGTTGAGCCTGCCAGCCTTCCCGAAACATCTAAACCCATTCTTATCAATGTTAATCCCAAATTGAAAAAAGGAAAAAACAGCATGATGTTGCGAAAAGTTTTAGAAACAAATAAAAAAGCGAGCAAGGTGGAATATTGGCTAGAACTTGGCGATTATTATGTACGTAACCATATGCACGACTTAGCTGAAGATGCCTTTGTAATTGCAGTAGATCTTGATCCAAATAATGGATGGTCTTATTACAACTTGGCGCTTGCGCGTACTGTAAATGGGTCATATAGAGATGCCGTTCCACTATATGAAAAAAGCATTCACCTATTCGAAAAGAAAAAAAATAAAGCATCATCTTGGAATCAACTGGGAAATGTTTATCGTCGGCTCAACGAGCCTTCTTTAGCGGTAGCAGCTTATGAGAAAGCTCGGGTTTTAGATCCGCCTAAATCATCGCTTCTTTCCAGAGCTAGATTAAGCCTAATGAGCAATTGTTATGCAAAATAATACATATCAATAATAGAGACTCTAAATGAGTTAGTAGGAGGCTACTATAAAAACAAAAATATTAAAAAACACCGTAAAACAAGCAACAAAGAAAATATAAATTTATATCAATATATTTAGGAGAGAAAAATGAGTAAGTATCAGTTATGGAATCAGCTAGGAAATGTATATATTAATTCTGGTGCCTTTGAAGAAGCAATTCAGGCATATGAAAAATCTATTGAAGCCAACCCTGAGTTTGGTTGGTCTCATAATAATATGGCTTTAGCCTATATGCGCTTAGGGCAACCTAAAGTCTCAATCCCCTATTATCAACGTAGCATAGAGCTTCTGAGTGACTTTACAGATAAAGCTGTTGCATGGCATGGAATGGGAAATTCCTATCAGGTTATGGACGATCTTGAAAATGCTATCCTTGCATTTCAACGCGCCGTCAACCTTGATCTAAATAATACAAACTATCGTCATGATTTAGCTGTAGCAAAAGCAGAATACGCTTACGAAGATGAAGAAGACGCGAACGATGACGTTCCACAAGAAAC
This sequence comes from Anaerolineae bacterium, assembly GCA_018648655.1. Lineage (GTDB taxonomy): Bacteria > Chloroflexota > Anaerolineae > Anaerolineales > Villigracilaceae > Desulfolinea. The sequence continues at coordinate 12,363 of JABGQV010000053.1, read as the reverse complement.
AGACAACGTAGAAGAAAAACCTTCCATCGCAGTCAAAACTTCAGATGAAGAAGATAATACCGATCAAAGCATCTACTCCACCTGGATAGACAAAACCATTGAAAAAATTAACGACAAAGCCCTTGATGAAAAAGCTGCGGTATTTGAGTATGAAACAATTGTTTTCCCTGAAGGTGTTGCTCCAGAAGATGCTGTAACTAAATTGATGCTAGCTATTGAAGAACAATCAGCAGAAGTCATCGTGACTGTAGATGAAGAGCTTACAGAAGAAAAACCCCTCGTAAAAGAACTTCAAGCAGTCAATGAAGAAATAGAAGATGAAGCTCATAACGAAAACAGAGAAGAAGTCACAGAAGAAAACCTTGCTCCCATAGCCGCTATGATTGCAAAAGATGCAATTCCTTCATTTGATGCCGTAGAAGATGGCGAGCTAGATAACAACTTGAAAGATCTGATGAGTGAAATCTCACAAGAACTTGAAGAGAATATTAACACTATAGAAGAGAACGAAGAATTTGAAGATAGCGATAAAAACCAGCTAGAAGATTTCAAATTCCCAACAGAGCTCCTCCAGTTAGAAAACTTAACTGAAGAAAGCGAAAAAGTATCTGAAGAAGAACATCAAGAAAACAGTGTTGAAAAAAACATTGAAGAACTTGAAGACAACTTAGATTCTCTTGAAACCACAGAAGAACTCGAAAGTGAAGAAGCAGAAGATACCCTTGAATTCGAACCAGAAATATCTCTTTCAGAAAATTTAGACGAAGAGGATAATGTTGATCTTGAAGAAGAACTCCAAGCAGTCAGTGATGAAATAGAAGATGAAGAGCTTTCAATGAATTTAGATACTATTGAAGAGAAAGAAGAAATTAGCCCTTCACCAGAAATAACAAAGGAAGAAACTCTTTTCAATCAAATTGTTTCTGATAATAGCAAAAAAAATGGAAATGGCGATCAAAAGTCTCTTCCCATGATAAGTTCAGCAAAAGTATGGAGTGAGCTTGGAAATGTTTTCTACGAAGAAGGTATCTTCGATGGCGCACAAATTGCCTATAAAAAAGCAATTGAATTAGATGCTCAATTTGGCTTGGCTTTTAATAACTTAGCCTTATTGCATATTCGCAAGGGCGAATACCAAGAAGCTGTACAGCTATATGAAACCGGCATTGATTTTCTTCAAGATAGTGCTGACCAAGCTATTTCTTTGAATAATCTAGGAAACGCTCACCGCGCCCTAAAAGAGTACGAGAGCGCTGAAGAAGCCTACCGCAAAGCCGATGTCATTGATGATGGAGAAGCACTTATAGAAAACTTCTCGCGCTATGGTTTGCTTCACATCACACCATCTTCATAAGCAATAGGAGAATCCTAATGGATGAACATAATCATATCTGGAACGAAATAGGCACACTCCACTTCAACGCTGGCGCTTATTTGCACGCAGGCAAAGCTTATCAACGAGCCATAAAGATGGGCAAAGGCAAGATAGCAATGCAAAACTTAGCATTAGCCTACATCAAAGAAAACAAAATAGACAAGGCCGTGGCTATATACAAAAATATTGTAGAAGAAAGCTCTGATGAAGAAGAAAAAGCAGGGCTTTGGCAATGGATTGGAGAGTTATACTCTCAACTTGAAGACCATGAAAACGCTTCCCAAGCCTATCGTCTTGCAAAAAAAGAAATGCCTATAAAGAAAAATGAAAAAAAATGGCCATCACATCTTCACCCAACATCAACACTTAATTGGGATGATGAGCCGCCACAAAGTCTAGAGTCGAAACTTGCTTCCGCTATATCAGTTGAAACTCGCCCCAAAGAAGGTGAGCTGATACACATCAACATCGAAGAGATATCAATCAATCCAGTACAACCCCGCATCCATATTGACATCCATTTTCTGGCCGAGTCAATTCGTGAATACGGAATCATTCAACCATTAATAGTCTCCCATAGAGACGAAGCTGGTCTATACACACTTATTTCAGGTGAGCGACGCTTAAAAGCAGCCCACCAAGTAGGCCTAGATAAAGTACCAGCAATTATTCGTAATGTTGATGAGGCACAGCGCCTGAAATTAGCGTTGGTAGAAAATATTCAAAGAAAAAAACTGTCGCCTCTCGAAGAAGCGACAGCCTATCAACAGCTGAAAAATAACCTTAAATTATCTCCAGATCAAATCGCTAAGGTAATTGGTCGAAATGCTGTAATGGTAAAAAACCTTCTGCATTTATTAGAAATGCCAAAAAATATACAGCGTGCATTAGAAACCGGCCGAATATCTGAAGACCATGCTCGTTCTATATTTCTTTTAGAAGATGAGCATAAACGGGACAAAGCCTTAGAAGAGGTCTTGGCTAACGAATTGTCTCTTCGTAAAACCAAAGCTCTGGTGAGATCTCTGCTTCGGGAAAGTATCCAAGTAAAAAAGAATAGTGAGGATGTGGATACACTTCAAAAACCTTCTGAACAAGTAGAAGAGGTCGGCACAGCACTGGTGGCAGCCAACGTTGCGCCGACTTCTACAACACCTTCTGAAGAATTCATAAAATCATCTGAAGTAGAAGTAATAGAAGAGGTCGAGCATAATTATGAAAAACCAGAAAGCAAAGATAAAGAAGCTCTCGACACTTCAATAAAAAATAATGAAAAAAATCAAGAAGAGATAAAGGAGCTAATAATTCCAAATGAGGCAAAAGAAACTAATGAGCTCATCTACGCTGAGCCAGCAATGCCACAAACAGCTAATTTCGACAACCAATCTTATACTGACGAAGAAATACAAAAACGTATTTTAACGCTCACGCATATTACAGAGACAGACCCAAATAACGATAAAGCTTGGCACCGGTTAGGTAAGCATTATTCTCATTTAGCTCAAGAAGATTTTGCTATAGACGCATATTCAAAAGCTACTGAACTAGCCCCTAACCGTAGTGACTACTTCTACCAACTGGGACAAGCCTATTTGGCCGAGGGGCGCTTTACAGAAGCAGCAGAAACCCTAGAGAAAGTTATAGTACTAGATGAAAATAATACTTTTGCTCGCTGCGCTTTAGCAAGTAGCTACCGTCATCTTAATATGGACGACAAAGCTAATATACACCTTGATATTGTTGCTCCTAAAATGCGTCTTGAAGAAAGTTATAACCAAGCCTGTTTTGAAGCTATTCGTGGCAATATAACAGAAACAATTAAGTTGCTAGAAGTTTCACTAGAAAGAAATGAGGCAACCATTGAAAAAATTCAAAAAGATTCAGATTTCGATTTTGTTCGCCATGAACTAGCTTTTATTGAGTTGATTGAATCTAAAGTCTTATCTAATAGTGCTATATAAGCACGAATATCATCGCTAAAGAGACTTTTTGCATCTCATTTTTCTCTCCATAGAAACACAAGTTTGTAAGAAGTTTTGATAGAAAAAAGCCTTGTGGAAATTTCATTTTTCCACAAGGCTTTTGGATTCAGTTCTAACTAATATATTCTTTGTGAAGACAATTCACTTCAGAGTTTTTGTCTCTATTGTATTTTTATACATTCTCTCCAGCCATCATCAGGCCTAGTTTTTGTGGGGTAGCATCTGCACGTTCTACAATGCCCATAAGCTCACCTTCACAAATCACGGCGATGCGGTCTGAGAGCGCCATTACTTCATCTAGGTCTTCTGAAATCATCATAATAGCTGTGCCTTCACCGCGCTGTTTGAGCAATTGCTCATGAACATATTCTGTTGCCCCCACATCAAGTCCGCGAGTGGGTTGAGCAGCGATAAGAACACGTGGATTACGAGAAATCTCTCGTGCTAAAACCACTTTTTGGATATTGCCACCAGAAAGCGTGCCTGCTTTTGTCTCTCGAGAAGGCGTTTTTACACGGAATTTCTTAATCAAATCATCGCTATGATTGGCAATTTTTTTCAACATCAAGAAGCCTTTTTCAGCAAAAGGCGGAACATGATGCTCACGCAAAACCATATTTTCAGCAATCGTAAAATCTTTAATCATGCCATCTCTCATTCGCTCTTCAGGGATGTAGGAGAGCATCCGTTCAGTGACTTCTCCAGGGCGAACGTGGGTTATATCTTCGTCTTCAAGGAGCACCTTGCCTCCCTTAATTTCACGTAGCCCTGTGATTGCTTCTGCTAGTTCACGTTGGCCATTTCCTGAAATGCCTGCTAAACCTAAAATTTCACCTGAATGAACTTTGAGAGAAAAGTCTTTCACGGCTGGGAGCTCTCTTTCATTATCACAAGAAAGATTTTCTAGTGTTAATCGAGAGGGACCACGTTCAATTTTTTCAAGTTCACGCGTCATGCTGACTTCACGCCCAACCATCCAATTTGCGAGTTCAGATTTGGTGATATCGGCGATATTTCTTGTGCCGACTTTTGCCCCATCACGCAAAATTGTAACGCGATCACAGATATTCATAATCTCATGCAATTTATGTGAGATAAAGATAAGTCCATGTCCATCTGCAACCATTTGACGCATGATGACAAAAAACTCATCTACTTCTTGCGGAGTTAGAACAGCTGTTGGCTCATCAAGGATAAGAAGAGCAGCGCCGCGATAGAGGGCTTTGATAATCTCTACACGCTGTTGTTGCCCCACTGAGAGTTGCCAAATATAGGCATCTGGGTCAATTTTCAAGCCGTAAATATCAGCAAGTTCTAAAATACGTTCTGAGACTTTATCTAAATCTGTCAGGAAGCCTTTTGATGATGGAAGTCCTAATGCTACATTTTCTGCCACAGTAAGAGTCTCTACGAGCATAAAATGCTGATGGATCATACCAATGCCATGACTTATCGCATCGGTCGGCGAATCGATAGTGATTTTCTTGCCATTTAAGAAAATTTCACCTTCACTAGGCTCATACAGGCCATAGAGAACTTTCATTAAGGTGCTTTTTCCTGCACCATTTTCTCCTAAAAGAGCATGGACTTCACCAGCCTTAACGTCAAAATTAACATTATCGCTCGCAAGTACTCCAGGGAAGCGTTTGGTGATTCCGCGCATTTCTAGAGAATCGATTCGGGTATGTCCTGAGGGGAGTTTGTTTTCTTCAGTCATAAATTTGTCTCTTTTTCTTATAGTGACGACTATTGTCATTCACTTTACGATATAAAAGGACTCGAGTCCTTACTATAATGGGTTTCTCTTGACGTCAATTTTTTTTTCAGAAAAAAGATTATTAAGCGATATCAAGCCAAAATCACGTACGTTGCTTAGCGGAGTATCCAATCTGATTTTCTGAAAAATCCACAAAATCTAATTTATGGGTTTTTCAGAAAAGACCTGACAGGTTTTGAAAACCTGTCAGGTCTTATAAAGAAATTTATTCTACAGGAATAACGATAGAGCCATCTTTGATGCCTTCAACTGCTGCATCTGCGGCGGCTTTTACATCCGCGGGGAGGTCATAAGCACCGTTATAGTCCATGACGATACCACCGTTGTCGAGTGTGATGGTATAAGCTGTGCCACCATAAGTGCCTTCTTTGATGAGGGCAATCATTTCGTCAAGAGCAACTGTCCAGTCATAAACCTGATTGGCTACGACAACATCAGCGGCAAGGGAGGTTTGGCTAGATTGCGTGCCGAACCAAAGTACGCCACTTGCTTCAGCGACACCAACTGCGCCAACAACCATTTGAGCGGTTCCGGTAAGAACATCTGCGCCAGCGGCAACATGTGTGTTAGCGGCTTCAGCAGCGAGAGCAACATCAGAGAAGGAGCCAATCCAGTTAATATTGACTGTTACGTCAGCGTTAACTGCTTCTGCACCAGCAACAAAACCTTTAACATAAAGGGATGCGTCACCAGCTTCAATGGGTCCTACAACACCGATTACGCCTGCTTCTGAAAGGCTTGCGGCAATTACGCCATTTACATAGCCACCCTCTTGGGAGTTGGCTTCATAAGCGAAAACATTATTAATGCCTTCTTCTGAGAAGGTATTGAGGGTTGTACCCCAAGCAAAGCTAGTTTCGGGGAAATCAGGTGCAATTTCTTGCAAAGATGAGCCGTATTGTGAGCCGTGAGCAATGACCAAATTGAAACCTTCGGCAGCATAATCACGAATTGCAGCAGCAGCATCATCAACTTTGAACATACCTTCTGAATAAGCAATTTCCATTGCAGCTTCTCCACCCATTTCTTCTTGGATAGCAAGCAAAGCATCAAACATGCTCTGGCTGAAAGCCAAGTCAGTGGTGGAGCTAGGCATAATAACAGCAACCTTAAAAGCTTCTGCCATTTCTTCGACGGGTGCTTCTTCGGAAGGCATTTCTTCAGCAGGTGCTTCTTGAGCAGGTGCTTCTTCGGCGGGTGCTTCTTCAACGGGTGCTTCTTCAACGGGTGCACCACCGCAAGCGGTGAGTACCAATGCAAATGTTAGTACCAAAACAAATAGTAGTTTTTTCATTTTCTTCTCCTAGAGATTATTGAATAAGTTAAACAAATATGAACCAGATTTGAGCAAACCACCTCCTTTGCTATGAGTAAAAGCCGTAACATGCTTGTTTTGGGCTTGTTTGTTGTTTTATAAGATCTTATCTAAAAACTAACACCTAATTTTTTTTACGTTTTAGGCTAATCACCTCTATCAAAAGGCTTCGTCAACGCAGAGGGTGGACGCACTCGTGACACCGTCAGTACCAAAACAATAATCGTTAAAATATAGGGTAACATCACTGCAATTTCTGAAGGGATAGGGACATTTAAGACCTGCATCCATAATTGTATAGAATTGACAAAAGAAAAGAGTAAAGCACCTGCTAAAACGCCCCATGCACGCCATGCCCCAAAATAAACCAGAGCAACCGCAATAAAGCCAAGACCACTGGTCATATTTTGTTGAAAAACATTCAAAAGAGCAATAGACATAGATGCGCCAGCAAGACCAGAAAGAATACCACCCAAAATAATCGTAAAATAACGAATACGGGCAACGCTCACACCAAGTGAATCTGCGGCTTCGGGATTTTCGCCTACAGCGCGGATTTTCAGCCCCAATGTGGTTTTATTAAGAATAAACCATGCCAAAGGCACAAGTAAAAATGCGCCGTAAACCATGATGTTTTGTTGGAAAAAAATCTTACCAACAAAAGGAATATCGCCCAAAAATGGGATACTCACAATCGGAAAGCCTTTCACCGTTTCAACTGTGCCAAGCATCATTTTGAAAAGTAATTCGCTCATGCCCAAGCCAAAAAGATAAAATCCGATACCGCTAATTCCTTGCACGGCTTGTAAATTCACGGTGACGAAAGCCATCGCCAATCCCATTAATGCGCCAACGATAATTGCGGCTAAAAGCCCTAGCCAAAGATTTCCCGTTGTAAAAGCCACATAAAATGCGGCAAATGCGCCTAATAACATTTGCCCATCTACACCAAGATTAAGCACTCCGCTCCGCTGACCAAAAGTCTCACCTATAGCGGCATAAAGATAGGGCGTAGCCAAACGAATGCCAGAAGTAAGCACACCAACAATAACAAGTTCTGGGTTCATGCTAGCACCTCCTCAGGCGTGGATGTTGGGTCATCTGACGGCGATTCGCCCATATTAACCACATCACTTTCTATTGAGAGACGGTCTTTTTGTCGTTTATTTCGCCACATTTCGCTACTAACAACAAAAATAACCACCAACCCATTTAATGCACCAATCAACGCTGATGGGATTTGAACAGCACGTTGCATTTTATTTGCCCCAACCAGCAAAGCGCCAAAGAAAATCGAAGCCGGAATCGTACCAATCGGATGCAATTGCCCAAATAAGGCCGCTACAATTCCGTTAAAGCCGGCTCCCCCCGTAAAGCCAGTTGAGGAGCCATCTGTAATCATCCTATAATTCACACCGTAAACTTGGATCGCACCAGCGATTCCAGCTAGTGCTCCGCTCAAAAGAAGAGCGGTCACGATGCGGCGGCGTACACGAATGCCTCCATAACGGGATGCGTGTGGGTTCTGCCCAACTGCACGAATTCTATATCCCAATGTTGTACGCCATAAAAGGATATAAACCAAAATAGCCAAAGCAATAGCAATAACAAATCCTAGGTGCAAACGAGTGGGTGCTAAGCGTGGCAAGCGAAAAGCATCTGCTAAGCGCGCTGTTTGTGGAATTTTTGAAGCTTTTTCCAATTGAGCGGGATCAATCATTGGGCCGCGCAACATATAATTCATAATCTGCACGGCGATAGCATTCATCATTACTGTACTTAAAATTTCATTTACATTGAAATAAGCTTTCAACGCACCAGGAATGCCGCCCCAAATTGCGCCCCCTAAAAAACCAGCAAAAATTGCCATTATAATGACCATCCAACCAGGCAAATCGGTAAAAACCAAACCAATCTGCGTAGCCATAAGTCCACCGATAATCATCTGCCCTTCAGCACCAATATTGATAACACTGGCGCGAAAAGCAATACAAATCCCTAAGCCAACCAGCAAGAGCGGAACCGACTTAACGAGAGTTTCTGCAATCGCATTGGTACTACCAAAAGCACCTTCCCAGAGTGCGCCATAGGCTTCACCGGGATTAACACGCAAAATAAGTAACATCAGTGCCCCTACCCCAAGAGCTGCTAATGTTGCAAAGACCGGAAGTAAAGCATCAACAAATGAATCTAGTTTAGAGCGCATAAATTTTTCCCTTTTGAAAAATTTTAGACTTTAGTTTTTTTAAAGTCTGCCTCAATGCCAAGCCTGTACTAAACGTGGCTTAAGGATCTTATCGTTCAAATAATTATCACCTATAGTCAAAGGTTCGTTTTTATTACTATAAAATCGCATATTTAAATTCAACAAATGCGCATTTTGCTCAAGGTTTAAAATACTTGCATTGCCTTCTGCCAATCTTGAAGAAATCTCCACTGTAACAAAAGAAATCTCTTGAAGAAAATATTGCTTCATAATTTCACGAATGCGAAGGTTACCATCAATTTTCTCTATCGGCACAGCCAAGAGCGAAGCCGGAATTAAGTTTTTAGCCAAAATTATAGGACTCCCATTGCCTAAAAACAACCTTTTCAATAAAATCAATTCATCGTCAATATCAATCGCTAAAACACGCGCTTCTTCTTCACTAGCACGTACTTTTTCTACAGCCTGAGATTGAATAGAAACCTCAAAACCACTTCGCTCAATAAGATGTGCAAAATCCCATAACCCCCCAAGATGTGTATTTATTTCTTCAACCCTTTCATTCACATAAGTTCCATCCCCTTGTCTCCTCAAAATCAGTCCTTCTACCGCCAATTTCGCCAACACAGTTCTAATCGTTGCACGGCTTACACCAAATTCTTTAGAAAGCGCGCTTTCTGAAGGCAAACGCTCACCAGGGGCATAATTTGTATTGCAAATTCTTTCGCGTAAAACATTATTTACTTGCTCTGAAATAGGCTTAGATCGAGAAAGATGCATATAATCCTCTTCTAACTGGATAGTCGTCTGACCTTTCTGTATTTTTAGCATACTTCTACATAAAAAACAAGCAGATTGTGAAAATAGAAACTTAAGATGGATGTCTAAACCGCACCACACTTGATTTATGCTTGTGTACCCTCCTCAAGCAGTTTCGCTGCATAAATGGTAAGCACCTAATCACCACAAAAAAGCCCTTATTTATCACAAAATGGGAATTTCAAACTTAACCTAAATTCATAAGAATTTTCTCCGTCATCTCCGACGTCCCCAACGCAACTTCCCCTTCTCGTACAATATCTGCTGTACGCGCCCCAGCATATAGCACCACATCGACCGCTTTTTCAATTGCTTCCGCTTCTGAGCTTAATCCCAACGAGTGGCGGAGCATCATCGCAGTTGAGAGAATCATGCCAATGGGATTGGCGATACCTTTCCCCGCAATGTCGGGGGCAGAGCCATGAATCGGTTCATACATCCCACGTGGCTTACCGAAGCTGTTTAGGTCTTCACCCAATGCAGCGGAGGGCATATTGCCCATAGAGCCGGTTAACATCGAGGCTTCGTCTGTGATAATGTCGCCGAAGAGATTCATGGTGACCATCACGTCAAAATCACGTGGCCGGGAGAGCAGGTGCATCGTTGCAGCATCTACAAGCAGATTTTCAAGTTCAATTTCTGGATATTCTTCGGCTAATTTTGCAACCGTTTTCCTCCAGAGACGTGAAGATTCAAGCACATTCGCTTTATCTACCGAAGTGACTTTTTTGCTTCGCTCACCTGCAATCTCAAATGCCAATTTAGCAATACGCCGTACTTCACTTTCGCTATAAATCATCGTATCGAGGGCTTCTTCTTCACCATTTTCATTAATGCGCTTCTCGCTCGGCTGACCAAAATAGATTCCACCTGTCAACTCGCGCAAGATGAGCATATCCACGCCTTCGAGATAGGATTCTTTCAGCGGGGACGCGCCCATCAGTTCAGGGTGCGGTTGCACAGGACGTAGATTTGCAAATAAGCCCAGTTCTTTGCGTAAACCGAGCAGACCTTGTTCGGGACGCACGGAGGCGTTTGGGTCGTCCCATTTAGGACCGCCAACCGCGCCCAGGAGCACAGCATCCGCTTTTTTACAGCTCGCAAGTGTCTCGTCCGGGAGCGCACCACCAGTCTCGTCAATGGCAATCCCGCCGATGTGCTGGGAATCCATTTCAAATTCGTGTCCGAACTTTTCGCCAATTCGCTCTAAAACTTTTTGTGCTGCGGCAATGACTTCGGGACCAATCCCATCGCCAGGTAAGAGGGTAATGCTTGCTTTCATATTTTCTCCTTTGGTGTGTCATGTTTTTTTTGCAAGGCTTATTCATAGCAGAAGAAACCAATTTCTAAACTTATGTTATAGCCAATTGTTCATTTGTGTATTCTTCGTATATTTTATCTTCAACGATAATTTTTATCCGCGCAAGTGCCTGATGAATTTCGGTAAAAGTTGTATAAAGTGGCGTAATCCCAAAGCGGATATTATCGGGCGCGCGAAAATCGGGGATGACGCGTATTGCGGGGGGATGGGATTCAATTAACGCGCGGGTAATTCTGAAACTTTCCAGGTGGCGCAGTGAGACGTGTGAGCCGCGCAACGCTGCTTTTCGAGGCGTACCCAGCCTAAATCCAAGAGGGTTTAACCATTTATCCGCTAAAAAAATAAGATATTCTGTTTGAGCAATACTCTTCTTTCGCAGACGCGTCATCCCCGCGTCTAAAATAATATCTAAGGCGGGGTCGATAGCTTTCATGGAGAGCATTGGGGGTGTGCCAACTCGGTAACGGAAAATATCAGAGGCAGGCGTGAAGTTGAGATCAAAATCGAAGGGTTTTTCGGCGGCGAACCACCCCCACATAGGCTGGGATAATTCTTTTTGTAAATCTCGGCGCACGTAGAGGAACGCTGGTGCGCCAGGTCCGCCATTAAGATATTTATAGGTACAGCCTATGGCTAAATCTACTTTGCAGGCATTTAGATCAATGGGGACTGCGCCAACGGAGTGGCTTAGATCCCAGAGCATCAGTGCGCCAGATTTATGCGCTTGCTCGGTGACTTTTTTCATATCGTACATGAATGCACTCTTGAAGGCGACGTGGGTTAGGCTGACGAGTGTTGTTTTCTCGTTAATGTTTTTTTCGATATCTTCGGCGTCAATGCTAATGCTATCTGTGGAGGAGATTAGGTTTAGATGATGTTTTTTCCCCAATAAATCAATAATTCCTTGCAAAATATATAGATCAGAAGGAAAATTAAATTCATCGCTCAGAATCTCAGTGCGATTTGGGCGCGCTTGTAGCGCGGCTATAGCTAATTTGAAGAGATTGATAGAGGTTGCTTCGGTGACGAGAATCTCATCTGGGTGTGCGCCAACGAGTTTTGCTATTTTTGCACCTAATTCTGTGGGGGTATTTACCCAGCCATCATTCCAAACTTGAATGAGTCGCTTGCCCCACTCTTCTTCAATCGCGTTTCTCATAAAGTTGATGCTACATTTTGGAAGACGACCGAGAGAGTTCCCATCCAGATAAATCAGATTTGGATCATCAATCAGAAATTCATCTCTAAAAGATGCCAACTCGTCTTGTGCGTCTAATTTTCGAGCAAGGCTAATATCGGTATTTGAAAAATTCATTGGCTATGTGTCACGTTTTTATATTTCATATATCAGATAGTACATCAAACATGAAACGTGATATCTCTCCTATTTTTGTAAAGCGTATTCCATGCTATCTGCCAGCGCACGCCAGCTTGCTTCGATGATATTTGTACTCGCGCCAACCGTAGACCAGCGAGAATTATCACCGTTTTTGGTATCTATCAATACACGGGTCATTGCTTCTGTGCCGCTCTCGCTATCCAAAATACGGACTTTATAATCCGAAAGA
>JABGQV010000074.1 GCA_018648655.1 Anaerolineae bacterium | reverse complement strand
AAAGCCTCCATTAATATTTCACTATATTTGTCCAATGACCTTTGAGGGCGAACACCAACCCACTATTATTTTGGGAATCATTAAAATATGAAGAGAATAATTATATGAAAAAAAGAACCCTAGTTTTTAGTTTTTTTGCTCTATTTCTTATCGGATGTGTTAATAAAACTAAAGTTGCAAATATATCCACTCCCACGATGGGAACAGATACAATTAAGGTAGCTACTACAACGCCTGTAGAAGCATTTGCGGCAACTATCGCGCCTAGCCCTACTATTACGCCAACGCCCCAAGCATTAGATGAGCCAATTTATTATGAAGCGGGACAAATTCCGGCAGGTGTTAATGCGCTAACGGGATTGGTCGCTGAAAACCCATTGCTCTTAGAAGAACCTGCTCTTTTGCTCTCTATACCCCATTTTCCTATCGCGGCACGTCCGCAATCGGGGCTGTCTTTTGCTCCATGGGTTTTTGAATTTTTGGTCGGAGAGGGCACAACTCGATTTTTGGCTGTTTTTTATGGCGAATATCCTATTGCCGAAGAGCCATTACTAGGAGATTGTGAAATTCGTACAGAATCGCCTATCCATAACGCGAAGTACCTCGGCAACTTCGTGTGGCATGACCAAGACAAAGATGGCATACAAAGCAGCGGGGAAAAGGGCGTAGCGGGTATTTGCATTCAGCTTTATGATGAAAGTGGAACTCTAATTCAAGAGACTAGTACAGATTCAAATGGTCATTACGGGTTTGAAGTAGAGGCAAAAAAATCCTATAAAATCAAATTTCTTTTACCAGAAAATATGAGTTTTTCACCAGTCAATATAGGGTCAGAAAATTTGGATAGCGACGCCGATCCAAAGAGTGGAGAAACAAATCTTATTCTAGTTGATGAAAAAAACTTCCTGATAGACGCGGGACTTATTGCCTCTTTGCCTCAAACCATAGGGATAGGACAAGTAGGGCCTGTGCGCTCAGGACGTTTAATTTATATACATATTCAAAAATTTTTTAGAAATAGTTGTTTGATTTTTTCTGGGGCAACACGAGAGATTATTGACCAACTTCCCTCATGCGCTCAAGTGCATAATGACGATAATAGTGCCGGAGCCATGCTTGAAGTTGAACGTTTCATAAGAATCAGTGAAAAAAACGCCCTAACTAGGACGAATGGTTTCAATTATGGAAGCAACTCTTTCTCTGAAATCCCGCCCCTCGGGGGCACTCCTGCTACACAGGTAGATTTTTTTATTTCGACCGTTAATCAAACAAAGTGGATTTATGACCCTCTCTCACAAAGCTGGGCACGGTATATAGATAACATCAATGAAAACCCTGTTTTTACACGAGATACCGATAAACTCACAGGGCGTGAACTTTCTTTTGAAAATATCTTAGTGCTCTTTGTGGAGCATGAGATCTTACAATCCCATATTGCTGATATGAATATGGAGATGGGGTTATTAGAAAGAGGCTATCTTTTTCGTGATGGGCAATCTTATGAAATTAAATGGAGCACGCGTGCAGGTGAATACGAACAAAGAACTGGGCAACGTCGCCCTATTGCTATTCAAGATTTAGAAGGCAACTCCATTCCCTTACGTCCAGGGCAAACATGGATTCTGATAGCCACTCGCACCAGTGATATTAGCGAAATAAATACAGCACATTGGAAGATACGGGTTCATTCTCCAGCAGGATTTGGAGAATACTAGCAGTTACCTTTCTCCCTATAAAAAAGGTCTATTGACAATTGCGTTCTTTGTAAAAATCTTTTAAACTTCTGAGGGTGTTTATTCAATCCAATTGGAGGAGGCAGTAAATGAGCAAAGGAAAAGATGTGGTAATTTTAAGTGCAGTTCGTACGCCAATTGCACGCTTTCAAGGTGCATTAAAAAATATTGACGCACCGAAGCTAGGCGCAGTGGCCATTAAGGCCGCAGTTGAACGCGCTGGTATCCCTGATTTAACTGAAATTGAAGAAGTCTTTATGGGAAATGTTGTTACAGCTGGTGAAGGACAAGCTCCCGCCCGCCAAGCAAGTATTTTTGCAGGATTACCAAATACTGTTGGTGCAACTACAATTAATAAAGTATGTGGCTCTGGATTAAAAGCCATTATGTTTGGGGCGCAAGGAATCAAAGCTGGAGACGGAGAGCTCTATATCGGCGGCGGCATGGAATCGATGACACGCGCACCATTTTTAGTAGGCGGCAGAACGGGGGAATTACGCTACGGTCATGCTAACCTGAAAGACTCTTTACTCCATGATGGGCTTTGGGATCCTTTTGAAGATTGGCCTATGGGCGATGCCGCTGATTATATTGCTGAAGAATATAAAGTCACACGTGAGGCAATGGACAAATTTGCCGCTAAAAGCCAGCAAAATGCAGTTTCAGCAATTGAAACAGGAAAGTTCAAAGCTGAAATTGTTCCCGTTGAAATACCGGGCCGAAAAGGTAAAGTGACCATCTTCGATACAGATGAAGGCCCCCGTGCGGGAACAACGGCTGAAGCCCTAGCAAAACTACGCCCTGTTTTCAGCAAAGATGGCAACACCACTGCAGGCAATGCATCCACACTCAATGATGGTGCTGCGGCAATAGTTATCTCTAGTCGCGCTTATGCCGAAAAAAATAAATTAAAACCTATGGCGCGCATCATTTCTTATGGTCATGCCGCTGTACATCCAAAACGACTTTTTGCAGCTCCAGCACAAGCTATGCCCAAAATTCTTGCCAAAGCTGGCTGGAGATTTGAAGATGTAGACTTAATTGAACTCAATGAAGCCTTTGCTGCTCAATGCCTTGCCAATGGTTATGAACTAGCTGACCAAGGCTGGGATTGGAATAAAGTAAACGTAAATGGTGGCGGAATTGCACTAGGCCATCCAATTGGAATGTCTGGGGCACGCATAGTAACAACTCTGATATATGCTCTTAAAGATCGTGGGCTAAAACGTGGCTTAGCAGCCCTCTGTTTAGGTGGCGGTGAAGCAGTAGCGATGGCAATTGAGTTAGAATAGCTCATAAACTAAAAGAAGGAGAAAAAATGACTATAAAAAATATATTTATAATAGGCGCAGGCACAATGGGAAATGGTATTGCGCAAACAGCCGCTGTTTCTGGCTATAAAGTAACCTGCATGGACGTAAACACTACTGCACTTGAAAAAGCAGAAGCTGTAATTGCAAAATCTACTGCAAAACTACTCTCCAAAGGCCGCATCAGTGATGAGCAAAAAACGGCGGCAGACGCAATTAGCTTTGTTCCGAATATGGACACTATCGCCGAAGCAGATTTAGTGATTGAAGCCGCAACAGAAAATCCTGAATTGAAATTTAAAATTTTCAAAGAAATAGACGATAAAGCCCGTGAAGGGGCAATTTTAGCCACAAATACTTCTTCGATTAGCATCACGAAAATTGCAGCCGTTACTAAACGTCCAGATCAAGTAATTGGGATGCACTTCATGAATCCTGTACCATTAATGAAGTTAGTAGAAGTTATTCGTGGAATTGCAACCAGTGATAGCGTCACCGAAGAAATTGTAGGTGTTTGTGAAGTAATGGGTAAAACGCCTGTTGAGGCAAATGATTCACCAGGTTTTATCTCTAATCGCCTTCTATGCCCAATGATTAATGAAGCTGTTTTTGCGCTACAAGAGAATGTTGGCACCCCAGAAGCAATTGACCAAGTTATGAAACTCGGCATGAACCACCCCATGGGGCCGCTTTTCTTAGCAGATTTAATTGGCTTAGATGTAGTCCTTTTCGTAATGGAAGTTCTCCAACGCGATCTTGGTGAAGACAAATATCGCCCCGCTTATTTACTCAAGAAAATGGTAGATGCTGGCTATTTAGGAAGGAAGACGGGCAAAGGTTTTTATCAGTACTAGACTTTCAGACCTCAATCTTAAGACATCAGACTTCAGCCTAATGCTGAAGTCTGATGCTTTAAATGCTAAAGCTACGAATCACCCTTATTGGAGATTTAGCTGACTATATATTGCGCTAATTTTGAGTGAAAATATCCAGTATAATTCAAATTATGGAAAATAAACTTTATCAACGAGCTTGGTGGTTAGCAATTATCACCGTTGCCTATAATTTGATTGAGGGACTAGTGGCAATCTATTTTGGCGTTGCAGATGAAACTTTAGCCCTCTTCGGATTTGGTGTTGATTCCTTTATCGAGGTACTATCTGGCTTGGGCATTATCGCGATGATAACTCGAATTCGCAGAAATCCAAATACAGAACACAGCCAATTCGAAATCACAGCACTAAAAATTACAGGGACAAGTTTTTATATTTTAGCGATAGGTTTGGGAGCAACCGTCATTATCAATTTGGTAAGCGGCCATCAACCAGAAACAACACTTTCGGGGCTAATTATTTCACTCATTTCTATCGCAACAATGTGGTTGCTCATTCGAGCCAAACGAGATGTCGGAGAAAAACTCAACTCGGCACCAATTTTAGCCGATGCAAATTGCACGCTAGTTTGTTTATATATGTCGTTAATTTTATTGGTTTCAAGTGCCATATATCAACTAACCGGTTTTGGCTTCATAGACAGTCTCGGCGCAATTGGCTTAATTTATTTTTCCTTCAAGGAAGGTAAAGAGGCCTTTGAAAAAGCACGGGGCATAGAATGCAGTTGCGAGGATTAAATTTTGCGTTAGAATAACCTCATGAAACGCATCTTTTGGATATGGCTGATTTTTCTCGTCTCCGCCTGCCAGCCCCAAACTCCTCCCAATACCATTTATCTAATAGATGGCGAAGAAATTCGCACATTATCTGCAACCTCACCCATCCCTGCTGAGATTTTGGCAGAAAACGAGATTTTTCTCGAAGCTGCCGACCGCATTCTTCTCAATGGAGAAGTCGTAGATGCCACTGCTCCATTAGATTGTGAAAACTGTACACTCCAGCTTCGACGTGCAGTGAAGATAACACTTATTACTCCCTATGAAGAAGTGGAATTTGAAACTGCCGCCCCCACAGTGGGAGATGCGTTCGCCGAGCTAGGACTTCAGCTTTATGCCGCAGATTTGGTCGAGCCACCCGTGGGGACAATTGCCACTGACCAACTAAGAATTCTCTATACCCCATCACGTCAACTTGCCATCCGTGTAGACGAACAGATTCTCCACATCCGTAGCGCGGCCGAGACAGTTGGCACAGCATTGATCGAGGCAGGTATTCCACTCGTTGGTCTCGATACAAGCCAACCATCCATGTCTGAACCTCTACCAGAAGATGGGCAAATCCACATCATCCGTGTTATCGAAAAAACCGAAATAGAGCAGAGAGAAATCCCCTTTGAAGTTGAATATACTGCTTCAAACGATGTTCCCATTGACCAAGAAGAAATTCTAACGCCAGGCATTACAGGGTTAATAGTAAGCAGTACCCGAATCCGCTATGAGAATGGAGTAGAGGTCTCGCGTGAAATTGAAACTGAACGAAAAGTACGTGATCCAAGCACCCAAATTATTGGTTACGGGACAAAATACGTCATCCAATCAATCACAGTAGACGGGCAAAATTTAGAATATTGGCGAGCATTAAATGTTTATGCCACATCATATTCCCCCTGTAATTCTGGCGTAGAAAAATGCTACCCTAATACAGCCAGCGGACTTCCTGTTAAGCATGGTGTAATTGCCGTAATAAGAAGTTGGTATAACGAAATGCAGGGGCAAGCCGTTTATATTCCCGGCTATGGCTATGCAACTATTGAAGATATCGGGGGCGGTTTCCCTGACAAAGATTGGATAGACCTTGGCTATACCGATGCCAATTATCAGCCTTGGCATCATTGGGTAACAATTTATTTTTTAAAATAGGCTTATAAATGTCTGAAAAAATGTCTACATTACAAAAAATCTTGCTTTTTTTCCTAGGCATTGGCATTCTCATATTATGCCTAATGGTTGCCGATAGCGCCTATAAACTTTGGCAAAATCCGCTCGGACCGGTCTTAGAATTACCCAAAAACTCTTATACCCCTCGCTCACCATTTCCAGCAACCTGGACACCTGAACCTAATCAAATTTTCTCGTCCGCAGGAACACCATACCCTGAAGCTGCACCTACCGGCCTTCCTATTTGTGGAGGCCCGCGTAACATGACTATTCTCGCAATTGGTTCAGACCAGCGTGGTGATATCTATAATTATGGGCTAGGCGATGTTATCCGTCTTGTACGTGTTGATTTTGTCACTCCACGCGTTACTATAATGTCTTTTCCGCGCGATCTTTATGTTGAAATTCCCGGCATCTCAGACCATTATGGAATTACACACGGGAAACTCAATCAATCTTATCTCTATGGCAATACTGGCTTTGGGTATTACGACGGAGAAGACCTCGGCCCTGGATTAATGGCACGTACCCTTGCCCATAATTTCGGCGCACAGCCCGATAATTATATCGCCATAAATATGCAAACTTTCGTTAGAATTGTAGATGCAATAGGCGGTATCCTTGTCGATTTGCCTGAAACTATTGATGGACGCGCAGCCGACCAAGCCAGCCGCGTCGATCTCGTTTTCTACTCAGGCAAACATTACCTCGAGGGTAGCCAAGCCCTCCAACTCGCACGCTTACGTCCTTATGGCACGTTTAAGCGCGCTTCTGCCCAAAATCAAGTCCTTTGTGCACTCTATGATAAACTTCTCAGCCCCAGAGTTATAGACGATATTCCTGAGATCATATCCTCCTTTCAAAACAGAGTTCAAACCGATCTTAGCCCCGCGCAAATTAGTCAACTAGCCTGTCTTGGTACAGAACTCAAAGGCTCAGATATCATCTTTCTCAATTGGCCCGAAGAAATATTTACAGGAACAAGAGTGGATGACCCCATCTTGGGTTATACCTATATTCTAGAAACAGATTTCTCTCTTATACAAAATTATGTAGACGCCTTCTCACGTGGCTCTTGGCTCGCTGAGGAGCAGTCAACATCCACGGAAACCAAAGAATTCTCCCCAAAATCCTTCTGCGAATAATACCTATGCCCTCTTCAACACCCCCCGCCCTAAATACAGCTGCCATTCTACAAAAATATGGCCTCCGCCCCAAGAAAAAATTAGGGCAAAATTTTCTTCAAGACCCAAATATACTTGAAAAAATTGTAGCCATTGCCAATATAAGTAAAGAAGATACTGTTTTGGAAATTGGGCCAGGTCTTGGTAGTCTCACACGTCATCTTGCTGCAAGTGCTAAAAAAGTAGTTGCAGTTGAGATCGATAAAAAAATCATCCCAGCATTAAAGCATTCTCTTTCTGGCTACGCGAACACAACTCTTATCGAGGGTGATATGCTCAAAGTCTCCCCTTCTGAAATTATTAACGCACCAGAATATCTCGTTGTCGCCAATATCCCCTACTATATTACATCTGCTCTCTTACGGCATCTACTAGAGAATAATCCGCGCCCTAATCGTATGGTATTAACTATTCAAAAAGAAGTTGCTAAGCGTATCTGCACACCAGAGGGAAAAAAAATGAGCCTACTTGCCTTAAGCATTCAAGTCTATGGGAAACCTGAAATTGCAGGGAATATCCCAGCAGGTGCTTTTTATCCGCCCCCAAAAGTCGATTCGGCCATTATCCATATTGAACTCTATAAAGAACCACGTATCCCGCATCTTTTATTAAACGATTTCTTCCGCCTTGCTAAAGCTGGCTTTAGTCAAAAACGAAAAACATTACGTAATGCCCTTACTGGAGGCTTACGCATTCCTGTTGAAAAAACAGAATCTCTTCTTAAAAATGCAAAAGTTGATCCACGCAGGCGAGCCGAAACCCTCACCCTAAATGAATGGGCAAATTTAACTGAAATATGGCAAGGGATAGAAAAATAGAGCGACAGTTTACTCTACGCGAGCAGAGCGCCCTTTTGCTCGAAGATCGCGATAGGCCCAGCGTACCTGCCAAATCCTAAAAGCAGCTTCAAGCTGAATCTTAAAAGACATTTTCGATTTTCCCCATTGCCTATCTGCGAAATAAATCGGCACTTCCCCAAAGCGATAGCCCAAGCTATATGCCATATATGCCATTTCCACAAGGAAAACATACCCACTCGATTGGATACGATTTAGCGGCATTCCTTCTAGCGTTTCACGTCGCCAAAGACGGAAACCAGTAGTTACATCCCGCAACTCAAAGCTCAAAATAGTACGAGCATAAAAATTACCAAATGCAGAAAGCGCTTTTCGCCAGAGGGGCCAATTCTCGTCTACGCGTCCGCCAGAAACATAACGAGAACCAAGTACCACATCTCTGTTTTTAAGCATGTCTGCCATTTCAAGCAATCTTTCTGGGTCATGGGAAAAATCAGCATCCATTTGAGCAATAGCATCTGTTTCAGTAGCGAGAGCAAGTTCAATCCCAGTCAGATATGCGGTACGAAGTCCTAACTTTCCCTCGCGATGCAGAATTTTCACCTTATCAAGGTAATCAGCAGCTAAAGAATCCGCTATTTCTCCTGTTCCATCAGGGCTATTATCATCTACAATTAAAAGACGAATATCTAGATTTAAAGAAAATAAAGCGGAGACCAACTTAGGCAGGTTCTCCGCTTCGTTATATGTCGGAATAATAATTGTGATATTCAATTTTTTTCTCTATTTTTTAAGTCGAAAAAGTTCTTTTTTTATTTTTTCTGGCGTTTGAAAATCACCTATACGAGATGAAATTTGAG
Source organism: Anaerolineae bacterium (assembly GCA_018648655.1). Classification (GTDB taxonomy): domain Bacteria; phylum Chloroflexota; class Anaerolineae; order Anaerolineales; family Villigracilaceae; genus Desulfolinea. The sequence continues at coordinate 8,623 of JABGQV010000074.1, read as the reverse complement.
CCGTTTTAATGGAAAGTCGATTAGGCCAATTAACAGCTTCATCTCTATCTTTAATAGGGTAAAAATAATCGAGCGATTGCTCCAAACGGTTAAGAACACGCTCTGATAATGGAGCAATAGTCTCCGAAGAGACAATAAGCACAAAATCTGCAACAGTCAAATGCCCTAAGAAATCGCTTGCGCTACCCACTTCTCGCATGGCATTATGAATCATTAAACTAACAGCACGCAAAACATCATCAGAAGCAACAAAGCCATATAATTCTCTGAAAGCCTCTAAGTTTTCAAGCGAAATCAACAAAAGAGCATCTTCCTTTTCTTCAAGACATTCTTCGATACGCTCATTTACTAGCATACCTTCAGGAAGACCACTAACAGGATTCGTTAAAGAGCCTTGCCCCATACGCTCAAGAGAATTCCGAACACGAAGGCGAAGTTCCTGAACATCAAAAGGCTTAGTTATATAGTCATCTGCGCCAAGTTCCAAGCCGCGTAAACGGTCGGCGCGGTCTCGTTTTTCTGTCAAGAAAATAATGGGGATTTTTTTAGTTCGTCGATCACTACGTAGACGACGAGCAACTTCGTAACCATCTATATCAGGAAGGCGAATATCAAGAATAACCAAATCAGGGCGCTCGTTCCCAGCAGTTCGCACACCATCTTCCCCCCAATTAACAGTAACGACCTCGTAGCCTTGAACACCAAAATAGGCATTTAACATCTCGGCTATATCGAGGTCATCTTCTACAATTAAAATTTTTGATTTTTTGTCTGGCACAATGGGTCCTTGCTTAAGAAGCTAAGGGTTCTTTTTGAATAACAAATTCACATACTTCATCATCCATAGCGTGGCAACGAGATTCGTTCACCCGGAACTCACTTCCACCAGATATCCATTTAAGTCCTTCTTGGAGAAGTCCTGTGCTAAAGAAACAGACTGGTTTATCTAAACCTGAGCGACCCCAACAAACAGGACACTTATGTATTGTGTAGATAAATTCAGCATCTTTTTCTTCTACGGTACTATGTTGGTCACTAACTTGCGTAAAGATTTTTGCCATCGCAGGAAGACCAATGCGGAGTTTTGCTTGCAAAGGTAATACCTTAAAGGCCAAGTCACCCACTCCTGCTAATGCACCAAAATCTTTAAGAGCATCAGAGAAAGTTGCCCTCCCAGCACGAAGAGCCAAACCACGTCCCCCACGTGGCCCATACATATCTTCTAGGGCAGTGCCTAATGCAGAGAATTCAAAAAAGTCGAATTCTTTCTTCAAATCATCGGCTGGATAATTATCAATATATTGAGGTAAGCCAGCCAAGTTTAGGATGGCGTTTAAACCATTCCGGCCCATGACATCTTCCAAAGCTCTAATCGCAATCAAGCCAAATTTATTAGGGTAATACAAACCACTTTTTTCAAGAGGACTCATACTGTCTCCTGTTATATCAGTTTTTCAAGGTCTTCGACTGCGCGCCGCATGTCAAGGAAGATTAATCCTAACTTTGCTTTTTGACTAGCTAAGACTGTTAGAACGGCTTCCTCACCAATAGACATCAGGACGACAAAACCATTCTCGCCTTTGATATGAACCTGTTCCAAGCCCCCACGACCTAATTCGCTAGCGATACGTTCACCCAATGAAAGCATTGCTGCCGACATTGCAGAAACGCGATCTTCTTCGATTTCCTGCGGTAAAGCAGATGCAATACTTAACCCATCTACACTGACTATCGCCGATGCTTCAATATCAGGTGAAGACACTTGCATTTCACGTAGGCGGTCTACCATTTGTTTTGTACGCGATTGAGACAAAGGAACCCTCCAGACTTTAATATTTTTTAATCAAATTTATTCCCTAAATTATACACCAGTAAAATTTAGCACAGCGGGCAAAATGTGTCAAGTTGCCAAAGATAAAGTACACCTTTTAATGATATTTTTTACAGGTTGATTTAATAAATAAACTCTTCTGAAGTATTCAAAGGAGCATATCAACATCACAGATAAAAAATCTGATTTCTAAGAGAATTTTAATATCTGGTTTGGGTTTCCAATAATTTCTTTGACATCCACCCAGCTTAGGCTAAAATAGGGCCATGAAAAGCACTAGCGTAGCCGTTACTATCGAAAAGTTATTAGAACAACTCCCTGAATATTATAGTCCAAGTGATAGGGAGCTAATCCAACGCGCTTATTATCTAGCCGAAGAGGCACACCGCCCACAGAAGCGGGCTTCAGGAGAACCTTATATTACGCATTGTTTAGCTGTGGCTTCAATTTTAGCAGAATTACAAGTTCCCCCCGCTGCTGTTGCTGCAGGCTTACTGCATGATACTGTTGAGGATACGGATATTACGCTCGCAGATTTACAAAAAGATTTTGGGGGTGAAATCACTAACCTTGTTGACGGGGTTACAAAGCTAACAAATTTACCGCGTGTTTCGAGAGAAGATCAGCATTTCTCCAAACCAGAAGATGATGAAACAGAATCAAGCCAAAATACCTATGATGCAGAGGACGAATATCCCAAGCCTGCCCTTTTAGGACGTAATCCCGATATGGCTTCAGAGACTTTGCGAAAAACTTTCCTCGCGATGGATAATGATATTCGCATCGTACTTATCAAATTAGCAGACCGTTTACATAATATGCGCACTCTCGGATTTATGCCCGAGCATAAACGCAAACGAATTGCAAAACAAACGCTCGAGATTTTTGCCCCTCTGGCAAATAGAATGGGCATCAGGCAAGTTAAGTGGGAATTAGAAGATCTAAGTTTTCGGCACACCAACCCTGAAAAGTATAAAGAAATAGCATCGCATCTAACCACTCGCCGCAAGTTCCGTGAGGATGAGGTTAAGGTGATTGTATCTGAGCTTGAAAAAATGCTCGCCACCCAAGAAATTGATGCAAAAGTATCTGGCCGCCCTAAGCATATCTACTCAATTTACCGGAAAATGGCGCGCAAAAATAAGCCTTTTGAAATGGTATTAGACATACGCGCTGTGCGCATTATTGTGTCTGATATTCCTGCTTGTTATTCCACTTTAGGGCTAATTCATACGCATTGCCGGCCTTTACCAAATGAATTTGACGACTATATTGCCGCCCCTAAAGATAACCATTACCAATCACTGCATACAGCCGTAATTCATAGGGACGGCAAACCGCTCGAAATCCAAATCCGAACCCAAGAGATGCATGATAGTGCAGAATATGGCATTGCCGCTCATTGGCTCTACAAAGAAAACAGCACCGCAAGCACTTCTTATAACGCAAGGATTGACGATATTCGCCGCATGATGGAGTGGCGCTCAGACGTTGATGACGCAGCCGAATTCGTTGAAAGCATGAAAACGGATGTTTTTCAAGACCGTGTTTATGTCTTCACCCCCAACGGAGATATTATTGACCTCCCTGCTGGCTCAACACCGATTGACTTTGCTTATCATATCCATACCGATGTTGGGCATCGCTGCCGCGGTGCAAAAGTAAACGGCAAACTTGTCTCACTTAGTTATGAAGTAAAAACAGGTGAACAGCTTCAGATCCTGACAGCAAAACGCGGAGGCCCCAGCCGAGACTGGTTAAACTCTAATTTGGGTTTGGTTAAAACACAACGCGCTAAATCTAAAATGCGAGTCTGGTTTCGCAAACAAGACCGAGCACAAAATATGGCACAGGGGCGCACACTTCTTGAAAAAGAATTGCAACGCGTAGGCGTCAAAGAAAAAACCAACTTTGAAAAACTTGCCCGTGAAATAGGCTATCGCAGCACAGACGATCTTTCACTTGCACTAGGTATTGGCGATATATCCATAAATGCCATTCTTCCTCAGCTTCCTAAAGAAGAACCAGAAACCCCCGAAATACTCCCCACCACTCGCAAAGCAGATATCAGCACCGAAGCCACAGATGCAATCAAAGTTGTAGGTCTAAAAGGCCTTCTCACCAATATTGCCAGATGCTGCAACCCCACACAAGGCGACGAAATTATTGGCTATATCACACGTGGGCGTGGCGCAAGCATCCATCGCATAGATTGCCCCAATATCCTACGCACAAACGATAGAGAGCGCCTTGTTCGAGTAACCTGGGGAGAACAGGCTCGTACCTATCCCGTTCCCATTCGCATTACGGCCTTCGACCGTAGCGGGCTAATTGGCGATATCACCCATATCCTTTCTAATGACAGCATCAACCTGCTAGACGCAAAAGTCCGTGTTACCAAGGGCCTAGCCGACATTAACCTAGAAATTGAAGTTAGAGATATTAAAGAACTCAGCCGCCTCCTCACTCGCATTGAAAATATCCCCAATGTGCTTGAAGCCCAACGTAATAATCCGGGCTAAATCAGAAAAAAGACTATGACACTTCTTGCTGTAAACGATGCCCTTGAACGCATCCTAAAATCATTTCAGTCTCTTGAAAAAATACTTATACCTTTGGATGAATCTGTCGGGCGTGTACTCGCCGAAGATATTTCTTCAGAAACAGACTTACCTCTCTTCGACAACTCATCAATGGATGGATTTGCCCTCCGCGTAGCAGACGTGAAATCAGCCTGTGATGCCACGCCAAGCATCTTGCCGGTAGTAGACGATATCCCGGCAGGAAAAATGCCCAGCAGAGAACTTCGTGCCGGAGAAGCCGCACGGATAATGACTGGTGCACCCCTCCCCCTTGGAGCAGATGCAGTCGTTCCCGTAGAAGAGACCGACTTCAATAATCGTGCCCCGGGCACCCCCTTGCCAGAAAAAGTAAAAATATATAAAACCGCACAGGTGGGCGCAAATATCCGCAAACGTGGGGATGATATTCAGCACGGACAAAATATTCTCCCACGTGGTCAACGCCTTCGCGCCCAAGATTTAGGGATGCTGGCAATGCTCGGCATTGCAAATATTCCCGTTTATCGCAAACCGCGCGTCGCCCTGCTCTCTAGTGGTGATGAACTTACTCCCATAGGGGAAGAGCTGACAGCAGGAAAAATTTACGATGTTAATACTTATACCTTGCGCGCCATGCTCGAATCTGCGGGATGCGAGATTATTCATCTTGGCGTAGCAGAAGATACCCCAGAATCTGTGCGTGACTCCCTTAGCAAAGCGAAAGATGCTGATTTGATTCTCTCCTCAGCCGGCGTAAGCATGGGCTCTTTCGATTTCATAAAAGCCATTATTGAAGAAGATGGTAATTTGAATTTTTGGCGCATCAATATGCGCCCGGGTAAACCACTCACCTTTGGGTACTATCACGAAATTCCCTTTATTGGCTTAGCCGGAAATCCCGTTTCGGCTTTTGTGGGCTTTATGGTTTTCGTACAGCCAGTTATTAGAAAAATGCTGGGGTGCGGCACTCAAGCCCAGAGCCACGCGCGTGTGCGTTTATCCAATGCTATAGAATCAGATGGCCGAGAGAGCTATCTACGTGCCCTAGTTCATCGAGAAAACGGTCAACTTTATGCTAGTCTAACTGGGCATCAAGGCGCTGGAAATCTTTTTTCTATGGTGCAAGCGAACGCTTTACTGATTATCCCCGCTGGAGTAAAATCTCTAAAAAAAGGAACTGAAGTAGAGGCTTGGCTTTTAGATAGCTAATACTCAATCATTCTAAATCAACTTTAGCAATAAAATAAAGGAAATCCTATGAAAAAAATCAATGTCTACGCATTAATTGCTGCCATTATCGGCTTGCTCGATTCTGCCTATCTCACCTGGATAAAACTCTCGCATAATGAAACACTTTGCGCCCCAGGGCTAGGGGATTGCTTCACTGTAAATACCAGCCGCTACGCAGAAGTTTTCGGTATCCCCATTGCCATTTTTGGCATGGCAACCTATTTACTAATTATTCTTATACTTCTCTTTGAAAATCGTGTAGCTTTTATTGAAGAAAACAGCACCCTTGCTCTTTTTGGCATCAGCTTAGTTGGCGTACTCTATTCTATTTACCTTTCCTATCTCGAAGAATTTGTACTGCACGCTTGGTGCCCTTATTGTATTCTTTCAGCAATTGTTATCACCGTTGTTTTTGTTGTATCTATCATACGCATTAAAAGAGACGGTATCTAAAAAAGGAGAATCCTATGCCGCGCATTCGTTGTTTATATTTCAACTGTCTATATCTCGATGCTGATACTTGTACAGCGCCCTCTGTTGAGATTGACCCCGATATCGGTTGCACAACTTACGCGCAAACAGAAGATGAACTTATCACTGAAAGTGACGATTACGAAGATTGGGATGAGGAAGAACTTGATGTAGATTTGGATGATGAGGGCGAAGAGGTAAGCTGGGACTAAGAGAGCGTTCCTCACTTGCCCTTAGGCTTGATACCGTAAATAAGAAAGACCGAATTATTGTCGAAAATCTTTTTCTATAATAATTCGGTCTTTTTCTTTATATCTCTTCTGCATTTTTTTGGTTTATGCAGGAACTCCACTAATTACTCAACATTCTCGCTTATTTCAGACTTATCGAGATTTTCCTTTCCGCTAAACTGCCACCACAGTAAACCACCTAAAGCCCCTAGAGCAGCCATAAGCGCAATATTAAATAAAGAGATACAAGCTGTACTCAGGGTTAAGGTTAGCCAATAAATATTTGCCATTTGTTCCGGAGGCCCAGCGGGCATCCCGAAACTTTCTAAGACAAGGGCTGCCCCATCTGGCCCTACAAGAAGGCCATTCATTACTGCCCCAAAAACTTGGCCCACAAGCATACCCAAACCGGCAAAAGCAGCCGCCTTGCTTGCCATCTTAATAGCATCTTTTTTCGTATAGCTAGGCTCAAAAAGCCCCGTTATATATCCCGCACTAATGCCCAAAAATGGGGTTATACAAGGCAAAAGAAAAGGACTAACTAAGGTAAGCACCGCTGAAAAGATAAAGGCAATACCACCGACAATTAACGCAGATTTCTTCATGATTTTCTCCTTATTTTAATGCCATCTCAACTGCCGCTTGGGCGTGAATGGATGTAGTATCAAAAAGGGGAATATCCGTATGCGCCTGCTGAACGAGCATCACAATTTCAGTGCATCCTTCGATAACACCCTCTGCGCCTTCTGCACGCAAAGCCTCCATAATGCGCAGATATTCTCGCCGCGATTCTTCACGTACCACGCCCAAAACGAGTTCTTCATAAATCACACGGTGGACAATCTCCCGATCTTCTTTAGAGGGCAGAGTTACCTTCAAACCATGCTTTTCTTTCAATCGCCCTGCATAAAACTCTTGCTCCATCGTGAAGCGCGTGCCTAATAAACCGATGCTATTTATTCCTTCGGCTTTAATTCTCTCAGCAGTTGCATCAGCAATATGCAAGAGGGGAATATCTATAGCGGATTCAATTTGTGGCGCAACTTTATGCATGGTATTAGTACAAATAAGCAGAAAATCTGCGCCCGCCGCTTCAATTTGCTGTGATGCTTTTGCAAGAATCTCTCCAGTGGCATGCCACTGGCCTTTGTGCTGCAAAATTTCAATCTCCTGAAAATCGACACTCACCATCGCAATTTTCGCAGAGTGCAAGCCACCCAATTTTTCTTTGGTCAATTCGTTAATTTGCGTATAATAAAGAGCCGTGCTTTCCCAGCTCATCCCACCAAGTAATCCGATTGTTTTCATTTTGCTCCTTTTATCTTTTCTGCCGTTTTTAAATAATCTTCAAGTTGAGCCGGATCTGCGCTAGAGCCATTTTCTAAAAGACCTATATACCCCAGCAGAACACCTGACTCTACTTCGCCTCTTTCATGAAGTGTTCTCAGAAACTCATACATGATTTGATATGAATCTTTTAAGGTTATTTTCTCTTCAAATTCTTTGTCGTTGATTGATTGATAATTCACTTCGTCTAATTCCTGTTTATGATCGCAACCGTTCAGGCGCTTAGAAATCCGAAAGGTTTTATGAGAGCGCGTTTTCTATGAAACGACATTTAAAGCCTAGATTCTAGTTTAATGATGGCGCGATTGAAACCTTTCTGGTCTTCCGTTGAGAGAAAAGTGACCGATTACTTATATCTAATCAGTCACCAAAACAAAGGCATAGTCACCAGCAGGATATTTATTGATGTAACTCGCTGCCTGCTCAATACTTTCTTTGGCATCACCATCTTCAAAGTTAAAGTGCCAATTATCGTAATTATGTTGATAATGATCAACCTCCAATGCAAGCACATCACCACCAAGGACAAAATGATCGGTTGCTTCGAGATATTTGAGTAAATCAAGGGCATCATTTTTAGACCAGGCAACTTCACTCAAGCCGATATGCTCTAGCGATATTTCTTTTCCTTTTAGGTGTGGTGGAATCTTCATATTTTACTCATTCGCTCCATTAGATATTATTATTCCCACAAATCGGTACTCAGATATTTTAATCCCGAATCGTTAATTGTGGTTACTATAGTTTTACCCTTTAAAGGACCTTTAAGGAGCTGAATAGCCGCGGCAATATTTGCGCCCGAAGAAAAACCCGCGAAAACCCCTTCTTGTTGAGCAAGTTGTCTTGCTCTTATAATCGCTTCTTCATCGGAAATTTCTATAAAACCATCAATATACTCTGTTTTTAAATATGGGAGATCTGTCATCGAATATCCACCACCCTGAATACGATGA
>JABGQV010000166.1 GCA_018648655.1 Anaerolineae bacterium | reverse complement strand
GAAACTCTGCCACAGTTGTGACATAAACTAGCATCTGCGTCAGAATCCCCCCGCCCCGATTTAGGGGATTGAAACACGAACCTTATGTTCACGTACAACGGTAACCAATTTCGTCAGAATACCCCCGCCCCGATTTAGGGGATTGAAACGGCACATTGTACTCTGACCATGATGATGCGCCAGGTTCGTCAGAATACCCCCGCCCCGATTTAGGGGATTGAAACCATGAGTCAAAGGCTGTATGCACAGCGTACCATTCTCCGTCAGAATACCCCCGCCCCGATTTAGGGGATTGAAACAAAATGGTAACGGTGTTTAAGCGACACGGTAACAAAAAGTGTCAGAATACCCCCGCCCCGATTTAGGGGATTGAAACAAAATCAACCTCAGCTACTTCGTACGCAGCCCAGATTCTGTCAGAATACCCCCGCCCCGATTTAGGGGATTGAAACTTACTTTTCTTAACGGGGATATCGAATTGCAATAGCGTCAGAATACCCCCGCCCCGATTTAGGGGATTGCCCTTCGCAACTTCGCTCAGGATTGGGCAATAGTCGCAAGAGATGCTCCTTTGCCCTTAAAACTTTGTGTGCCAGAGTGGGTGTAGTTGTTTTTGTCTTTGTCGCCTTTGCCACTCTTCTAACCTTTGTGCTACCTCTCCCCGTCTTAGGGGATTTTTGCTTTAAATATATCTTATCAAGGACTTGAGAGTGATTTATCGAGATATGGTAATTATGCTACAGTGAACACAGAGACCTTGATCCTGAAAATCCCGTGCGCTAGAGAAGGAGTTTGAAGTGGATAGGCATTTGAAAAAACACTGAGAGCCAAACACCCAGAAATGGTGTGTTTGGCTCTTTTTGTATCAATAGCTTAACTTTTCTTGAAAAAGAGTCTCTATACTTATAACTGTCAAGCTTAATATAAAAACGTAAAAAGGAGAGCATCTCATGCTAACGGTGATGAAAATGGACTGTAAACAGGCTGCCCCCTATGGGGAGGTGGCCTAGGTCATGGAAAAGAAGCCACCCTATGATAAAAACGACGACAGACGTTGCTGAACTACACACTCTTATCCTTCGGATAGCACAGGGAGATGAGGCTTCCTTTGAAGCTCTTTACGACCAAATGAACACACAAGTTTCAGGGTACCTCGCTTCCAACTTCAGAAGACAACTTGCCCCAAAAGACGTAGAAGATATCATGCAATATACCTTTTTACAGATTTGGCGCAAGGCAAATACCTATCGAGGCAAGCATACAAACAGTAGTGCAAAAAAATGGGTATATACGATAGCTCGAAATCGAGCATATAAGGTGGTCAAAGCTCTAAAATCAGTGCCAATATCAATAGAGGCTTATTACCGCTCTAACGATAACGAAGATAAGTCAGCTCATGAGTATGAGTTTCCTTCTACCGATCATACTGAGAATGAAGCTCTTGAAATACTAATGAGCAATAAGGTTGTAGAGTTATGCAGAGAACTTACCAAGAGAGAGAAAGACATACTTATTATGCGTTTCGAGAAAAACCGTACTTTGCGAGAGATCGGGAAAGACTATAGCCTTTCCTCGCCGCGAATCAAGCAAATTATAGACGGCATCTTGGAATTTCTCTTCTACGCCCTTCAGTAAAGAGTTACAGTAACTTATGGATAAAAAAAGAACTAGGGATTTAGAATAATTCTTATTTCCAAGAGGTGGGGCATTTTAAACTGCCCTGCCTCTTGCCCACCTTTAAATGATATGAAAAGAGCTATATTTCACGGAGCAACACCTTTCCGAAAGAGAGGCAGACAATTGGATACCTTTAAAAGACAAAAAACAAAGAATTTGTCTCAAAATACGCATCCTACACAAAGAATACTTCAAACTATAAAAGCAGTAGAAGATGAACACCAACAGTGGAGAGAAACCCCCGTCGTGTCTTTGCTTGTAGAAGAATTGGGGGTACTAATTGGAGTAATAAGAAGGCAAAAAAAATATAGCCGAGACAAACTTGCTGTACAAATGGGCATATCCCCAGAAGTTCTCTTTGCTTTAGAAGCGGGTATCCTGCATCCTATACAATGCTGTGAAGTTTTACCATCTGTTTTAGAAGTATTAGGTATTCCTTCACAGAAATTAGTGGAAATTTTACGGAAATAGAACACAGTTATTTAACTTTTTCGTTATTTCCTAAGAAGACGATTGCTGAATCGTCTTCTTTTGCTTAACAAAATGGGTGGAAAGCTATCTATACACATGAAACAAAAAAAAATGAAATGGAGATCTCATGTGTAAAGTCAGGATCAAAAGAAGCCTTTTTATATTTTCTCTAGTTTTTCTATTTCTGTCGGTGTATGAAGTGCAGGCAGAAGATTTTGACTGCATTTCTGCTACCGTCCTGCTAGACAATTCTGGCAGTATGAAGAAAAACGACCCTCAAGGGTTGCGTTTTTCTGGTTTGAGATTGTTTATCTCTTTATTAGATATTGGAGACCAAGTGGGTGTGATTTCTTTTGCTACAGAAAGCACTTCCCTAACTGAAGGCTTACTCACCATTCAAGATAACCAAAATAAAAGAAAATTATTAGATCGTTTGGATAATCCTCCAGCAGAGGGATACACAGATTTGGAATCTGCCTTTCGGCTGGCATCTCAAATGCAAGAACAAGGCGGGGCGAACCTGTGTCAATTTGCTATCGTTTTATTAACGGACGGAAAACCTGAAACAGCCACCGTCAACCCTCACTATGAGCAAGACATCATAGAAATAGCCAAAACCTTAGGCATCCCGGTATGGGCAATTGCGTTAACGCCCTCAGCACAAACCCCATTCCTAGAAAAACTTATTGCCGAAACAGGCGGCTTTATCATCCCAGCCAAGAATTCAGCAGATTTACTGGAAGCCTATTTGGGCGTATTTAGCCAAATCAAAGATCGTACCGTTTTGCATGAAAATCTGTCTACTTTGGTAACTGCTTTGCCCGTAGAGATCGCCCCAGACCTTGCCCCCTATATAGAAAAAGCAAGTTTTATTATCTCTAAGCCCGAGCATATCTCCGTAGAATTGCTAACGCCAGATAAAAACACCCCAGACTTTCTCTTTGAAGAAAACGCATCTTCCTATTCTGTTTATACAGTGGCACATCCTGTTGGTGGGGAATGGATGATTAAATTCTCTTCGGAAGCTGATGCGCAGGCTTACCTCATTCTTAACTCTCGCTTGCGTATCAAGATCATTTCTCCGCAAGAATTTCATCAAACAGGATATCCGATGCGTATAGCCGTTCAGTTACTTGAGGAAACTAATAGTGGAGAATTACGAAAAATTATCGGAACAAGCTCTTTTTCAGCATCTATCACAAACCCAGATGGAAGTCAGGAAAGCCTGGATTATTTTTACGATGACGGTACGCATGGAGACCAGCTTGCGGAAGATGGAAACTTTACACGCCTTTATAAGGATACAACTCAAATGGGGGAATACAAAATTGAAGTGTTTGGTAATAAAGGCTCAGTTCAAGTAAACAGGGAGATGCAAACGGTTGCAGAAAATTTCCCAAAGATGATTTATGAAGAGAATTCTTTAGCTTACGAAGTTGTAGATTCCCCATTGTCTCTACGAGTTTATTTTAATGGTGACGTGATGCGATTAAATGTTGGCAAAATTATCGCTCTCATCCAGTCGCCAAGTGGGAGAGAGAGCCAAATTCAAATGACGGCAAGTAAAGATGTGTTTGAAGGAAGTTTTATGCCAAAAGAGAGTGGGGCATATCGTGTCCGCTTTTGGACAGAGAATGCTACTTATCGAGGCATAACCTATCAGCCTGAGTTAGAAGCTGACTTCAATGTGAAAATTATTCGCACACTAAGCGTCTCGTCCGCAAAAAACACAGTGAGCATGAGGTGTTTTAGTAAAGACTATCTTATTCCTCTTGATCTAACACTGATCAGCACTCAAACTGAAAAAATCAAGATTGGTTTGAGTGAGTTGCCGGGAAACATAATCTCTTCAACCCAACTTGAGATTTCATCTGGGGAATATAGTGAAGCTGTAAAAATATCGCTTGCCTCTTTCCCTTTTTCTGGGCAAAGCTATGCAGGTCACTTGAGCATTGATACAGATCAAGACTTGGATATCTTCCCCGTCTCATCTGTGCCTGTATATCTTGAAATCCCACCAATTTGGGTTCGCTGTCGAAAACCAGTGCTTCAGGTAAGTTGGAGTTTGGCTGCCGTACTCTTTATAACAGTTGTGACCGCTCGTCGAATTCGCCAACGCAATATGCCGAGCCTCGTTGCTGGCACATTACGTTATTGGGCAGAAGGAGCAAATTTTTCCAAAATAGAAGAATGGGATTTGACTGCTTTCAAAAAAGAGAGCTTGCTAATTGGCAGTGGCAAAGAGAGTGACCTGTGTCTCAAAGACGCTGGACTTGAGACTAAACATGCACAAATAAATGCTGAAAAAGCTGATTCTGGTGTAGTCATCTTGCTTGAACCAATAGCAAATATTCGTAAGGGCTACCACGATCTCAGTGCACCTTTGGCTCTGGCACATGGAGATTCTTTTCAAATGGGTAAGCATAAATTTCAATTTTTGAGCGATACCGGTGAGTAAAAAATAAGGAGACATGATGACCACAGAAATACGTTTTGAACCTACGCTATTTATTTTTCTGGGAACAAGCTCTGGTCAAATTGGCTGGCGGCTGAAAGAATTATTTCGTAAAGCCTATGGCGATGTACCAATCTTGCGCTTTCTTTGGATTGATGCGGATAGCACAATAGACCCTCAAGCCGCTTCTGGATTCCGACCATCTGAGCGTGTTGAGTTAGTGGGGTTCAATGGAGATGCAGTTTTGGCAAATCTAAATAATTACCCAACCATTAAATCTTGGTGGCCACGCGCTTCTCGTCTAAAAGCTGGTTTTATCAGTCGTGGAGCAGGGCAAATGCGTCCAGTTGGGCGTTTGTCCCTTTTTCGGATGTTTAATGATCGCACAACTGGACCGGCTTTCATAGATAAGTTACGCCAAGCAACAGAATCTATTCAGCAAATTGAGCATATTGATGCAACAGAAAGGATGAGTACAGAAAAGCATCATTTTGTTGTCGAGCGCGGCAGCGTGCGTGTGGTCATGTTTTTCTCCACTTGCGGAGGAACAGGTAGCTCAATGACCTTTGATATAGCCTATCTTTGCCGACATTTCCTGAGGGATTTGAACCCCTCTATTATGTCTGTTGCTATTTTGCCTTCGATTATTGACAAAGCCATAAAAAACGAAACGCCCACCCAGCGCGAGAGAATCCGCGCCAATACCTATGCCTGGTTTAGAGAAAGCAATCATCTTTTAGAGAAACCCTATTGGCAAGTTACTTACCCTGAAGGAGCACCTGTCAATGTGCAAGCTCCACCTTTTGATATGACCTTTGTTTTGGAGCTTGGCAATCAGGCGGGCAATCGGTTGAATTCTGATGAAGATATTTTCAATATGATCGCCTCTGCTATTTTCCTGGATACGGGATCTTCCATTGGCGGTGCAATGCGAGGGTTTAATGCAAATGTTAGTGTTTTGCTCGAAGAATTTCGTGGCCGTCAGCGGGCTTATAGTTCTTTAGCTGCCGCATCTTTAATATACCCCGCAGAGAAGATACTCAATTATTGTAGTGCGCGCTTAGGAGCGAACGTGATTAGAAATGCCTGTTTGCGCTCCCCCGATCCACGCGAGGTGGAAGATACAGCGATTGCTATTCTGGCTCGAATGCGCTTGCAAGATGATCAGATATTAGAAGACCTCTTGGCAGATGCGAAGTTTAGTGGTCTTAATATCCCCGCTATTCGAAAAGCTGAAAATATTGAAGAGATTAGGCGTTTATTAGCCCTGCAAGAGGAGACAGATAGCAAAGAGCGCGAATATATAAAGACGAAAATTACCGAAAGAGTGGAGCTAGATTTGGAACGATTTCAAGATAAGTTTCAGGACGAAGCCACACGTCTGATCTTGGATAAAAATGCCCAATTTGCTCAAGCAGTGCTTGTAAAAATAGCAGGTGGTAAGTCGTCCGGAACAAGAGGTGCCGACCGAGAGTATATCCTCTCTCAGCTTTCTAGGAAGATTACTCAACAAGGGATTCACGAAATGGAATTAGCAACCGCTTTGTCTGAGTATCAGCGTTCACAACAACGTTTGCGAAGGATGTCTGGCGATGCCATACGCACAGTTCAGAGATTGCTCCTGAAAAAAACTTGGCTAGAGGGGCTTAACCGCGCTCGTAATGACTGCTTATCCTGGGTAGATACTCGTAATCAGCGAGATTTGCAATTGCATGCCCAACGACAGGCGATACACCTTTATAGCCAACTTGGTGAATACTTGCGTAGTTTGAGTGCCTCTTTAGCCGGTCTTTTGCAAATATTGGAGCGTGCAGGAGAAAAATTGGATGCTCGAGCCATTGAGAATCTAAAGCCTCTGAATGCAGAGGAGGGTATTTACGAACTTACTATTGAAGCCGTTGACACAGGATATATTCGCCATTTTTACGAAAAAAGGATGGGGAGCCTCAACCCTGTAACGGTTTATCACAGCTTTTCTAAGGAGCAAGAAGTCGATTCATGGAAAAACTTGTTGTCTTGGGGAGAAAGAAAATGGGCAGATGGTATTCAAGAAAATGCTCGCGGGTATTTTTATGATGATGTAGAAAACACCTCCCTTTTGGAAGCGCTCACGGAGTATTATGGCAAAGGTGCGGCAGCTAAAATTGAAAAAGAACTGGATCGTTTGGTGCGTTATTGTCATCCTTTTTGGCAATTTGATACGAATAGCGGTATCCAGGGGCAGGAGGGCAAGAGCATTATCGGTGTAGAAGATGAACGTAGCGACTTAATCCCAGCAAAATACCATGAGGATACACAATATGAAATCAAGTCAACGGGTTTTCTTCATCGCATTGATTTTGCTAGAGTGCAACACGGTTTGCCTGCATTTTTATTGAGAAATATGGGTGATTACAAAGCCTTTTATGAAGAAAAAAGGAAAGGAATAGACCCTTTGCATGTCTTCCCAGAGGCATTCTCCTCATCAGATGTAATGCCTGAGGAGAAACAAGAGACTCGAAATCTTTTTGCGATTGCTGCAGCTTTTGATTATGTCATCCAGATTGGCAGTTTCTATTATTTTGACCCAGAAAAAGATTATAGCCAGCGACAAATTCGACCGGTACGAGAATATAGACTCGACCAAGGGCGTGAGAAAGCTGAGAACGCTTTTATTCAGCGAGATGACTTGGCTCGTTTAGCAGAGGAGTTGATTGAACGAGACGTGGTCAATATAGGCAATAAAGCGGCTATTGCTTTGCTGGATGGAAAGATTAACGAATATAAGAAAGCCTTATCAGATATGCCCCCTGATGGTGCTTTGCGCCATCAATTTGAACGTGAAATTACGGCTTTGCAGGATAAGCAAAGCCAGCTAGGAAAATTGTAGAGGTGATGCCATGTCTCAGGATAAAAAAAGTATCGGTCTTTCCCCCTCATTGTCAATAGCTATAGACCCATTTTCCTGCGCTACAGCAATGGATGCAGAAGAGGTTATACAAGACAGTTATATTGATACACCTCTCTTGCAAAAGTTTTTATATTTGGCTTCTTTGGAGGGCACATCTTCCTTTTTTTCAATGCAAGAAATGATTGAAGCAAAGGAAGATGGCAATCCATCTCCTTGCTGTTCAAAAGATATTCTTGATAATTTTTCAAAATTGAAGGAAGAGCTAAAGTCCGCCTTACATTCACTGCAAATCCATGAAAATTTGATAAAAATTGGGCGTGGTAGTGATGCTCACTTGCCCTTGAATATATATATCTTGGCAGATTTCACCTTAGAAGTTGCTGGAGCCTTTTTTCCCATCTTTTTGATTATCAACGCGCTTTTATCTGAAATTCCTTATGCAAAAGGGCATCTTCTAATCAATTTAGCCTTTTTTGGAGAGGGGGATGATGAAGTTTTAGCAAATGCTAATGCTTATAAAAACCTTCAAGAATTGAATGATTGGCTAGGGGATCAAAAGGCAGAAAAAATAGAGTTGGTTAAAAAACTAGATCTGGATATTACACCACTTCATGTTTGGCAAGTTTTTCTTTTTGATCGTTACAAAGAAGGACTTTGGGAAGCTAAAGACGAACGTGAAGTTCAGGTTATTATGGGAAACTTCTTGCTGGCTTGTCTTTCTTCTGATCTTAGCGCATCTTTGGAGCGGAGTGTTGTCTTAGTTGAAAAAGATGAATTGAAGGCTTATTTTAGTAGTGCCTCTGCTAGCGCATTATTATATAATCCACGTTCTTTGCTCCGTGCTTGTGCCTATAAATTGGGGGGAAAACTATTGGCTCTCGAACTTGGACCAGACGTCTCTCCTGATCCATATTCCATTGAGAGAAAAGCAGAGAAAATAATACTAGAGTTGGGGACAGTGCGAACTTGGGTATCTACTCTTTTAGGTGAAACACCATTCAGATTGGACTCGGAAGAAGATTTATTGATAGGTCACAGCCTTTTGACAGCAGACTTCAAAGATTTGCCTATGCAAGAGTGGGTTTACGCTATGTCTGCACACCATGAGCATATTTTAGAAAAGCAGATGCCAGATTATCTTAATCAAGTGAAATCTAATGCCTTGAAAATGGATATAGCTTTGCCCGAAACTTTTTCTCAGTTACTCTCTCCTTTACCAGAAAGTTCTGATCTCTATCCGGGTGGGATTTTGGCTTCCAGAGAAGTAGTAGATATTTTATTGGGGAAATTCTTGGATAGATCAACTCTTTTTGGGCAAACTCTCTCTTCGTTGAATGATGATGAAAGATTAGGAAAAGCTTATGAAGAATCTTTAGAGAAAATAGAGGAAGCAATAGAAAATTTGCCAACCCCACCCCGCTGGGTTTCGATTTTGCCTTTTCAGTTGAAGCATTGGGGCGTATCTCTTTATAACGTGCTTTTTTTGAGAAAAGAATATCAATATCTGATTGCCTTGCGTGAATATAGCTTGGAAATTTCAACCCGTCTCTACTCCTTAGCAATGGAGAGAGAAGTTTTTTCACAATTAGAGCAAATTTCAGGTAGTCTTTGCGATACGACGGATGAGATTTTTGATAAATTAAACCGTCTTAGCAGTTTCTTGGCTTCTGTACAGTTGCATTTTCAGAAAGAATCGATAAGGCTTTTTGGAGACGACTCTCTTTTTCGGCGATCGATTTTGAAACAGGATATTTTAGAACGCATCTATACAAGCTTAGAGCCACCTTTAGAAAGAACGTGTGTGACTCTGTTAGAAGAAGAGGCTTTTCTCTCGGGTTGGCAAAGTGTTAATGATCTCCAATTAGTACAGCGTTTATTGGCATTCTGTTCAGGGGTTTATGAATCAGTTTGGGGAACTTCTTTGAATGAACTTATTCTTGAATATAAGGAATTAGATGTGGATGATGCGGCAATTTTCCTTTCTCAAGGAGTTTTACCTTTGCTAAGATTGGATTTCGATCATCTTGGGGTAGGACATTCAACGTTGGAGAATTTCTTTGTATCTGCTGATAGTACGAAATCTGCATTATTCAGGAAATTAGGACAAGAAGGAAAAGAATGGCAACGCCTGATAAGTAATAATCAATTCTTAATTCTTTGTGTTCAAGTTAGGCAAATGATTCCTTTTGATGCGATGCGACATCTTTGGGAGCGTGGAGAGAGTGCGGAAAGGCGACTTTCTGGCTTGAAAGGTGAAGAGAAGGAGGAAATTAGCTAATGTTTTTTAAAAGAACCCCTCAAAAACTATCTGTATACATTGATGGCTCTATTCGTCCAGCGCAAGGGGTGAGTGGACTTGCCGCGGTTGCTCGCGATAGGCAAGGAAAGATATTGTATTGGTGGAGTAAGCGCGTGGGGAGGCTGACATGCAACGAAGCAGAATATGGCGCGGCAATTTTGGCATTGGAATCTTTACTTCGTTTACGTGTGCGTGAAGTTGCTTTGTATAGTGATAGTCAGGTGATGGTTTTTCAAATGAATGGTCGGGCGCGCACCCACGCTTCTGGTCTGAAGCAAGCCCAAATTCGCGTGCGTGCCTTACTTGTCCACTTTGATAGGGTGATTTTCCACCATATCCCACGAGAAGAAAATCGTCTGGCAGATGCGTTGGCGAATGACACTGTAGACGGGAGGGTTGGCTCGCATGAATGAGATTGGCGATGTAGGTCCGGGAGGTTGCATCCACTTCAATCGAATCATAGCGGTTGCAACGTGGAAATCTGAGCCTATTCGTAGATTAGCGCGAAAAGCAAGGGAAGAAGGGCTTTTGATTGACTTGACCTATGGTTATGCCTGTAAATGGGTTTTCTTTATGGATAGCGGGCATGTAGTTTTAGGTACTCAACGACATTTGAAAAAGGAGACTGAAAATGACGATTAATCTTTTAGAGCAACTTGCGGCACCAGAAAATTTACTGGCGGCATGGCGTGTTGTGCGCGGAAATATCCCCGCGCATCGTAGAAAACGTTCTTCGGGACCGGATGGAATCACTTTAGCAGAGTATGAACGCGATTTGGATGCAGAATTAACAGTCTTACGTGATTTGTTATTGAGTGGACGTTATCAACCCTCTTCTCCTGCTTATTTTGCGGTGCCAAAACCAAAAGGCGGACAGCGAATGTTGGCTATTTTGCCTGTGCAAGACCGGGTTGCGCAACGAGCCGCTTTGCAGATGTTAGAGCCTTTTTGGGAATATGAATTTCTCCCCTGTAGTTTTGGTTTTCGACCAGGGACTTCTGTTGATCAGGCGGTTTCTTATGTGGCACAAACTCGCCGTCAGGATCGTAGATGGGTGGTAGATGGTGATATTCAGAAATGTTTTGACACCATAGATCACGATTTATTGATGATGCGTGTTAGGAAGAAAATAGCCGATAAACGCGTTTTGGCTCTGCTCCAAAATTGGCTAGATGTGGGGTTGATGCAAGCGGGTCCACCAAGTAATACGGAAGCCGCGTGGAGCAAACATGTCAAAACAACAGGCTCTTCTCTCAAGCAGGGATGGAATTGGATGGTAGACGCCTTTGCTCAAGAATCAGATCCTTTTGCTCGCTATAATTACGGCGGGAGTAAATCTATGGAAGGCGTATATCTCAATGGAGAAGAGCAAGCAGAAGAAATGAGACAATCTTCTTTGAAGCGGGTAGCGGCTAGTGGCATGATGTTTGGCGTCTCTTTACTTAGACCCACAATTCGTCGTATTGGTGCTATCTCTCGTAATGTGTCGGTTGGTTCCCCAGCAGGACGACGGTTAATGAAGAAAGGCGTGTTGGCTACAGGAGGCTTTGCCGGGGTAGCTGCCGCGGCGGCTGTAGCGGCTTATTTTATTAATCAACGTGTAGGAGAAGCTCCTGTTGGCATATTGCAGGGCAGCCCCCTCTCTCCTCTTTTAGCGAATATCTATTTGCATCCTTTTGATATTAGCTTAATGAGTTTGGGTTATAAACTAGCCCGCTTTGCCGATGATTGGGTAATTTTATGCGAAGACCAAACTGGCGCAGAAAATGCTTATCAAGATGCGCTTAGAGATTTGGAGGAGTTGCATCTTAAAGTAAATTTGGCAAAAACGCGTATTCTTCCTCCCCATGAGAAATTAGAATGGTTGGGGAAAGTGATTTCATAAATTCCTAAGACTTTAAACTTCAGACCTAAGACCAAAGACAAAAATCTGAAGTCTTATGTCTGTTTGAAAAAAGGAGATACTAATGCCTACGCTATATATTACAGAACCAGGTTCACAAGTTCATAAATCGAATAATCGCTTGATAATAAAAAACGGAAAAGAGATTTTAGAAGCAATTCCTATTACTAAAATAGATCAAGTTGTGCTAATGGGGCGCGGTGTAAGCGTTACCACTGCTGCTCTTCATGCACTTACGCGTCGCGGTATTGGTATTGTCTATCTTACTGGCACGGGGGGCTATGTCTCACGAATGACAGGGCCCGAACACAAACATAGCCGGTTAAGGTTTCAACAAGCGCAATGGGTTTCTCGTAGAGAAATAGCCTTAGAGACGGCGCGCTCTATAGTGCACGGAAAAATTCTGAATCAGCGCACCTTAGTGCAACGCCATGCAAAGCAGGGGCGTTGGGCAAAAAGAGCCTTGGTAGGCATGGGTACTATGGCAGAACGCGCAAAAAATGCACGCTCAGTAGAAGAACTCCGTGGGTTAGAAGGACAAGGGGCTAAAGAATACTTTGGTCTCTTGCGGCAAATGTTGCGCCCGCCAGAAGATGGTGGCTCTTGGCGCTTTGAACGCCGCGCCTATTACCCTCCTCCTGATCCCGTCAATGCTTTGCTGTCTTTCGCTTATACGCTTCTGCTCAGAGATTTAGTAACAGCGTGTGAACTGGCTGGGTTAGACCCCTATTTGGGATGCCTTCACGAAATTGATTATGGTCGCCCTTCGATGGCCTTGGACCTGATCGAAGAATTTCGACCCATTATCGCCGATTCGATAGTCCTATTCGTCGTCAACCGCCCAATGGTGAGATTATCGGATTTCAAAGAAGTCCCCTTTAAAAAGAAGGTGGATGCGCGAGAAATGCCAGAAGATATATTGGACACAGGGAAACGCTCCGTGTTTTTAACTGGAGAGGCAAAAAAAGACTTTCTTGCCGCCTTTGAACATCGGGTCAACGAACTTGTCTATTACCCTGGTTCTGGCGAAAAAAGAAAATACCGCGATGTCTTTCAGCTACAGGTTTACCAAATGACACGCGTCATTATGGGTGAAGAAAAGAGATACACCCCATTTGTAGTACGCTAGAGAAAGGGGCAAAATCTCCCCCTTGAGGGGGAGATTAAAGAGGGGGGCAAGGAGAGAAAATGGCTAAACAATTTGTCTTGGTCAGCTACGACATATCCAAAAACAAACGCCGTCTAAAAATCATGAAAACACTAGAAGGTTTTGGTTCACGAGTGCAATATAGTGTCTTTGAATGTCAACTAAAACCAGCTCAGCTTATAGAAATGCGAAAAAAACTCTATCACTTGGCAAAAGAAGAAGATAGCGTGCGTCTCTACTATTTGAGTACAAATGATGTGAAGCGCATCGAGATTTTCGGAAACGGTGAAGTGACCGCAGAAGACCTTTTCTACCTACACTAAAAACGCATATAACCCCAAGCCTTTTTTGGATTGCAATGCTCTGCGTTGCAACTTTTTACACTTTTCCAAGTTATAAAAATGCGTAAGCTCTAGCATATAAACCCTCAGGCTCAGATGAATATACTGAAAACGGGCACAACTCTTCATCTTTTACACAATAAACTTGAAGCTTTATGACCGTGTTGAGTATAAACAGTCGGTGTGGGGTGAATTATGAGGTCGTGTTGAAGGGAAAGAAGGGGAAGTGGCCTTTTTGAACACGGATTTTACGAATTACACAGAGTTTTTTCAGCTTGATTAGGCAATAGCCCCCTTCAACCTCCCATCCAGCGCCGTGAAGCGGTGGGCGACTTTGTTGTTGCACACCGCCATCCCGATCGCCCGCTGACTGCCTGCCAGGACACAGAGTTTCTTTGCTCGGGTGATGGCGGTGTAGAACAGATTGCGTTGCAGCATCATATAATGCTGGGTCACGACCGGCATCACGATCACGGGGGATTCTGAGCCCTGGGCTTTGTGCACAGAAATGGCATAAGCTAAAGCCAATTCGTCCGCTTCATTCCATTCATAGCCCACAGAGCGACCATCAAAGTTTACGCTCAGGCTGTGTTCAACGAGATTGATATCGCGAATAAAGCCGATATCCCCATTGTAAATATCTTTATCGTAATTATTGCGGGTTTGCATGACTTTATCGCCGGGGCGGAAGATGGTGCCGAAGAGCTGACGCTCTGCTTTCTGCGCTGAGGGTGGATTCAGTTTTTGCTGCAAACGCTGATTGAGCGTGGTCACACCTGCAGGGCCGCGGTACATGGGAGAAAGAACTTGAATATCCTGCAGGGCATCGAAGCCAAATTTCTTCGGAATACGTTCAGTGACTACATCCACTACCCAATTGGCGGCAGCGGCAGCATCTTCTGCGGGGAAAAGGAAGAACTCACCTTTTCCTTCTTTGGCGAAGGTGGGCATTTGCCCTTGGTTGATGCGGTGGGCATTGGTGATAATTTGTGAATTAGCAGCTTGGCGAAAGATAGTTTTCAGACGGGTGACGGGGACGGTCTCGCTGGCGATGATGTCTCGGAGCACATCTCCTGCGCCAACCGAGGGGAGCTGATCCACATCTCCGCTGAAGAGAAGATGCGTGCCAGCAGACAAGGCTTTGAGGAGATTATTGGTCAGCAGCAGATCGAGCATGGAAGCTTCGTCTACGACGAGGAAATCAATAGGGAGGGGATTCTCGGCATTATGTTTGAAACCTTCTACAGGAGAGAAACTCAGCAAACGATGAATGGTGCTGGCGGGTCGTCCGGTTGTTTCAGTGAGACGCTTGGCGGCGCGTCCGGTCGGGGCGGCGAGGGCGTAGCGTTTATTTTGACTTTCGAGAGCCGTGATGAGAGCTTTGAGACAGGTTGTTTTGCCTGTGCCAGGTCCGCCTGTCAGGATGCTGACCGGTGCTTTGAGCGCCATCTCTATCGCTTTTTGTTGTTCTGGGGAGAGGCTTTGATCTGGCAGGCTGATCTGGTTATTTACGGCGTAGGCAGAATCTTTCAGGGCGTGGAGCTGCTCGGCAACGCCTTTTTCGCCGAAGTAGAAGGGTGTCAGGTAGATGACGGGGGTACCGTAGGCGGCTTGGGATTCAGCAAGCAAGCCTTGGGTAGGTGCGTTTTCGGGGACATTCATCAGGGAGAGTATCTCGGGGCGGATTCGCTCATCCGCTGCCAATCGATCTAATGCTGGGGGAATCAAATCCGGGGAGACTTCCAAAATTTCAGCCGCGCGTTGAGAGAGTTGCTCACGCGGAGAGTAGACGTGTCCGTTATTGATGGTTTCGTTGAGAGCAAAAACCAGCCCGGCTTCGATGCGGGAAGGGTGCTCTTTGGTCAGGCCGAGAGCCTGAGCGATATTATCGGCGGTTTTGAAGCCGATGCCGTAGATATCGCGCTCGAGTTGGTAGGGATTGGCTTGCACGACTTCCAGTGCGCTATCACCGTAGTTTTTGTAGATCTTGATCGCCAGATTGGTGCTGATGCCATGCCCGTGCAGAAAAAGCATAATCTCCTTGACTTGTTTCTGCTCATCCCAAGCGGCGACTATTTTTTGGCTGCGATCGGGGCCAATGCCGGAGACTTCGCGCAGGGTTGCGGGGGATTTTTCGATCACGTCCAGCGTTTCTTCTCTGAATTGTGCCACAATCCGTTCTGCCAGGCGGGGACCGATACCCTTGATCATCCCCGATCCGAGGTAGCGTTCGATGCCCGCGACGGTGGCAGGCAAGGCTTGTTCGCAAACTTCGACCTTGAATTGTTGGCCGTGTTTGGGATGATTGATCCACTGTCCCTTTAAGCGTAGATGTTCCCCGGGAGAGATTTCTGGCAAATTACCAACTACCGTGGCGAGACCATCACGGCTCAAACCTGGGATACGTTGATCGAGCATCTTTCTGCCTCTGACTTCTGGGCGCAGACGCAGGACGGTGTATCCGTTTTCAGAGTTGTAGTAGGTGATTCGCTCCACAGAGCCAGTAAGGGCAGGCATGAGGAGAAGTATACCTTTGTTGGGGGGAGAGTAAGATTTTCTCGCTTCTGATTATTCTTTGAACTTATCTTCCAGAAAATCTGTGAGAGCATCGATCAGCTGAGCCGTTTTCTCAGGGAAAAAATTCTTGTCACCTGGCGAATGAACCTTGGGGATATAAAACCCTCCTGGGATGATGGATGGATCAGCGTAGGAGATATCAATTGCCCCTCTTTCTCGAAAAGTGTAATTATCTGAAAGTGGAACCCTTTTCATATCCAGCATTTTGGCTTGAGGTAGGTGCTGCTCCAAAAAGGGCAATACTTCCTGAGCGACACGGTTATTGTGATGATAAATAAGTAGAGGGGTTTTGCCCCGAGAAATACAGTCCAGGTTGATCATGATTGTGTTGGCACGAAGATGATTCTCTCTTTGCCAAATCTTTTTTAGTGCATTTGAGCCTATCAAGCCCCATTCCTCGTTGTCCAAAAAGACAAATTGAACCTTCTCCTTGAAATCCTGATCTTTAATTTGCTCAGCCAACGCCAGAAGACCGATCACCCCGCTGGTATTATCTTCCGCATTATGGGGATTTGGGAAAAAGATCGGGATTACAAAGAGGAAGCTCATAATCACCATGTAAGCTGTCGCCCAATGATCCAGGCCAATTAGTTTTAGCCAAAGATGAAGAGTGGCAAGAAGTAAGATCAGAAAAATCAGAAAGATCGATCCCAGAATTTGTTTGGTGTGCCCAAAAAGCGTAGTGGCTATAGAAATGCCCAGGGGCATAATCGTTGGGGTATCGTAATGAGCTAGAAAGACCACTTTTGGTTTCTCACATTTTGAGGAAAGCAATCTGTTGGTAAAACCCCAGTGCTTGACCTTTACTCGCTCGCTTTCGTAGTTGCGCACCTGAAGCTCTTCTTCGATTTTATCGAGGAAACGTTCTTTTTCTTTACTGGTCAGGCGGCGTGAAAAATGCGATGCAAAATCTTTGTTCCATTTTCTCAATAGGCTGATATTCATTTTATAAATACCGAAATTTATTCCTTCACCCATAGAAGCTTGAGCCTTTGGGTAAATGCACCGCGTTCTTTAGCTCGCTTTTGTTTTTTTTCCTGAATCAGGGTCGTATCAATGTCCCATAATAGTTGAATGGCTTCGAGTACTTCCTGCAGGTCTGAAAACTCTTTTATTCGTTCATCTTTTGGTGCTTCAATTAATTCTTTGGCCTCTTCCAGTAATTTTTCCAAAAGCGCCTTCTCATAAGCTGGTTCATCCATAGAAAGAACTTTGAAATCCTTTCCTGCTTTTTGTATAATTTCAGGGATGCGATCTCGCACTAATTTGTTATAGACGATCTTAGACATAAACACTCCTAAAAGGTGGCGATATTCCTTGCTCTTTGCACACTACTTACAAATAATTGCACAGCATTTCTTAGTTCAGGTATTGAAAAACTTTCTGATGAAACGCGCAGGAAGCGATTGGTTGAATCTTCGAGCAAGGCATTTGATAGTTCACTGTTCAGCAAATAAGTCTGATAGGTTTGAGAGATGATTGGCATGGCATGCTGCAAGGCTTTTGGTCCAGGCAGGCGATCCCGCTTTCTATGTGAATTGAATTCATGGTCGCTTGGTACCAAATTCCACATCTCATTAATTGGATAGACAGAAACAGGG
>JABGQV010000192.1 GCA_018648655.1 Anaerolineae bacterium | reverse complement strand
TCGAAGGGCAAATGTCCCCAGCGCAAGGGCGATAAAGAGCATCCAGAGGGGAAAACCACTCATGCTTTAGCCCTCCTTTCTGCGAAAACGCCTGCAAAAATGCCAAAGAGAGCGGCGATAATTAATCCGATATTATAGGGAAATCCTTTGGTGAGAACAGCTGTTATACCACCCACTAGCGCGGCTATCACGGTGGGACGGTCTCTGAGCGCGGCAAACATGAGTGCCATAAAAGAGAGCGGAAAGGCAAACTCTAACCCCCAGCTGGCAGGAATAAGATTGCCAAGCACCGCACCGAAAATTGCGCTAAATACCCACGTTAGCCAAATTGCGCCAGCAACCCCATAATAATACCAAGCGGGATTGGCGGGGGGCTGGGAGGCAATTTTGCTCATGGTCACGCCAAAGGCTTGATCTGAGAGAATATAAATAAAGGGGATTTTACGTTTAAGCGGCTCATCTTGCAGGTAAGGCGAGAGCGTTGCGCTATACATAATAAAACGCAAATTAATGACCCAAGCGGTGAGCAGCATCACGATCCAGATCGCGCCTTCGCCAATCAATTGCAAGACGGCAAGCTGTGACGCGCCCGCAAAGACGATAAGAGACATCCCGACGGCTTCAACGGGGTTTAGTCCTACGCTGATGGCGGCAACGCTACATATGAGGGCAAAAGGAACTACCCCGAGTAAAATCGGGAGGCTATCGCGTGCGCCAGTGAGAAAATCTTGGTGGGTTGATTTCATGGGAGTGGGGAATTATGTTGAAGGATTTTATCAGCTTATGCTTTTAAAGGTAAAATCATTCTATATATAAATTAAAAAGAGTGAGGTCTCTATGAAAAAAGTTGTATTAATTACCGGTGCAAATCGCGGGATAGGATTAGAAGCCGCCCGCCAAATGAAGGCAAAAAATTACGATGTTATTCTCACCAGCCGCAATGCAGATGAAGGGGAACGCGCCGCCCGTGATTTGGGCGTGAGTTTCCACCAACTAGACGTTCTTTCAGCGAAAAGCATCGACGCGCTAAAATCCCATGTGGAGACAGAATTCGGCCACTTGGATGCGCTCATCAACAACGCCGGCATCCTGATTGATAGAAACGATCATATTTTGGACATCCCCGAAGAAAAATTGCGCAAAACACTAGATACAAATACCTACGCCCCTCTAGCCCTAACGCGCGCCTTTTTGCCGATGATGATTGCCCAAAATTACGGACGGATTGTAAACGTCTCTTCGGTACTGGGACAAATCAGCTCTTTCAACGATTACACCCCTGCCTACAGACTCTCCAAACTCGCTCTAAACGGGATCACCATCATGCTTGCGGATGCGGTGAAGGGTAAGAATATCCTCATCAACGCTGTACATCCCGGCTGGGTAAAAACGGATATGGGCGGCGCAGAAGCGCCCCTTGGCTTAGATGCAGGTGCGCGCGGACTTGTCTGGGCTGCCACCCTCCCAGATGATGGGCCACAGGGCGGTTTCTTCCAGGATGGCAAAAGGATGGACTGGTAGAAGAATAATGTTTTCTACCATTATTTTAGTTGAAGATATTTAAAAGTGAATAAAAATATGCAACGTTTATTGTTTTTTTTTCTAGGAAAAGAAAAACACTTAAAAAAAATTTTTTTGGGTGTGTTTTTCTTTTTTGGCGCGATGCATCAGCTTCTCTCCTTTTGGGAGCAACCTTTTGCCGTCATGCTAGGGCAGGTAATCTTTTTCTTCCCTGTGATACTAAAAACCTCTTCATTACTATTTGATTTTTATTTTCAAATAAACCATAGCTTTGAGCGCAATCGCTTATTTCTGTTCTTTATCTCTTCCTTAATCATTGGGGCTAGCTTAGGAACTTTTCTAAATATTTTGCCAGCGTCCTATCACAATCTGACTCTAACACCATCTATTCATGCTGAAGGTGAAATTGAAATATTGGAGATCAAAGTTGGAACGGGACGAATTGATTTCAATGAAGTAGTTTTAACGGAAGGATGGTTTATTAGAGATAAGTATTTGTATGCTATAGCTCAGGCAGAGACTTTAAATCTTAATTTCAATGAAATAACTCATGCTCCCGTCACAGTTCTTTCTTCAGCAACAACCGAGGGGGAAATAAACTTAATTCTTGATGGTAGACAAAATACTCGTATATTGCACGAAGCGGGTGAAGGCTTCACCCAAACAACCCTTCATACCCGTTATCGAAGCATACCCAATATCTTTTTTGTCCTCTTTATCTTTATAAGCGGAACTGTTTTCTGGGGATCTCTTATCTTTTCTATTTTCTTACTACAGGAGAAAGAGTCTCGAAATATCGTTAAAGACAAAATATTCTTTTTTCACAACCATAGGAAAAGTTTGATAATCCTAGTTATATTCTCTATCGTAATTAATGTGGTTAATGCTCTTGCTACACCACTAATCGTTGGGGACGATACTTTTGCATATTTGGGCGGGGCTATTCGTCTGCTTGAAACTGGTTCTCTGAAATATGGTCCTACTTATACGGGCCCTGCTTGGACATTTTTTTTTACTCCTGTTTTATGGGTATTTGGCCGTAATCCTTGGGGAGTAAAATTTTTGTAAGCGTTCAGGGGGTCGGGCGTATAGGAATTAGAGATGGAGTTGGTTC
>JABGQV010000154.1 GCA_018648655.1 Anaerolineae bacterium | reverse complement strand
ATAGTGTCTTATTTTTTATGTCCATTTTTCCATTTTCACCTGAGGCGGAACAAAGCCATTACAGCCACCAGAAAGCAAACTACCTATTTCTGGCTCAAAAGCCAAAGCTGTGATGGCGCAATCATGTGCTTCAATAGTGTATTGAATTTCTCCAGTAGCAATATCAATTATGCGAAGCGTTCCTTTGCCATCACCTGTGGCCAAGATTTTCTCATTATTGCTAAACGCCAAACTCTTCACAGAACGCGTATGGCCATCAAAAGTATGTAATAACGCGCCATTATTTTCCATATCCCAAATATATACAGCATTATCACCCAACGCCCCACCAGAAGCTAAATACCTTTGATTTGAACTTATGGATAAAACTTGTACAAAGCTTTCGTGACCACTCAAAGAGTCTATGCGCTCCAATGAGCTTATATCCCACATTTGAATATTAAAAGCTGGTTCATCTGTACCTGCGATAAGCAAATTTCTCTTATCCGAAAAAAGGAGGCTAGTAATACGACTGCTTTTTGTATTTAGAACGCCTATTTTCTCTCCTGTCTCAACATCCCATAAACGAATCAGCCCTGCATCTCCGCCAGTT
This sequence comes from Anaerolineae bacterium, assembly GCA_018648655.1. Classification (GTDB taxonomy): domain Bacteria; phylum Chloroflexota; class Anaerolineae; order Anaerolineales; family Villigracilaceae; genus Desulfolinea. Next base: position 16,809 of record JABGQV010000154.1, on the reverse strand, counting down.
GCTAAGATGCTTCCGTCTGGACTAATGGCAGTGCTATGAACAACACTGGTATGCTCGTTATGCGAGGCTATTATTTCGCCTGTCTTCAAATCCCAAAGATGAAGTATGGCATCCCAGCCAGAGGATGCGAGTGTTCTTCCATCAGGACTAAAGGCAAGACTACGTACACCAGAAAAATGTCCTTTTAGTACGCGCAAATGTTGTCCAGTCTGCACAGACCATAAGTGGATTTTATTATCAGAATAGCTACCACCTGAAGCAAGTATCTTCCCATCCGGGCTAAAAGCAACAGAATCTAAACTGCTATCATGCCCATCGATTTCAAATACTAATTCGCCAGATGATGCATCCCAAATCTCAAGCAAAGCCGTCGGTGTATTGTGGAAGAAATCTGCCCCAGCCAACGCAAGAAGTTCTTCTCCATTCTCTCCAATAACAGGGCTATAGTCCACTGCAAAAACCTTAACCTTTGCAGCAGGTTGATACATTAAAATTTCTTTCATTTTCTCGCCATCAATATCCCACAGACGAGCAGAGTTATCTCCTGCGCCAGAGAGCAAGGTCTTCCCATCAGGGCTAAAATCAATCCCAAAAATTCCGCGCGTGTGCTGCTTATGTAATTGCCAAAGAGAGAGATCACCATCCAAAATGGAGGCTAGCTTCCATATACGAATAGCGTTATCATCAGAATACATGCTTCCCGAAGCCAGTAATTTCCCATCTGGGCTAAAAGCAACAGAGGTTATATAACTGAACCCACCTTCAAGCTTTGCTAGCTCTTCTCCAGTCTCTACATCATAAAGTTGGACATAGTTATTTTCGCTTCCCCATGGGCTAAATCTCCGCCAAAATGCGCGTTTTGAAAAAACACGATCCGCACTGCCACTGGCGAGCATTTTGCCATCAGGGCTAAAAACAATACTGGTGATGAGGTAATCAGCCGGAATGAAGCGAATTTCTTCAAAGGTATCAGATCGATAAAACCGGATACCTGCTGCCCCCCCGACCGCAATAATACGACCATCTGGTGACCAAATGACCTGTGAAACCGTCCCTTTGCCAAACAGGGATGAGATTTCAATATCGATACTATCTGGGGGCAAAATGCTCGGGGAAATTGGGCTAGGTGCTATATAAGCCAAAGCAGTTGGATAAGGTAAAGGCGTTGGTGTTGCAGGAAGAGATGATTTGGTCTGACATGCCGAAAGGAGAAAGAATAGGGTTAACAAAATAATCTTTTTCATAGAAAAATCTCCTGATTTATTTTAAAAGTTATTTCCATCTTAACATAAAAGAGCCAGTTTTTATTCTGGCTCTTTCTTTTTACTCAATAATTGCTGCGTATTTATCTGCAAATAAACTCGGTGTTCCACCCGTATGCCAGAAAAGCACTTTATCTCTCGTCTTAAAAAAATCTGTGCGGATGAGATCGATCATCCCACCAGCCGCGCGCCCCGTATAAACAGGGTCGAGAAGTAAACCTTCATATTTGGCAAATAATTGGACGGCTTCGCGTTCGAGATCTGTCAAGACACTATAGCCCGCTTTGCAATACTGATCATTAGCAAGAATATCCGTGATTTCAAATTGCTCTCGTGCCCCGAGCATCTCAGAGGCATCAGACGCTAAATTCGAAACATGCTCCTTCAGCCAGTTTTCATCTTCATCAATGCTAATGCCAAGAATCTGCCCCTTGAAACCAAAGAGGCGTTTTCCTAAAGTTAAACCGGCATGGGTCCCACCCGAAGATGTCCCGAAGACTATCCAATCGAAAGCCCCACCTTGCTCCATGAGCTCTTCTATTGCAAAAGTGTACCCTAATGCCCCAGTTGGGCTGGAGCCGCCGTAAGGGACGAGATAGGGCATCCCGCCATCGGTAAGACTCTGCTCATAAGTGGCATGTAAGATTCGGTCACGGTTGTTGCGGTCAGCAACCCAGACAATACGTGCGCCAAATAATTTATCCAATAAAAGATTTGCTGAGGGCCGATCTGGTTCATCCCCATTCAAAACAAGGATGCACTCAAAGCCATAGCGCGTTGCGGCTGCAGCAGTTTGCCGACAATGATTAGATTGCGCTGCTCCCGCTGAAATGAGTGTTTTCGCGCCCTGTGCTTGGGCTTCTGCAACGAGAAATTCTAATTTACGAGTCTTATTCCCACCAAATGCGAGACCCGTTTGGTCATCACGCTTCACATATATTTGCGCCCCACCGACATGGGCTGAAAGACGAGGGAGATGCTCGATGGGCGTGGGGAGATGGGCAAAGTTTAGGCGAAGGGGTGTTTTCATAATAACTCCTAAAAGAATCCACGAAACAATATGAAGGTTTTAATATTTTTCTTTCATATGCCTCGTGAATGCTATGTTAAATTCTCTCTTGTACGTTTTTTCCCTCTAGAGCGCATCACATTCAATACTCTTGGAATTAGTTCTGTATATAATTTATACCAAAGCGGATTTGGGGCGTAATCCCACGCGCCGAGTGTGCGAACAACCTCCCCGCCGAGACCACTCTTGAAGCGAAAAACGCCCCACATATCATCGCTTTCGTCGAAGATTTCGGGCGCGCCCCAGAGATCGTAAACTGTACAATCGCGTTCCTTGGCGCGTTTCATTGCTTCCCACTGGAGAAGATAGGTCGGCATTTTATTGCGGTGATTCGTGGTGGACATGCCGTAAACATAATAGGCACGTTCGGCGAAATAGAAAACGAAAATAGCGGCGACTGGTTCTCCCTCTACTTCGGCGATGAGGGGTTCACAGGTTGGCAGGTTTAAGGTTAAAGGTTCAAGATTGAAAGTTTGCCAGACAGTCTTGTAGTATTCTTCATCACGGATGGCAAAGCCGTCTCTTATGCTGGTTTCAGCGTAGATTTTATAGAGCATTGCCCAATCGTCAGGAGCGCCTACACGCACAGAAACACCTTTTCTGCCTGCCAAGCGGATATTATAGCGCGTCTTCGACTTCATCCGCATCAGAATTTCTTCTTCATCTTCCTGCAAGTCAACCAAAACTGTGTTACGAAATTGGATTTGGTCATCCGAATATCGCCAGCCACGCGCTCTGAGTTCAGATTGCAGTTTTTGCCCCACAGGATGAATCTGCTCATCTTCGCTTTCAGGAATACCTGTGCCTAGCACTACATCCGGATCAATTTTGAGAAAGATTGCACCCTGCTTTTTCGCAAATTCCTGCAAATCGCCAAGCACTCGCTCACACAAGGATTCGTTCTCCCAATCCATTAGTGGCCCTTTCGGGATATAGAAAACGCTCAAACGTGCCGCAAATCCGCGTATAGGAAGGGCACGCTTAAGTATCATCGCAGTAGCGACAAGTTTTTCACCCTCATACCAAACGTAGGGCATGGGCTCCCAGCCATTTTTTTCTTTAACCTCTGACCATTCCCGCGTTTGGAGGAAATGGGGATTAGGTAACTGAACGATTAGGGTGTTCCAGTCGGAACCAGTATAAGGTTTCATAAAATTATTTATCTCTTTTCAATTCTTCAGATCATCACGCCAGTCACAGACTCTATTTCTCCCCGCTTCTTTTGCAAGATATAATCGACGGTCAGCAACCATAAAAAGATGATCCATCCCCTTACCGTCCTCCGGGAAACTCGCTATACCAGCAGAAAAGGTTACTTTGATGTCCAGGTCGGTGGGGTTACTTGCCCCAAATTTCTTGCGCCATTCTTCAGTCCGTTGCGATGCGTCAAGTTGTGATGCGCCCAAAAAACAACCAAAAATTCTTCTCCGCCAAAACGACAAAGAGCATCTTCTTTACGAGCATTTTCCATGAGAAAGTTGCTCAAACTAACTAAGGCTTCGTCTCCAATTGCATGACCATAATTATCATTGACCTGCTTAAAATGATCAATATCAAGCAAGGCAAAAGAAATTGTTGAATTTTCTCGTTTCGCACGAGGCAAGGCGTGGCTCAATATTTCATGAAGATAGCGACGATTATATAAGCCCGTTAGGTGATCTCGAATAGCTTCTTCACGGAGCTTTTCCTGAAGTTCTTCAATCTCTGCAAGTTGGGCTTTGAGCTGTTGGTTGGCTGTCAGCAATTGCAGTTCGGATTCTTTTTGTACGGTTATATTTCTAATTGTCAAAATATGACCACCCAAAGCACCTGTTTTTTTCTTCATGGGAGAAACGATCATTTCAAAAAAACGTGGGTACAAACCACTCAACGAGAAATCAAATCGTTCTTCTTTTAAGCCAAAAACGGGATTGGGAGCTTCAGGAAAATATGCTTTTATTTCTTCAAACCTACGACCAACAGGTGAAATATCCTCAGACTCAAAAATTTCTTTTGAGCGTTGATTCGCATCAATAATACGTTTTTTAACATCGAGAGTAAAAATCGCATCCTGATGCGATTCAAAAATAAGATCTCGACTAATAGGCATCAAATCTAAAAAATCGTAACGAAAGATAGCAATTGCAAAAAATAACCCCGTCAATGAAAACGCAACTGGTGTCAAATCCAAACCTAGCATCAGGAAAATTCCCGAAAAACTAAGGAGATTTATCCCAATGGGAAAAGATATCCCCAAAAGTATCATGCCCGTTTGGCCACGATATTTTTTTGGATAACGGAAGAGAACTTGAAATATAATCAAGATTGAAATCAGAATTATAAAGTAAGTATAGATAATGAAAAGCCAAAAACCAAACCCACCTTCGTAGATTAACGAAGCGCCAATTTGGCGCTTCCCTGCAAAAAAAAGTCCAAGCCAAGGGTCTGTCCACAAAAAAAACAAGGTCATCATTGGGATAATAGAAAGCAAGAAAATATTGCGTCTTGAAAGACGATCTCGCCAACCAGAATAGCATAATGCAAATACAAGAAAACTTACCGAATTAAAAACAACCCCCAAATAGGTCATATCCAACCAGAAATATTCATTGGGGCGATAGAAATTAGTCCAATGAATTGCGTAGGTCAGCCCCCAGATTGTATTTGTAAGAGCATATGCAGCTATCGGAAGCGCACATGAAATTTCGCGTCGCCTCTTCCAGGCAACACGCATTACAAGCAAAGAAATACTCCCAGAAACAAATAATAACAGGCTATAAAAAAGATTAGCGTTGGGATTCATCTACAAAGATTCCTGAAATTATAATTGAATACTCGTTTCCCGGAACAAAAAGGTCAGAAGCATTCTACCTGATTAGCCCATCCCCTATCGATACAGAATCATCACATTTTTCTATTTTTTCACAGTCCTATAAAGCGCATATAAAAAGGGCTTATAAACCCGATCCAATGCCTGTGCTGCACGTTTGACTTCTCCACCAAAGCCACGTTTGAAACGGTAAACACCCCACAAACCTTCATTGCGTTGTGTGCCTGTGAAATGTTTTTCAAGATGCTCTGCATCGTAATCTGGTACACCGTAAAGGTCATAAAGTACTGCACCATGTTCTTTTGCCCAACGCATCGCTTCCCACTGAATGAGATAGGTCGGCATTTTATTACGTTCTTCGTTATTCGATGCGCCGTACATATACCATGCACGATTTCCACTAATAAAGACCATCACCGCGGCAAGGGCTTTGCCTTCGTATTCCGAAACTAACAATTCTGCGGCACCGCTGGGCTGAAAAAGCTCATAGGCTCGCTGATAATATTCTTTTGTATGCACGCCAAATCCATCCCGCCCGCCTGTCGTTTGGACCATCTCATAGAAGGCATCAATATCGTCCCATGCACGGACAGTAACTCCCTTACGCCCTGATAAACGAATATTATAACGAGTCTTCTGCTTCATGCGCGCCAAAATCTCATCTTCTGTGCCGCGCAGGTCAATCACTATAGTACGTGGGGGCTGGATAGGGTCGCCGATGCGCCAGCCATCCAGTTGATAATCTAGCTGATCTTCTGCTTCCCATTCATCGGGTTCAACTTTCAGGAAGATGGCTTTATTTTCTTTACATACGCGATCCACTTCTTCGCCTAATTTGACGTTTTTACGAAAAATTCTGGTAGGTGGTTTCGGGATATAGGCAATCGTAAATCCCAGCGGCAATTTTCGGAATAAAATCTGCACGCTGAGCGGACCTGTTTTCGCACGCACGGCGTACCAGCCAAAAGAAGATTTTAGCTCACCCCATTCTTCGGTTTGGAGAATATGAGCAGCGGTGTAGCGGGTTTTTTTAGGTTCTGGGAGGGTAAATTCGGTCATAAGGGTTTAAGGGTTTCAAGGTAAAAGGTTGGATGAAAATCTGCATTGAACCTTAAAGGTGCGTTGCAGATTGGGTCTAGGCTGCAAATCCGCAGAGCAACGCATCCAAAAGCGGATGCAATGCACTGCTTAGGCACTTTTTATTTCGGCTCCGGGCACACCTTCATCCAGCGCGGTGACAATTGCATCAGCGGCTCCGGTTGAAGACAAAGTTGCTAAATGGCCAACAAGTTGAAATAAGTGCGTATCGACGAGCTTTTCATCCCCATCCAATTGAAAAATATCGGGGTGATTGGTTTGGTCATAGCTGGTCTCGGATTCCCATAAAATCTCGGTCATCTTTTCGCCAGGGCGAATGCCCGTGAAAATAATATCGATATCTTCTTCTGGTTCCAACCCAGAAAGCCGAATTAGATCTTTGGCAAGGTCAAGAATTCGCACTGGCTCGCCCATATTAAGCACAAAAGTTTCGCCGCCCACGCCCATTGCGCCCGCTTGCAAAACCAGATGGACAGCTTCAGGGATGGTCATAAAAAAACGTTCCATATCGGGATGGGTGATCGTGACAGGACCGCCGCGCGCAATTTGATTTTTAAAGCGTGGGATGATGCTACCGCGACTGCCGAGCACATTACCGAAACGGACAACTGTAAACGCACGTGAACTTTGCTTGCCAGCCGCCAAAACCAGCATCTCGGCGAGACGCTTGGTTGCCCCATAAACATTCGAGGGGGCTACCGCTTTATCGGTGGAAATCATCACAAGGCGTTCAACATCGGCTGCTAGTGCGGCATTAACAAGATGCTGTGTGCCGAGCACATTATTAGTAATCGCTTCTTCGATATTAGCGCGCGCCTCCATCAAGGGGACGTGTTTATGCGCGGCTGTGTGAAAGATAATTTGCGGTTGAGTTTGAGAAAAAATGCGCTCAAGCCGTTCTGGATGGCGAATATCGGCAATAACAGGCGTAAATTTGAGCGTGGGGTAATCTTCTTGCAATTCCATCAAGCTCTCGTAAATAGAGTTCTCACCATGCCCGAGCAAAATCACTTCTTCTGGATTCCAACGCGAGATTTGACGACAAAGTTCGCTACCAATGGAACCACCCGCGCCCGTAACGAGGACACGTTTGCCTTTTAGAAGCGTGCCGAGCAATTTCTCGTTCGTACGCGTGGGCGGGCGCCGGAGAAGATCTGTAATATCTACATTGCGAAGGCGGCTGACATTGATTTTCCCACCAAGTAGCTCATAAATCCCTGGCATCGTGCGAAAAGGAATATCGGCTTTAATGCAGGCGTCTGAGGCAGTACGCACAAATTTACCCGGCAAACTAGGAATGGCAAAAATGACTTCGTCCACTTGGTGATTCTTTAGGATTTCTTCTAAATCGTCAAGTTGCCCAATAATGGGAACGCCATAAATTTCTTGTTTTTGCTTAGAGGCATCATCATCCAAAAAACCAACGGGGATATAAGAAATTTTATCGCTACGCTGCATTTCACGAACAACTAAGGCGCCAGCATCCCCTGCGCCAATGATGAGGGCACGATGCGATTTCCCATTTGACGTAGCACCTTGCTCAGCAAGAAGCCGAAGCGTAAAACGTGATCCGCCAATCAGAACAAGGGAGAGAAGCCAATCTATGCCCAAAGCAGAACGGGGCATGCCGGGTTGAATAAATCCCGCGCTAAGGAGGAGGAGCATCGCACCCGATGTAGCGATTGAAGCTGTTGTAACAGCGTAAGCGATTAATTTCAATTCGCTGATACTGGCGTATATCCACATACGCCGATAGAGACCAAAGAAATAATAAATTGGCGTTTTTATCGCCAAGGCAACCACTATCATCGCTAAAATTGCCGGGGAATAGAAGGGGAGTTCACCCGTGTCCAGTCGTAACGCAAAACTGCCCATGACTGAAATGACAATCACGAGCAGGTCGCCGATAAGAACATAGCGATTGCGGAGGCGGAGTTTAGGGGAGTTTTTTTTCAATAGTTTTTCACCACAGAGAGCACAGAGTTTTTTGAGAAAAAAGAGAAGAACAAAACAGTTATTCCCCATATTCTTTGTGCGCACTGATGTGAGATTTTATTTTATCATCCAATCGGCTGTGGCTTTCATGCCATCAAATAATTCTGTTTCGGCTTCAAAACCAAAGGTTTTTTTTGCTTTTTGAGCACTGCCTACTGAGCGATAAATATCACCAACACGAGGCTCATCAAAGATAGGTTTAGGGGCATCAGGAAAAATTTCAGCAAGGCTCTCAATCAAATCAAGAATTCTTGTCTCACGCCCAGTACAAATATTAAAAATTTCACCTGCTGCTTTAAGATTATCAGCTGCCATTAAGTTGGCACGGACTATATCACCAACATAAATTAAGTCGCGGCTTTGACCGCCATCACCATAAATGGTGACGGCCTTATTTGTCATCATTCGACTAATAAAAATTGGCACAGCAGCAGCATATTGGGAATCAGGTGCTTGGCGTGACCCAAAGACATTGAAATAGCGGAGAGCAGTCACGTCTAAGCCGAGGGATTGGGTAAAAAGTTGAGCATATATTTCATCCACACGCTTGGACGCGGCGTAAGGAGACATATTAGGCTGCGGAGGAACTTCTTCGGTGAGGGGGAAAGCATCTGCTTCACCATAGACGGCTGCACTACTTGCAAATACTACACGGCGAACACCGGCTTTTCGTGCTGCCTCAAAGAGCATCGCTGTCCCGTTTACGTTTGCGTCCAAGCAGGCATTTGGGGTCTGCATAGAAGCTGGGACCGAAACAAAAGCCGCTTGATGGAAGACCAGGTCCACATCCACGAGCGAGGCGGTGAGCGCATCCTCGTTACGAATATCGGCTTCGATAATTTCGACATCGAATTCTGCGATATTTTCTCGTTTTCCTGTTGAAAAATTATCAAGTATACGAACTTTATCACCACGCTCAACTAATGCGCTAACGATATGCGAGCCTATAAATCCTGCACCACCTGTAACTAAAGAAGTTGTCATTTTATCGTCCTTTAAATCCAAATACTGTGCTAAAAGTACGAAGTAAAATGGTGATATCCATTGCTACAGTACGATGTTTAATATAGTAAAGGTCATATTCAAGTTTAAGGCTAGTGCCAAAAATAGAGGATGCATATCCGCTTGTGATTTGTGCCCACCCACTAATGCCAGGTTTTACAAGGAGGCGCGCTCGATAAAAGGGAATTTCTTTCTGAAAACCTTTTACCAATTCTTCACGCTCAGCACGAGGACCAACAAGACTCATTTCACCACGCAAAACATTAAAAAACTGTGGGAATTCATCAAGACGAGTTTTACGCAAAAAATTGCCGACACGAGTAATACGCGGATCATTTTCTTGCGCCAAGCGCGCCACACCATCCGCTTCGGCGTCTTGGAACATAGTACGAAATTTATAAAGAGTGAAGGCTTTTCCGCCTTTGCCAAGGCGCTCCTGCCCATAAAAAATAGGGGCACCTGTTTCAATAATAACTGCTAAGGCGATAAGAGGAAAAGTGAATAAGAAGATAAGAATCCCAATAATACTACCAACAAAATCTACCATTCTTTTGCCTAATTCATAAAAAGCGCTAACGCGAGTTTCATCAATAAAAGAGCGAATAAGCCAGTCTGATTCGAGGTGATGAATAGGCACACGTCCGGTAATCTCTTCAAACATCGTTGGCATTCTGGTTACTAAAATACCACTTTCTTGAATATCCAAAATAGTTTGGAAAGTACTTCCCATCATTGCCCCCGTGATTGCAACAACAATATCGCTGATATTTTGTTGCTCAATAATTCTAATCAGGTTGCTATTACTTCCTAAAACACGAAAGCCGTCTATTTTTGAACCCATTTTATCGGGGTCATCGTCTGTAAACCCAATTAATTGAAATGGCTTAGGGATCAACTCTTCATAAGCGCTTGCTAAAGTGGCACCAGCTTTTCCTGCTCCAACAATTAGTACACGTCGCACCATGCCTTGTGCTGTATATAAACGAATATAAAGTGCCCGCCAGGCCCAAGTAAAAAGCGAGGCAAGAATTAAGAAGGCACCAATTACAACACGCGGTAATGAAGATGTTGGATTTCGTAAAGTTGTAAAGAGCAATGCATATCCAAGCATTCCTATGACCGCCGCAATAATAATACCGCGCTGAGTTTTTTTTCTATTTGCCGCAATTCTTGGCTCATAAATCTCAATCAAGAGTATAAGCCAAATAAAAGGTAAGAAATAAACCCAAGTTTGAATTTCAATACTAAAAATGTTTTCAGCTTTTTTTAGCGTAATCCCCGTAGCAAGCAAAGCGCGAAAAGAGTATTCTCTCCAGATATATAAAGAGATTGATAAAGCAACTACTGAAGCGAATAAATCTCCTAAAAAGAGAATAACTCGTTGCTCTAAGTTGCCTAAGCGGAATGTTTTAGGAGGAGATGAGTGTAATGACATATTTTTATAGGTTTAGTTTTTATACAACACGTTTAAATGCGCTCCAAATTAGCCCGCTGCCCCACGAGATATGCATTATCACAATAGCAATGGGCAAGCCGAGCATTTTTTTCTTAAGCGCAGCAAAAAAAAGAATAGAAAAGTAAATAAGTAGCTCTAAAATTAGAAGAAAGGAAAAAAGAGGAAAAAAGTTTCCAAGTAAAAGCCCAAAAAAAAGGCTTAGAAGAAATACAGGAGGCAAAAACTGTCGCCATTTTAAAGTTTCAGGATATCGACGCAACATCTTCCACTTCCAATAACCATAGTTGAAATATTGTTTTGCTAAACGCGCAAAAGTCGGTCGCGCAAAATAGATAGATTGAATTGCAGGATCAAGCCAGATTTTACCGTTAGATTGACGGATGCGCGCATTAAATTCATAATCTTCGTTAGCGAGGAGAGTTTCATCAAAAAGACCGATTTTCTCAACCAGTTCTCGTCGAAATGCGCCAAAGGGGACAGTATCCACGATTTGGGCTTGCGTGGCATGCCGATAAGCAGCATCCCCAACCCCAAGCGGGTGCGCCGCCGCCGCCGCTATGGATGCAGCCACCCATCCCTCTGCACCTGGGCGAATATCCCAGACCCCACCCACATTATCACCGAGATTTGCATTGAGGGCATTTACACATTGCTCTACATAATCAATATTGGGGGCAGAGTGTGCGTCCAAACGGATAATAATCTCTCCACGAGTCGCATTAATTGCCAAATTTAACCCTGTGGGGATAATACGCTCGGGGCTATCAAGCACCTTCACATCTAATTCAGGATTTTCTTCCTTAAAAGCAGAAATTTCCACGCGCGTATTATCTTCAGATAAACCATCGGCAATAATGACTTCCATATTTTCAGTAGGATAAGTCTGCGCTAAAACCGCATCCAGTAAAATACGGATGGTCTTTTCTTCGTTGAGACATGGGATGATGATTGAAATAGTTGGTGTCATAAAAAATGAAGCGGAAAAATGGTGCTTATTTTTACGCTTTGTGCTTTCTTCGGCGAGAGATAATTGTAGTTATGTCTACTTGTGCAAAAGGCAAAGTAATCTGAAAAACCGTACCTATTTTTACTATACTTTCGGCAGTTATTTTACCACCATGCGCCAAAACTATCTCCTTTACAATTGCCAAGCCTAAACCACTGCTGCTCTTCCCTGCTGTGCGCCGTGATGGGTCGGCTTGATAAAAACGTTCGAAAATATAAGGTAAGGCCTCAGGAGATATGCCCGTTCCTGTATCTCTAATTTCTATATGTTTTTCACCGCCATAATCATCAGCCTTTATTTGAATAGTCCCCCCTACAGAAGTATGCTTCAAGGCATTATCTACCAAATTGGTAAAAACCTGCGCTAAGCGATCTCCATCCCCTAAAATCTCAAAATCACCATCTATATTAATTTCCAGTTTGATACTTTTTTGACTAGCCCGCAAAGCAAATTTCTCTTCTGTATTTCTCAACAAACTCGCCAAATCTATCTTCGCAAAATCCATTTCAACAATGCCCGCATCAAAACGTGCCAAATCAAGCAAATCGAGAGCCAAACGGTGCATTCTACTCGATTCATCGTATATTACTTGTGCCGCCTGATTGCGTGCTTCGAGTGTTTCTGCAGTACCATCGAGCAAAGCTTGAGAAAATCCCTGAATGGATGTCAAAGGTGTTTTTAACTCATGTGAAACATTTGCCACGAATTCTCGTTGTGATTGTTGTGTACTTTGTACGCGCGTTACCATTTCGTTAAAGGCTTGCGTTAATTCGCGCACCTCTTGAGGTCCCTTTTCAGCAGAAGACACAATCTGAGCGGGCACTTCTCTTGTTGCCACTAAAATTTTCTGTAAAGGGTCGGCAATCCAGCGTGCCATAAGAAAAGCTAAAAGAAGCGAAAGCAAAATTGCAACCGCACCCGCGCCCCAAAATGGTGGCAATAATTCATCTTTTAAAACTGCCAAAACTTGTACTTCTGGTCGTGGCGTGGCAATTATTAAACGCTGTCCATTATTCAATAATGCTGCCGAATAAAGCCAAATATTCCCATTTTCATCACGCATCAAAGAATCTTCACGCAATCTTTCTAAACTTGGCAGTTTTAATCTTCCTTCATCCGCGCGCGTATCATATACTAAAGCCCCCTTCGAATTCAGAAGCAATAATCTCAAATCAAAATTCTCATCTGTGCGTGCTAAGGTTTTCTCTATAGTCCGTTCGTTAAATTCTCCCTGTCTTTTCAAAACAACCGTTTTAACTGCCTGCAAATTGCTTCGAGTTTGTCGATATAAAATTGGGCTTCGTAACAGATAAATAAATAATGCCAACATCAATAATCCCAATGCAGCAAAAATGATGAGCGCATAACTAAGCCAAAGTCGTGAACGAAGGGTGGAGAAGATTTTCATCGTTTTTCCAATTTCAAAAGAACTACACTTTGCGTTTTTTCAGTAACTCTAAAAAGGTGTGAAGGCTGATACCCGGGAATCCACGCAATTTCATCACCCATATATAAAATGGGATAATTTTCTCGTGCGCGCTTCGGTAATTTGACGTTAATCATAAAATCTTTAACTTTCATAGATTTACCCGACATCCCCAGTGGATGAAATCTCTCACCAGCGCGACGCGTGCGGAGAGTCAGATTCTCTCCGAGTAACGCTGCATCGAGCGTGACTTGGAATGGATCAGCATTTTTGAGCTCGGGTGTAAAAGAGAGGCATTGTGCTGTTAAAATCCAATCTCCAAACCTGACAGGTTTTTCGTCAAAAATGATAGGAATTGCACTATCACCCATTTGCGCAAAATCGTTGAGGGGGAGATTTGCCAGATCAAAAGTTAAATATAGCGTATCCTGCTCCTTGAGAAGAATCAAGCCAGATGCAAGATCGATTTGTTGCGCTGATTGAGATGAGGAAATGAATAGGGCGGCGCTTTCGAGCATAGAAAAAGAGATATTCGATTGCCCACAAAGCAACTTCTCCATTCCCGTCTTTATAATATTTCGAATTAGGGCAAGGGGGAGTTCAGCAAGAGGAGAAAGTGAAAAAGAGATGTATTTTTCGCTCTCAGCGAGGGTGATTTTTTGCCAAGTGGAACGCGTTAGCTCAGAAATTAGTGCATAATCACCTTGAAGAGCATGACTGGTGCGGAGGAGGGTTTCTCGAAAACGAGGGTTATATTTTGATAACTCAGGTATAAGATTATGGCGCAAACGGTTGCGGAAAAAATCATTGGAGACATTGGAGGGGTCTTCGTGATATTCGAGATTATGCGTTTCACAATAGGCCATTGTTTCCTCACGCCAAAGATGCAAAATAGGGCGAATGAGGGGAATTTTAGGGTCAAAATAGGGAAGAATAATACGCTCTTCGATACCCTTTAGCCCGCTAAGACCCGCACCGCGCAAAAAGTGCATTAGGACTGTTTCGACTTGATCATCGGCGGTATGACCAACAGCAACAGCTTGAGCCTTATGCTTGCGTGCCTGCTCAAAAAGAAATTTATAGCGCAAATTACGGGCGGCTTCTTCGATGCTCTCTTTATATTTTTTTGCGTGAGCGGTGACATCTCCACTTTCAGTGACGAAGGGCAGTTTATACTGCGCAGCAATCTCTCTGACAAATTGAGTGTCTTTAGTAGAATCGGAGCGCAATTGATGGTCAAAATGCGCGACAATAAGAGAATAACCCTGCTCATGAAGCGTGCCAAGCAAAGAAAGACTATCGGCGCCGCCAGATACTCCGATGATGATGGGGATTTTGGGAGAAAAATTATTCACGAGTTTTTTACCACAGAGAGCACAGAGCACACTGAATTTTTTGAGAAAAAAGAAAAAAATCTCCGTGTTCTCTGTGAACTCTGCGGTGAATCAAATTTGATATAGCTCTACCAACACGCCACCCGTAGATTTGGGGTGAATAAAGGCATATTTCTTGCCATCTGCCCCCGTGCGTGGGGCTTCATTGATGAGTTGCACCCCTTTTTCTTTAAGTTGTGCCATCATGCCTTCAATATCATCCGTTTCTAGGCAGAGATGGTGCATCCCCTCACCACGTTTTTCTATATATTTCGCTAAGCCAGAATCATCAGTCATAGGTCGGACAAGTTCAATTTCAGTGCCATCAACTGGCAAAAAAGCGATTTGCGCAGATTCGGCGGGAACCTCACGCAATTCGGCGAGTTCCAAACCTAGCGCATCACGCCAAAAACTCAGAGAACTTTCAATATCTTTTACAGCGACAGCGATATGGTTGATTTTGGTTATTTTGGGCATATTTTTCTTTTTCTACAGAGAAGTATTATTTTTTCTTCACAACGACAACACTTGTCTCAATTATTTTGACAAATCGCGCCCAATCTACATCCTTTTTGAAGAAATTACGAGGGAAGATGAGCAACATCCCGCCAAGGGTGATGAGGGTGAGCAAATTTGGTGTTTTGCGAAGACGATTGAAATCACTCCAAACGTAAACCTTATCACCTTTAGGAAAGTTATAGGTAATTCCCTTTTTAGTGACTGAGCCGCTCATAATCCGTTGGGCTAATTCTTCTGTCCACATTTTACGTGCGCCTAAATAAGAGGGGATATAGGCTTGATAGAGAATAAGTCCCATGAGTAGAATTAAAGCAATCTCGATAATTTGACCTATAAAATCTCCCGTTTGGATGATTTCATTAATTGTGGTCACAGTAAGTACGCCAAAGACCAGCGCGACGAGAATATACATCATACGTGAGGAACGTCCCGGCTCATTGGCAATGCGGACGGCGGTGAAAAAAAGTTCTTTATTATATTTTCCGTGAAAATTTAGTTGCATAAGTATTAATTTGAATATTGAAATTCTATAGTTGAAAGTTGGGTATTAGTATACAACAAAACTTTGGCTATTACAGATTTTAGATTTTACGAATCACACTAATATTCGTTTTTTCTCAGAGCCCTTGGACAAACAAGTTTCTTACTAAATGAAAATAAGTCTATATCAACCCATCGTGCTATAATAGACTTAGCTCTCGTCAAGGATACCACCTGCGGCGGGAGTTAGATCCGCAGGCGTGCTCTAACATGCTTGCGGATTGACTTTTAACAGCTTGGCTTGACCCTTTAGCGCACGCCCACACGCGGACAAATCAAAACCCCACGCACCACCCAACACATTCAACAGAACACGGATTCTCGCAGATTTGGCGGATTTTCGCTAATTTCACAAACCCGCCCACTGCCCCCCAGCCCCTTTCAACAGGATTTGTAAATGTAGCACGGATGCGTTTCGCTTCGCGCCATGCGGGGGCAGATTTACAGATTTTCACCGATTTAAAAACCCTGCTTGTGATAGAATCCGCTTATTCGTTTTTCATTCGAGATGGCTAGGATCGCGCTATTTGACAGAATCTCGAAAAAACAGCCCAAAAATTCTTTCGTATAACTCGCTACACTCTCTCAATAAATATATTTTTATGAACATTGATTGGAATTTATTTACTAATTGGATAATACAAGCCTCAATAAGTTTTTTGTTCGGCGGTCTAGGTGCTTTTGTAGCATTTAGATTTTCCTTAAATCTTGAGAAAAAGAGAGAAGAAAGGCAACAGCAGAAAAAAGTAAGAAACGCATTGACTGGTGGTATAGTCGCGCCAGCAAGTATAAAAGCAGCAGTAAAACTTGCTGGAAACAAACAATGGCCCGATTTCGGAGATAAGACTGATATAGGAAGGGCAGGAGCAGGATATTTTTCTGATGAAACAGAACTTGACTGGGATATCAGTGCTGATGAAAGTCCGTCAGCATTGCTATGGGTGAAAAATGGTCGCCGCCGTGGAAAAACCTATGTGGTTAAGGATGGTGATAAAGTTGGTCGCTCTCAGGGCAATATCATCTTGGATGACCCTAAAGTATCCAATCCCCATGCCCGCTTCCGTCTCGAAAATGATACTTTCACCTTGTGGGATTATGGGTCTAAAAATGGTTCCTATGTAAACGGTGAACAGATTAAGTCCATTGATTTAAAAGAGAATGACGAAATCAAATTCGGTGACACAATATATGTCTTCAAAATATTGACTATAGTAGACGGTACCGCAACACTTCAACGAGGATATCTTTATATTC
>JABGQV010000218.1 GCA_018648655.1 Anaerolineae bacterium | reverse complement strand
TCTTTTACGGTTCTTTTTTAGTCAATTACGCCACTTTTGGCGAAACAAAAGTAATTAAGATAAAGTGAGTTTAAGATCTTTTGGGTCTCAAATTGATTTTTTTACAGCCTGCCGCCCCTGCTGAATACAATCAGGCACACCAATGCCGCGATAAGAACTCCCTGCCAGATAAATGCCTTCGGGGAGCGTTTTTTCAATTTCGTCAACAAAATCCAGATGCCCAACATTTGCTTGGGGGAAAGATTTCAACCATCTAAATGGGACGATTTGGATAGGCTCCACCGTGATACCGATTGTGGACTTCAACTCATCCCGAACAGTTTTCAGCAAATCAGAATCGGAGACTTCCGCAACATTGGGCTTGCTACCGCCAAAAAAGACACGGATTACCCCGTAGCCTTTTGGCACACGAGTAGGCATCTTGAGTGAAGTAAAGGTGACCGCATCAATCGCCCGCTTTTCTCGGCGCGGAATCATTAATCCGTGAATGGGGAAATCACTTTGAATCTCTTCTTCACGATAAATGAGCGTAACTGTGCCAATATTTTCATGCTTGATGGTCGCTAGTTTCTTCGCAGATTCTTCGGCAATATCTGTTAGCAGTTTTGCAGTGATATTGGCAGGCGTGGCAAAAATCAGTTTTTTAGCAGAGAGTTTTTCTCCATTTTCTAAGAAAATTTGATAATTGCTTTCATCTTTTTCTATGCGGGTGATATTGGTATCTAAACGCAAATCACCAGTGAGTTGACGCGCTAATTCATCAGTCAATTCTTGCAAGCCATTTGCAAAGGCACCAAAACGCGGTTTTTTATCGTCACTCGCTAATTTATTTTTACGCGCCTTACGCATCCGCCCTATCATTGCTTTTACTAAACCACCATATTCGGCTTCCATCTCGCGCATGATGGGCGAGGAGACAAGAATACTTTGGGTATCGGGGTCGGTATTGTAAATTCCGCCCAAGATGGGACCAATGAATTTATCGAGGGCTTCACGCCCTAGGCGACGGGTAACGAAGTCAGCAAGAGATTCGTCGGCATCGTCTGCTTTGGGGGGCTGGAAAGGCTCAAGCATCATGCGTAGTTTGCCGCCTCCGCTCATCAGACGGGAAGATGCAAATTTAACGGGAGCAAGCGGCACTTCTACGGGCATTCCGCCGTCGAGAATATACATGTGGCGAGTTTCTGCACCGGGGTTAATCACACTATCCTGAATCCCCAACTCTCCCACTAAATCCCATGCTTCTGGCTTGCGGGTGATGAAAGATTCAGGGCCACCATCAATAATCGCTTTGCCTTCGGGAAAGTTGACAATTTCGGTATGGACTTTCCCCCCCCAACGAGAAGTTTTTTCGAGCAGGGCGTAAGAAATCCCATTTTGCTGGGCTTCCCACGCTGCGCTAAGGCCGGTGATACCACCGCCAACGATGATAAGTTCGGGCATTTTTTCTCCAGTATTCAAAAAGTAACAGTCACCTTAAGGGTGACTGTTACTTGCGTATCTCTCTAAAATAATTTCAGCTAAGGCTTCAACGTGTGCGTTAGTGGCGTTTAATGCAGGGATATAGTTATATATACCACCGCCTGCATTTTGAAATTGCTCGCGCCCTTCATCTCCAATCTCGCCGACAGTTTCAAGGCAATCGACCGCAAAGCCGGGCGAAAGCACATCGAGGCTGGTGAGTTTTTCTGCGCCCAACTTTTCAAGCACTTTGTCTGTATAAGGTTTCAACCACTCGGAACGCCCAAAACGGGATTGAAAAGTAGCGAGCCATTCATCTTCGCCGAGCGCGAGTTTTTCTATGAGCAATTCTGCTGTGCGGAGACATTGTTTTTCGTAGGGGTCGCCTTTTTCAACATATTCTTTGGGAATACCATGAAATGAGAGCATCAATTTTTCCGGTTTTGGAGACTTTGCCCAAAATACACGTACATTTTTTGCCATTGCCGAAATATAGGCGGGGTGATCGTGGTAATCGCTGATGACTTGCATAGAAGGAATCCAGCGCCATTTTTTGATTTCAGCAAAAATAGATTCGATAATCGAGCCGCTGGTTGTGCTTGAGTATTGCGGGAAAAGTGGCAGGATAATGAGATGCGTTGCGCCCTTTTCTTTTAACTCGTGCAAGGCTTCTCTTATAGATGGCGTGCCATAGCCCATGCCAATCGCGAGATTTAGGCTTGCTTCCGGTAAACGAGCGTGGAGTTCGGCTTGAAGATTTTCCGCTAAATCTTGCATATGGTAAAGCAGGGGTGAGCCACGCTCATCCCAAATATTCTCATAGAGCTTCGCCGATTTACGTGGACGGGTATTCAGAATAATGCCATGCAAAATTGGCAACCACTTCCAACGCGGGATTTCAATAATGCGCGGATCTGCTAAAAATTGCGCTAAAAAACGCCGCACTGCTTTCGGTGTCGGCGCATCGGGGGTGCCAGTATTGGCGAGTAGGATGCCAAGATTAAAATCAGTCATAATATATCAGACAAGATTTTATCGAAGAATGCCCAAAAGCTATATAGAGATTTCTATAGATTTTGCTAAAGATAGCGTTAGAAAAGCACCCCGCTATATTAGCAGGGTGCTTAGATAGATTTCATATAATTCTGATTGCAATACAGAGCGTTGCAATCAGAAAAACCCTTTCTTCAACGCTCTACCTTGAGGGCATTCTCTATTCAGCAGCAGGGAGCAGTTTCTCGTTGCTTTCTTTCAGCTCAGTGAGCAATCCGCCTAATCTCGTCAACTCGCCATCCGAAAGAACGCTCCATGGGGCAAAATAAAGCTCGTTCGTTTTCGCTTCGCCATCTTCACGAACTTTCCTCCCGGCAGCGGTTGCAACGAAACCATCATCGCTCGGTTCGATCCAACCCAACTCTTGCAATTCAGCAAGGGCTATAGCGTAATCTTCCGCAGCATAATTGCGGAAGGACAAACGCTCTACTAGCTTTTCGGCGGTATTCGCTTCACCATTCCAGACGAAGCTTAACGCTTCCCAAACATACCCGCTAACACCGCTCGGCGTCCATGCTGCGATATGGGCATCGTCACGGAATGCGTTCAGATCATCGAGACATTGGTCAACTTCCGCCAAAGTGCCAGATTCGACGTCAGGATGCCCACCGTGACTAATATCCAGAGCGACTGTTCCGCTCGTGAATTTAGCTTGCGTGCTCGCCATGCTCGCAACAACCAGTTTTTGAAGAAAAACAGCAATCTCCCCCATCCTCTCGGCAGGGAATTGGCTGACCTCGTTGATATGCTTGTAAAAGG
Source organism: Anaerolineae bacterium (assembly GCA_018648655.1). Classification (GTDB taxonomy): domain Bacteria; phylum Chloroflexota; class Anaerolineae; order Anaerolineales; family Villigracilaceae; genus Desulfolinea. The sequence goes on along the minus strand of JABGQV010000218.1, from coordinate 14,185 downwards.
CAGCATGAGATTCTTCAATTGCAAGTTTGCCTTTCTCCGAGATAACGTATCCTCCTGCATCATCCGCTTCGAGGTAATCAGATTCTACGGCATCGGCTAAGGCTGTTTTATAACTCTCAGGGTTGCCATAGGGCGTTCGCTTGGAAAGCAATGTAACTGAGATGGACTTTGGAGCAATATTACTCGCCATAAAAGTTAGAGCGTAAAATCTCTGCTCAGTGAAATACTTTTCGAAAAGCGACATCACTACTTCTCGCCCAAGGGGAAAGATGGTTCCGCTCACTTCGCCCATGAGTTGAAAAAGTTCTTGTTTAGCGTTCATCTGTGCCTCCAATAAAAAATATTCATTAAACGGTAGCAAGTATCAGGATGCGTATCTTACAAGTCAAACGCCCATTCTCCCGCGCGCATGACAGGCTCGGTCGTTCCATCAGCAAGAATTCCATCCACATCCAATTCGCCAGAGCCAAACATGAAATCTACGTGAATTAAGCTGGTATTTCCGCCAACCTCTGCAAATTCTTCATTTGACATGGCGGGGCCACCTTCAAGGTTAAATTTATAGGCACTTCCTACCGCAAGGTGACAGGAGGCATTCTCATCATAAAGCGAGTTCAAAAAAACAATATTTGATTGTGAAATAGGAGAAAGGTGCGGTACCAACGCCACTTCGCCCAAAAAGCCAGCGGGATCATCTGTTTCAACCATTTTCCGCAAAACATCTTCACCTTTTTCAGCAGAGAGTTCAACAACTTTGCCCTTCGAGAAAGTCAGGCTAAAATTTTCAATCATACTGCCATAATAACTAAGCGGCTTAGTAGAAGCAACTGTGCCTTCGGTCTGATCTTTATGTGGAAGGGTGAAAACTTCTTCGGTAGGGATATTCGCAACAAAATCATAATCCTTGCTCGATTTTGCGCCGCCGCCTGCCCAAATATGCCCAGCTGGAAGCCCAACTTTCAGGTCGGTGCCCGGGGCACGCAGATGCAATCCCGTATAGGCTTTTTCTGTAAGCATCTTACGCCGTTTGCCTAAATCAGCAATATGTTTCCGCCAAACAGCAACGGGATTATCTTGATCGACTCGGCAAAGAGTAAAGACCTTTTCCCAGAGTAATTCTAACGCGGCATCGCCATCCGTTTCGGGAAAAACGTGCTTGGCCCAATCTGGGGTGGGCGGACAAACAACTGTCCACTGAACGGCATTTTGCCCTTGTAACTCCCCGATCGGTTTTCGATACTTCGCAAAAGCACTTCTGCTGGCAGAGACTGCTTCGGGATCCATGTCTTTAAGCAGTTCAGGATCAGGTCCTGCAACTTGCAAAAAGGCTGCACCCTCTCTAATTTCTTGGGTAATGCCATCGAGCATCCATCCTGAATATTCACCAAAAGAATCTCGGGGCGCATATTTATGCCGTATTTTATTCACTTGCTCATCTACCCAAAGAATTGTCACCAATGGGCTACCAAGCTGATAAGCGGCCGCTGTAATTTCTCGCACTAATGGCGCGGTATTCGTCACCGCACGCACAATTAATTTCTGCCCGGGCTGAACGTTTAATCCTACTTTTACTACCAATTCTGCATATTTCTTAAGTTTCTCTTCAAAATTTGTGATTGTCATTTTTCCTCTATTATTATGATATAAGAAAATTTCCGAGTACAATACCAACTATGAGTATACAATAAATTTACTCTTTCTAACAACTATAATCTATACGAAAATATATCTATTTCACTATTTGCATCGTTGGGAGAATAATATCAAATATCCAATCTCAGAAAATACCGCTCTTTTGATAATCGATGTGCAACTCGGCTTCGATAATCCTATCTGGGGAGAAAGAAATAACCCCGATGCTGAAGCCAATATTGCTCTCTTGCTCAAAGCGTGGAGAGAAGCCAAACGTCCTGTTATTCACATACAACATTGCTCGGTCGCGCCCAACTCCCCATTAAACCCTGATACCCCAGGCGTTGATTTCAAAGCAGAAGCCATGCCCATTGACAGGGAACCGGTTTTCCAGAAAAGGGTCAACAGTGCCTTTATCGGTACCGACCTTGAAGCATATCTACGTGAGCAAGAGATCAAAAATCTCGTCATCGTCGGTTTGACAACCGATCACTGTGTCTCCACATCCACCCGCATGGCGGGAAATCTGGGTTTCAATGTTCAGCTCGTCTCTGACGCAACCGCAACTTTTTCCAAAACAGGCCCTGATAGCAAGAAATATTCTGCAGAAGAACTTCATGCTATCAATCTTACGAGCTTGCATGATGAGTTTTGTCAGGTCATCCACACACAATCATTATTAGAAAAATAATCTTATGCGCAAATACATCTACTTCACCGTTTTCGTTTCTGGTATGACCACCCTCGCCGCCGAGCTTTCTGCTTCGCGGTTAATTGGCAATGTTTTTGGCACCAGCAATCTCGTTTGGGCAGCAATTATCGGGCTCATGTTGCTCTATCTCACGCTCGGGTACACCCTCGGCGGCAAGCAAGCCGATAAATCGCCATACGCCGAAAGCATGTATAAAGTTTTGGCGTGGGGGGCGTTCACGCTCGGCATCGTGCCTTATATCGCAAATCCCGTTTTGCGTGCTGCCGCCACCGCTTTTGATGGTCTCCAAGTGGGCGTGATGATGGGCGCATTTGCGGCTGTGCTGGTACTTTTCAGCGTCCCGATTACGCTCTTGGGCATGATTTCTCCCTACGCCATTCGCCTAAGCATGGATGATGCTGAAAAAGCGGGCAAAATCTCAGGCAATATTTATGCGATTTCGACTCTCGGCTCCTTTTTGGGGACATATCTCCCCGTTTTGGTGCTTATCCCCAGCATCGGCACAACGAATACTTTCCTTGTATTCAGTTTGCTCCTGCTCTTCGTCGCTTTACTGGGCCTATATAAAAGTGCCGGCAAAAAAGCCGCCCTGCCTTATTTGCTGATGGTAGTGGCTATTGCCTTCCTTGCCATCTTCAACAATGGACGTGGCATCAAGAAAACAGCTGGTCAAATTTACGAAACAGAATCTGCCTATAATTACATCGAAGTTTTGCAAAATGGCACAGAAACCCATCTACGCCTCAACGATGGGCAAGGCGTTCATTCGGTTTATGACCCCAATAATCTCGATTACGATGGTCCTTGGTCGCAATTTTTGGTAGGCCCATTTTTCAATACCCCACCCTATAAAACCAACGAAGTAAAACGCATCGCCGTTATCGGTTTAGCCGCAGGCACATTTGCCCAACAAGCCACCGCCGTATATGGTGAAATTCCGATTGATGGCTTCGAGATTGATCCCAAAATCATCGAAATCGGCAATGATTATTTTGGGATGGATAAACTAGAGAATCTCAACGCCTACGCCGAGGATGGACGCTGGGGTCTTGCACACAGCCCGCATCAATATGACATCATCGCAGTAGATGCCTATAGACCACCCTATATCCCCTGGCATATGACCACGTTGGAATTTTTCGAGATTGCGCATACGCGCTTGTCTCCAACTGGCGTATTAACCATCAACGTGGGGCGGCTCCCCAACGATAGACGTTTAATCAACGCCATGGCAACCACTATCGCCGAAATTTTCCCATCTGTACATATTATGGATATCCCCTATACGCTCAACTCCATCATCTACGCCACCAAAGAACCCACTAACGAAAATTTTCTCGCTGAGAACTTTAATAAACTTATTCAAGAACAATCTACACACCCCTTATTATTAGATGCAATCCAAACAGCGTGGGCACATAAACAACCTGCCTACGAGATAAGCACCGTCTTCACCGATGATAAAGCCCCCATAGAATGGATCACCAACGATATGATTCTAGGCTTTATGTTAGGTGGTGATGTAGAAAGCTTGCAGTAAAGACGACCCTTTCACCTTGGATACAGAAATCTCCCTATACAAAAATTTTCTTTTTTTTAAACTTTTCCCTTCAAACCAAACAAGGCATCCTTACAACCCCAGACAAAATTATGAATAAAACCCTATCAGCTCTACTCTCATTTCTCACCACCCTACTCACCCCTGTTTTTCTCATTCTCCTCGGCATTCGCATTTTGCTCACACCATTTTTCCCTGAACTTGAGTACCGTATGCCCGGATTCCCCGAAGATATTTATGGCTTCACTCAAGCTGAACGCTTAAAATATGCAAAGGTATCTATTGAATATCTTAATAATGATGCTGGTCCTGAATTTCTCAGCAATCTAACCTTTGACGATGACTCCCCTCTCTACAAAGACCGTGAAGTCAGCCATATGCTAGATGTAAAGGTTCTAATCCAGGTTGCGTTAAAAGTTTGGGGCGGGGCTTTTGGGGTATTGATTCTCTTGGGGATAGTAACAAAGCTCACTGGCAGCACCCACGTTTTTCTTACGGGCGCACGGCGTGGCGGATGGCTAACATTAATTTTGACGGTGAGTCTCGGCATCATCGCATCTATTGATTTCTGGACATTCTTCGCCGAATTCCATCATATCTTTTTTGAAGGAACCACATGGATTTTTGAATATTCCGATACCTTAATCCGCCTTTTCCCAATGCGACTTTGGCAGGATGCTTTCATTATGGAGGCAATAATCGTCATCGGCGGTGGGCTGGCATTAGCATTTGGATTGAAACCGAAACTGGATTGAAGTGTTAAGGGTGGTGTATAATTCATTCGCTATAAGGAGTTAGAAAAATGACATCTTTTTTAAATTTAGAAGGACGCATCGCTCTCATAACTGGTAGCGCACGTGGCATCGGAAAAGCAATTGCAGAAACTTTAGCAGCACGTGGCGCAAAAGTAATTATTGCTGATTTAGAAATGGATTTGGCAGATGAAACAGCCAGTGAAATTGCTGATAGTTTTGATGTTGAAACTCTTGCCCTAGAAGTAGATGTAGCTGACCAAGCCAGCGCAAAAGCGATGGTAAAAAGTGCAGTAAAAGCTTTTGGACAAGTTGATATTTTGGTTAATAATGCTGGCATCACGCGTGACGGGCTGGTTATGCGCATGAAAGAAAAAGACTGGGATATGGTAATAGATATCAACCTTAAAGGCGCATTCAACTGTGCGCAAGCCCTTTCTCGTTCGATGATGAAAGCCCGTTATGGGCGCATCATCAATATCACCTCTGTTTCTGGTCTCGTTGGACAAGTTGGACAAGCAAATTACTCTTCATCTAAAGCTGGTTTAATTGGCTTAACAAAAGCACTTGCAAAAGAATTTGGTTCACGTAATATCACCGTGAATGCAGTTGCACCTGGCTTTATTGAAACTGTGCTTACTGAAGAATTACCTGAAGAAATTAAAGAAATCTCACTAAAACTCACCCCCGTAGGAAAATTTGGCAGCCCCCAAGATGTAGCTAATGCAGTTGCATTTTTAGCAGCAGAAGAATCATCCTTTATCACTGGCGTTGTCCTAAATGTTGACGGCGGAATGGTGATGTAAAAAAGTTGCAAGAAAAAAGTTGCTCAGGCAAAGATTACGAAGAAAACGGCACAGCTTGGTCTGAATTAAATTAGGAGAATAAATATGGATAACGATGCTCGCCCCCCAGGAAAAACAACAGTTGCTCCCGAAGTTTTAGTTGACATCGCCAAAATGGCAGCCTTAAAAGTAGATGGCGTTAGTGCAATGGCTCCCGTCTCTGGTGGTGTTAATAGAATTTTTCGACGTGGTGTTGTGGATGGTGTCAGAATCGCCATCGAAGATGATATTGTCTCTGCAGACCTATATATTATTCTTGATAATAATGTAAATATCCGCAATGTGAGCCGCACAGTACAAGAAAAGGTAACTCGCGCCATCACTGAAATGGTCGGTATGGTGGTAGAAGAAGTAAATATTAATATTGAAAACATCGCCTATGAAAGTGAAGCAGAGGCGTAAAGAAAGAGATAAAGATCTTGTGTCCTGCGATTTTTTTCGCTTCTCACAAAATACCTAGCACCTAATATTTAAGGCAATACTATGAAAGAACGCACCAGAGCACGCAGCTTAGCTCTGCAAGTACTTTACGAAGTCGATTTAAGCGACCATCTTCCAGGCAATATTTTTACACGACGCCTACAGGAAGTCTCCCTATCTGATAACGAAGAGCGTCGCAAATCTCTCGAAGATTTTGCGCACCAAATTATCTTTGGAATCCTCCCCCTTACCGAAAAACTTGATACCGCTATCGCCGACTATGCACCCGATTGGCCTCTTGACCAAATTGCGCCCATAGACCGCAATATCCTCCGGATTGCCTTTTGGGAATTTGGCATTAGTAAAAAAACACCTATAAAAGTTGCTATTAACGAAGCCGTAGAGCTTGCAAAAATCTATGGCTCCGATGGTGCGCCCAGCTTTATTAATGGTGTTTTAGGTAGCCTTGCCGCGCAAAAAAACGAAATTTTCCAATCCTTTAAAGGTCAATAATGGATATTCTCGGCATCGGCATCCCTGAGCTCGGATTTATCGTCCTCATCGCCCTCATCGTTTTGGGACCCAAAGATATGCAAAAAGCGGGCAAAACAATTGGTAAGTGGATGCGAAAAGTAGTGACTTCCCCAGAATGGCGCGAAATCAAAAATGCCTCACGCCAAATGAAGCAACTGCCTACACAACTCATGCGTGAAGCAAACCTCGAAGACTTCGAAGAATATAAGCGCGACCTCAACATCACCATGCCAGAAGATGCCCCTCCAAAACCAGACACTTCGATTTTAGATACGGATACCACTTACGGTTCGTGGGATGGCTCTACATCTCCTCCAAAGGATGATGTGCCAAATAGCATTGCTCCTCCCGTGAAAGAAGAGCCTGCCCCTGCTAAACCAGCACCTGCCAGCCCCCAAACATCTGCCGTTAAAAACTACCCATCCATAGAGAAAAAAGATGCGTAAATTCTTCAATAAACTCTGGCGCATTATCACCGCTCCCTTTCGCTTAATCTGGATAATTATCACATCACCCTTTAAAGCTTGGAAGAAAGCCAAAGCCTTCCTAAATGAAGAACCTGAAGAACATTCACTCATAGATACAGCTGCCAGCACCATACAATCTTCTGAGGCACGTGCCTCCCTTTTTGATCATATAGAAGTTTTACGAAAACATCTTTTTAGGGCATTACTAGCATTAATTATCACCGTATCTATTTCTTTCATCTTCACACAAGGTGTTATAGATTACCTCTCTCAACCAGTAGGCGGCATTAACGCACTACGTTCCATTGACCCCACAGAATCGATTAGCGTTTTTATGCGCGTTGCGCTTATGAGCGGAACTATTCTCGCACTTCCTTATGTCGCTTTTGAGGTTTGGTATTTTCTAGCACCCGGACTAAAACCGCGTTCGAAAAAGTTTGGCATCATCGGCATTCCTCTTTCGGCAATACTTTTTACTAGTGGAGTTGCATTTACTTATTACATCATGCTCCCTGCCGCCTTGCCATTTTTACTTAATTTTATGGGAATCCAAGCAGAGCTACGCCCTTCATCCTATTTTGGATTTATCCTCAATGTCATGTTCTGGATTGGTGTCTCTTTTGAATTCCCTCTTGTTATCTATGTTCTCAGCTCCGTTGGTTTTGTGAAACCAGAAGTATTGAAAAGTCAGTGGCGTTTAGCCATCGTTATTATTGCAATCGTCGCTGCCGCAATTACCCCCACTATTGACCCCGTTAATATGGGCTTAGTCATGCTCCCCATGATGCTACTCTACTTTATTAGTATTGGATTAAGTTATATCGCATATAACAGCAGAGAAAAAAATATTTAAACTTTCAATAAAAGATTATGCAAAAAAAACACCTTCCTCTCTCAAAATCAGTCATATTTCCCTTGCTAACAACAATTCTACTTGTTGGGCAAGCCTGTACTCTTTCACTTTTTGATAATCCCTTAATCGGTGGTCAAAACGATTCTTCTACACAGATGCCAGATGGAGGTGCAGCAAGTTCCACTCCAGTTCCCTCTGCTAAAACGCAATTTACGGTTCACATCCCTACGCCACTCAACGATGGAGATGTGCTCGCAATCAGCATTCTAGATGAAGTCACTGGGCTACCTTTCAACTCCACCAACTATCCTCTCAAAGCCGTAGACGCACAAACCTATAGCATTGAGTTACCCCTTCCTCTGGAAACAGTGATTAAATATCGCTATATTATTGCAGGGAATAATAATTCTCAAGAAACGGGTAGTGATAATCTCCCTGTACGCTATCGTCTTTATAAAGTAGATGGTGCGAGCGTAATTGAAGATTCTATTAGCAGTTGGGCGGGGCAAAGTTTTGCTGGCGCAACAGGAGATATTCAGGGGATTGCCATTGATTCTGTAAGCGGCTTACCAATTCCTGATTTGCTCCTTAACGTGGGTGGTATCCAGACTCTTACTGATGCTGCTGGGCAATTTAATCTGAAAGGTGTTTTGCCTGGCTTAAACCGACTTACAGCTTATTCGCTTGATGGTGCATATCAGTTCTTCCAACAAGGCGCACAAATAGAAGTTAATTTAATCACACCCGTTCAAATCCATGTTGCTCCTGCACAAATGGTAAATATCACTTTTATTGCCAAAATGCCAGAAAACACAGTTGTAGGCGCACCTGTTCGCTTAGCTGGCAATTTACTTCAACTTGGCAATACTTTTAGCGATATAGGTGGAGGTTTTAGCACAATTGCATCAAAAATGCCCACGCTCTCTCTTCTGGCAGATGGTAAGCAAAGTATCACACTTCAACTGCCTATAGGAACAGATTTACGCTATAAATATACTTTAGGCGATGGCTTCTGGAATGCCGAGCACAAAGATAGCGGAGAGCATGTTTTGCGCCATTTGGTTGTCCCTGACAACGATATTATTATTGAAGATAATGTTGAAACATGGCAAACGGGCCCATCTTCTGCAATCGCTTTCGACCTAAAAGTTCCTGAAAATACGCCCGCTGGGGATATGATATATATTCAATTTTTCCCTTATGCATGGACATCACCTATCCCTATGTGGTCTATGGGCGACAATCACTGGACTTATAAACTTTATGGCCCCTTTGATATATTAAATAATTTTGGCTACAGATATTGCCGTAACGCACAGTGTGGCAGTGCAGACGATGTTGCATCTAGAGGCAATGCAACATCTGGCCGACAAATAACAACCAGTATTGCTCCGCAAGATATCCGAGATCAGGTAAAAAATTGGGTGTGGCTTGAAGATAATAGCTACACCTTAGCTGCTGCCCCCATCCAAGCTCGCACAGAAGATTTTGTGGCAGGTATCGAATTCCAATCGAATTACACCCCAAACTGGATGAATTTCACATCACAAGCTATGCAAAATATACAGGGACTTCATGCAAACTGGGCCGTTATTACCCCAACATGGACATTCTCTAACACACAACCGCTTGTTTTTAACGCCCAGCTTCCCAAAGATCCTCTTGTAAACGATACAAAATTAATGCTAGAGCAAGCTCATGCACTAAACCTCCAGACTGCCATTTTCCCCATGCCTAATTTCCCCACTCCCGCACAGGATTGGTGGATTAGTGCGCCAAAAGATTTTAATTGGTGGAATGATTGGTTTGCTTCATACCGCCAATTTTCATTGCACCACGCTGATATAGCCACACGTTATGATGCAGAAGTTTTGATTCTCGGTGGAGATTGGCTTGCTCCCGCTATGCAAAACGGAATTCTTGCTGATGGACAGCCTTCTGGCATTCCTGCCGATGCAGAATTTCGTTGGAATGCAATCATCACAGACCTACGCTCTCACTTCCAGGGAGAAATTTGGTGGGCAATGCCTTATGCCTCTGGAAGTCTTGTAAATATGCCCTCTTTCGTCAATAACGTAGATGGTATTTACTTACTCTGGGACGCACCCCTTAGCCAAACAACACCTGCTGATAAACCAGCTATGCTTACCGAAGCTTTACGCCTTCTCGATGAAGAGATTGCCCCTTATCAGGCTAGTGTTGATAAAAAAGTCACACTTGGTTTAGCTGTTCCTTCAGCAACTGGCGCCGAAAATGCTTGTATTCCAAACTCTCTTGGAGGTTGTCTAAGCTGGCAAGAGCTTAATCGCCCCAAAGCTGATATTCCCTCTGCGACACTTAATGTACAAGCACAGACAGATGTATACGAAATCATGCTCAACGCAATAAATAGTCGTACATGGGTAAACGGAATTATCAGCCGAGGCTATTATCCACCAGTTATGCTCCAAGATAAATCAGCATCTATACATGGCAAAACAACAGCCGATTTACTTTGGTATTGGTATCCTAGATTATTAGGCAAAATACAGTAAAAATACTCTTGCTTATTTATGCAAAACAAAAAGCCACTCTTGCTGAGAGTGGCTTTTTGTATACAAAAGAAAAGGTTTGGGCTTCACGCAAAATCCTGTTTTCATCCTGCTCCTCGTGCTGGGCAAAGTAGTTAGAGCTCTTATGCAAAAGGCTAAGGAATAGGCGTAAATATAGGTGTACTCGCAGGTGTTGGGGATACGGTGAATGAAGGATAATAAAAAACTAAAGCAAAAGTAGGATTAGTGCTATCATCATCCTCTGAGCCTCCAACCCAATATTTATTTCCATCTGCGGCAATTACCTGAGCAAAAAGCCAACCGTATTGATGGTTTATATTCATAACCCCTGTAAGCGTAAAAGCAGACCCTCTTTCTTCTATGGGTCCCCCTATCGCTTTACTAGGTATCGAACGAAGTTTCACCCCATTTTGACGCACAACCATCACCTGAAGACCTACTAAATCATAAAATATTTTATTTGTGCCACCTCCTGTACGCATAGAAACCACTTCACCTGTTTTCCATTCAGGCCATTCTGTTCTAATATCAGGTGTTTCAGTAACATAAATAGTGGGCGTTAGAGTCGGGGTATCACGCACAAAAATATAGGTCGTTGCCGTAGGCTCCACAGTTATTGTCGGAAGCAGAGCCGCAGGTGTAGATGTAGCCCTTAGCGACCGCGATGCCATCTCTGTTTGCAATGCTGCGGCCTCTTGTGTACCAGCTACAACCGTAAGAAGAAAACTTTCTTCTTGAGTTCCTTGCGCAGAGCAAGCAGACAGAAAAGCAAATAATAAAATTAGCAAAATCGTTTTTTTCATGAATTCTCCAAATCCATATTCTTTCTCCTTGATTATACCTAACTCTTCAGCCTACGCAAAAATGGAAATGCCTAAACTCAAAGAAAGATCTAATTCTGTACCTTCTAAAAGAGAGTGTATAATGCTCAAAGAAAATTCCCCCAAAAGGAGTAATAATGTCTAAAAAAGCACGCACCTTTCTGATTGGATTCCTTCTCTTTCTTCTCATACTTGTTCTTGGAGGCATTTTTTTTTATAACAACTGGGTCAAAACCAATACCCCACTCTCATTCCCACAAGTAGATGGCAAAATCACAATTGAGGGTTTAAATGCACCTGTAGAGGTCTACCGAGACGAAATGGGAATTCCGCATATTTACGCCAGCACTTTACACGATCTTTTTATGGCACAAGGCTTTATTCAAGCTCAAGACCGTTTCTGGCAAATGGATACTTGGCGACATATTGGCTCAGGGACTCTCTCAGAGATGTTCGGTGATGGCCAAGTTGAAACCGATTCCTTCCTTCGCACGCTCGGATGGAAGCAAATAGCCGAGTTAGAATATGCCTCTGCTGATGGCGATGCAAAAGTTATGCTCGACGCTTACGCCGAAGGCGTTAATGCCTATCTTGATGGGCGCAGCGGCACAGAACTCAGCTTAGAATACGGCATTCTAAAATTACTCAATGCCGATTATGCACCTTCTGCATGGACGCCTATAAACTCGCTCACCTGGGGGAAAGCGATGGCGTGGGACTTACGCGGCAATATGGGTGCAGAAATCACTCGTGCTATCTTACTGAAAACGCTCACAGCAGAACAAGTTGATGAACTTTACCCTACCTACCCCGACGATCACCCTGTAATTGTCCCTAAAATCGGTGAAAATGCTGCGTTAACGGGAGATGCCGCTTTCACGGCACTTCAATCGCTCGCAACCACTAATGCGCTTGCCGCTGTAGAGAGCAACTTTGCCCTATTAGATAGCTTGCTCGGTCCAACGGGAGCAGGTATCGGGTCAAATTCGTGGGTCGTAGATGGTTCCCAAACAAATACTGGCATGCCACTCCTCGCCAACGATCCGCACCTCGGTATCCAGATGCCATCCATCTGGCATCAAATAGATTTGCGCTGCAAGCCAATTAGCGCAGGCTGCGATTATGAGTCCAGCGGCTTTTCTTTTGCAGGCGTACCAGGTGTGGTAATTGGTCATAATGCAAATATCGCATGGGGATTTACAAATGTGGGCCCCGATGTAATGGATTTGTTCATTGAAAAAGTAAACCCCGATAACGCCAATCAATATGAAGCTAATGGAGAATGGGTGAATTTTGAAACCCGTACTGAAACCATCCATGTTAGTGGCGGAGAATCAGTAGAGCTAACTATTCGTAGCACAAGGCACGGACCCGTTATTTCAGATAATTACGGTTCACTTAAAGACACCGACCTTGAAGACGAGCAAGAAGCTTTTAAAGATAAAGCAGGTATCAATTTGCCTGAAAACTACGTTATCGCGCTCAGTTGGACGGCCCTAGAGCCTGGCTCAGTATTTGAAGCAATTTGGGGATTTAATAACGCCAAAAACTGGGAAGTTTTTCGTCAGGCAGCAGAAAGTTTTGTTGTGCCTGCACAAAATCTGATCTATGCCGACATAGAGGGAAATATCGGCTACCAAATGCCCGGCAGAGTGCCCATGCGTGCTGGCGGTGATGGCAGATACCCCGTTCCTGGCTGGACAGATGAAAATGAGTGGCTCGGATATATTCCCTTTGAAGAACTTCCTTATGTCTATAACCCGCAATCGGGCTATATTATCACCGCCAATAACCGCGTTCCCCCACGAGATTACGAGCATTTTGTCACCAACGATTGGGCCTACGGATACCGTGCCCAACGCATTGAAGATATGCTTCTTGAAGCACCCCATAAAATGGATATAGCTTATTTTCAGGAAATGCAGGGGGATGCAGAAAATCTCAATGCCCAAACTTTAATACCGCTTCTCGGGCAGATTTCCTTCGAAGGAGAACTTGCCGAAAGATACACCCTCCTTTCAACGTGGGATTTGCAAAACGACATGGATTCAGCCCCCGCCGCCCTCTTCGCCATCTACTGGAAACACCTTCTCGCATCCACCTTCCACGATGACCTCCCCGAAGATTATTATCCTGGGGGCGGCTCACGTTGGTTCGAAGTTATGCGCAATATCACCCAAGATAAAAATCACTTTTTCTGGGACGATAAAAACACCGCCAAAATCGAAACCCGTAATGAGATTTTTATTATCGCCTTTGAAAATGCCGTAAAAGAAATTGAAGACCTACAAGGTAAAGACCCAGTTAATTGGCAATGGGGAGAATTACACACTTCCACCTTCAAAAATTCCACCCTTGGAGAATCAGGCATTAGCCTCATCGAAAATCTTTTCAATCGTGGCCCCTTCCCTACTGCAGGCGGAGCAAGCATCGTTAATGCCACTGGCTGGGACCCTATAGATGGATTTGAAGTTAACTGGGTTCCTTCTATGCGCATGATTGTAGATCTGAGCAACCTCGATAACTCCATCACCGTCCACACTACTGGAGAATCTGGTCATGCTGATCATCAACATTATATTGATATGGTAGATATGTGGCGCAATATCGAATATTATCCCATGTATTGGGATGAGGATTCAATTATTGGTTATAGCGAAGCACATTTAACTTTGGTGCCTTAGCCCTCTCTACCCCATGAAGTATCTGAAGAAGAACCAGACTTCCGAAGTTTTGAAAACTTCGGAAGTCTTTATTTAATGCGTAATCTTCCACAGCCTTATCATTCCCCCATCATTATTAATTACAGCTATAAGGTTTTCATCTTTAAAACTAAGCGTCTGGATATCTCCCACTACATCTTCTATTTTAGCAATTGGCTCGAGTAAAACCATATCCCAAAACCAAATCATCCCATTACTAAATCCCATAACCATTTCATTTCTCTCGCCATAAAAACCAAGATGCTCAACCGCTTCATTTACCCCAGCAAGCTGTCTAAGGAATTTGCCACTCTCTACATCCCAAAAACGGACTAAG
>JABGQV010000119.1 GCA_018648655.1 Anaerolineae bacterium | reverse complement strand
TCATTAGTATTCCTCCACGTTGAAGAAATCTTCGAGTTGGTCAAAGCGGAAAACAGGACCATCTTTACAAATAAAATGGGAGCCTAGCTGACAATGCCCGCAAGAACCTTGTCCGCATTTCATATTGCGTTCGAGAGATACATAAAGATGATCAGCAGGGACGCGCCGAGCGAGTGCTTCAAAAATCACGAAGCGAATCATGATTTCGGGGCCACAGCTTAGGACAACTGAGTTTGGGGCATCAAGGCGATAGCGATAAAAAAGCATTGGCACAACGCCAACAGAGCCTTTCCAAGTATCATCTGCGCGGTCTACGGTTGTAGCGATGTGAATATCCTCTTTTTCCCATTCAGCATATTCTTCTGTGTATAACAAATCATCAGGAGTACGAGAACCATATAAAATATGGATTTTTCCGTAGCGTTCACGGTTATTAAGAATATGATAAATCGCAGGGCGTAGGGGGGCTAAACCAATCCCACCGCTAGCGATGGTAATATCGTGCCCTTCAATTTCATCCATAGGCCAAGGTGTGCCAAAGGGCCCTCGAATACCAATCTCATCGCCAACTTTCAGGCGGCTAATAGCATTGGTTACATTCCCAACAAATCGGATAGTATGTCCAATTTTAGAGCGATCTGAGGCATCTGAAGAAATAGAAATTGCCGCTTCACCATAACCGGGGAGATATAACATATTAAATTGACCGGGCAAGAAAGAATAGCTTTCAGATAATTCTTCATCTTTAAATTCTAGCCAATAGGTTGAAACACCTTCAGCTTCTGGCACGATTTCAATGATTTCTGCCCAATTTGGTACCATAGGGGATTCTTCTTGTACGGCAGAGGGTTTTGTCAGTGTTCTCATTACTTCTCCTCTCTAAAGAGCGGAATATCTTCTGTTAAATCAATACCTGCTGGGCACCAAACAATACATCTGCCGCAGCCAACACAGCCTAAAGTGCCATTTTGCTCTTTCCATGTACCAAGTTTGTGCGTAAGCCATTGTCTATAGCGAGTGTAGATAGTTGGGCGCGTATTCCCACCCGCATAATAGGAATAACCGGGATTGAAACAAGAATCCCAGACGCGTTCACGCTTGGTTTCTTTGCCGAGCAAATCGCTTGTATCCACCGTATTCCAGCAAAAACAGGTTGGGCAAACTTGGGTGCAACTTCCACAAGACAAACAGCGTTCGGCTATTTCTTCCCAATGTTTATGCGTAAGATTATTGAGCATTAATTCTGGCAAATCGCTGGTATCTAATTCACGTTGAATTTCTTTCTCTGCACGCTCCAATCCTTTTTGAGCGGCTTGCAATAAAAAGGCGGTTGATGCTTCAAGGGGTAGACCCTGTAAAATTAAACGTCCAATTTCAGAGCCAATTTCAAGTAAAAAGACATCGTCCAATTCCGTGAGAGAAATATCAAATCCGGGGGAAGCTTTGGGTCCCGTTTTCAGAGAAGTACAAAAACAAGTTTCAACAGGGTGTAAACAATTCACTGCCAAAATAAATAAATTTTGACGACGTTTTGCATAAGTTGGATCTGTGAAATCTTCCCGCATGAAAATACCATCCTGAATTTGGATGGCACTCAGTTCGCATCCACGCACGCCAATAAATGCATATTTGGGTTGTTTTTTATCAGGAAGTTCTGTATTCCATCCCTCGCCACTCTTGTGTAAAGTAAATAACTCATGCCGAGAAGGAAAGAGAAATTGCTTCCAAGAATGTGCACCAGGAATATAATCAAAATAGCGATTATTATTCACTTTTTTCAAGCGAAATTCTCCCGCCTTTTGTTCCGAAATATAACCTTGTGGCAAATCAGCTAAGCCGGAAATATGCTCATAAACCAGCGTATCATGATCTACTTTTGCACCCAAAGTTTCAAACCCTTTTTCTTTGAGACGTGCCAGTAAATTATCAAATTCAGCTTTGGGTAGCGAATAAGTGCTACCTATTTCAAGTTTTTCTTCGCTCATTTTTTAGTCCTCAGGAGATGCAAACATATCCAACAATTGCAAACGCGTTACCATCAAACGCCCGGCTACAATATTCGCAATTCGCTTCATGATGGTATAGCCAAACTCAACATCTTCATCACATTGCTCACGCAAAGCACGTGAATCTATACCTATCAAACGGCTCGGGATTACAGTCTGTGCCGAGGCGGTACGCGTTCTAACACCAGGCGTAACGGCAGACCAACCAATTAGATCCATTTTTTCAGCAGTAGAAATGCGCAGCCTACCCTTATGGGGAATAAAAATCTCTAAAGCTACGCGCCCCTCGACCACAATATATAATCTATCTTGTCGGTCGCCCTCACGAAATAACTCAGAGTCTTCGGGCAAATCATGAACACTAGAAATTGCCACCATTTTTTCAAAATGTTCAGGTTTCAATTCCCCAAACCAAGGGATGGCTTGCAATACTTCTCTCAACTTGTTTTTTTCTATCATATTTTCCTCGCAAATAAGCGTATTATTGGCCAGCCGTATTTGTAACATAATTCACAATGCTGATTAGTGAACTGTGTCACAAATAAAATGGGAGTATTGTCATAGGATTTTTCTTCTAACGCAAGGAGAAGAAAAACCTGTATCCTAAAAAAGGATGTGTTATATTCTTAGCTCTTTTAAAGAGCT
>JABGQV010000055.1 GCA_018648655.1 Anaerolineae bacterium | reverse complement strand
AACAAAGGCGGTCCTAACGCGCCTGCGGTATCAATCCAGTCGGGCGGAACTTATATCCATAAACCAACATACCACGCTCGTCACCATCTTCTCGTAACTTACGTGTCACCATCTCTACAGGCATCCCGATAGAAACATGGTCTTCGTCCACATCAGTCAACTGCGCGGTCACGAGTGGGCCTTCTTCCAACTGCACCAAAGCAACTGTATAAGGGACCGTATGTTCAAATCCACTGGGGGCATTATAAATCGTGGTATAGGAATAAACTTCGCCCTCACCACTGAAAGCAAACTCATCTTTTGCTTCTTTGCCACAGTCAGGGCAAATATCACGAGGCGGGAAAATTTTAGAATCGCAGTGCGGGCAAACTTCACCAATTAAACCATATCGTTGTTTCTTCAAGCGCCAATGACGTGGAATTTCCATATTAAATCTCCTTTTGAATATTACGTCACAAATGTACCCAAAAGAAACTATCAGGAACTATCACTTTTTTCAAAAAGTAAATTTTGCTATAATAAATATACTGAAGAAGGTAAAATTAAAAGAGGAGAACTTCATGAGTGATTATGGCGACCGAAGAAAAGAAGCTCGCAAACATATTATGAGCTTTACTCTCGTGCACGATGCAAAAACAGGGAATTTGCTGGGCTATTTACGTGATATAACGCTAAAGGGGATGCAAGTAAACGGAAGTAAAAATCTAGACACTGACACAGAAGTTGTTTTGTCCACCAACCTTCCAAACGATATACCAGAGGCACTAGAAAAGGAATTGCATATTAGAGCAAAAGTTATGCGATGTATTACTGTTACAGAAGAGCCTAGTAGCTACGAAATTGGATTCGAGTTCACCAATTTGCCGTCTCAAGATAAAGCCTTAATTAAAAAGTTTTTAGAGAAATATCAGTTTTCAAGATAAGCTGTATAAGAAAAAAACGAGCAATTTTTCATCACCTGCTCGTTTTTTTTTGTTTTTGGGTTTGGCTAACCATTTTATTAATCCTGGCAAAAAGATAAAAAGCAACGCGGGGACAAAGAGAAAAAATGCTCCACCACAAATACCTAAAAACAATTCTATAACTAGCCACTCGCCATAGACATCACCTTGCCAAAAATAAACACTCCCATTTTCCCGCAAAGCAAAAACATAGTTTCGATTTGCCCACATTTCTACATGGCATTGCTCTATTTTCTCTTCAATATTGAGCAAAGGTAAAGCTGGCGAGCAAGTTGTATTTTTGACATCAAAATGATCGGCATCATCAGAATATACGGCTTCAGGAATACCTTCAACAATTGTCCAACAATCAGCTTCACAACTTCCAACAGGGTTATATTCATAAAATATGCCCGTTTCGCTCTCCACCCAAACTTGATCCCGTTCAATATGCAACAACTCGGCAATCGGCTCTGGTGAGGCTTCGAGCTGCGCCCAATCAGACGAGAACCAATCCCAAACAAAGGCGATGGCGAGACCAAGCCCTAAGATTGCACCGAGGATAGTAAGCAGGAAGGTGAGACCAAATCTTTTTAGCATTTATTCCTTGAGTAAAAAATCATCTTCATTCAGTACTCCATCCAAGATCGTCTTTATTGTGGTGGATTTTTCAGGAGACAAACGCGTCAAATCAAAACCCTGTAAAAGTGCATGGGATGTTCGCACGCCTGTTTCTAAATATTCGCCAAAAGAAAGCGATGAGAAATACAATTGATAATATAAAAATTGACGAGCATTACGCTTGAACTCAGAGGGAACTTCTATACTCTCAGCACTCAAGAATTCTTCGAGTTTTTCAAGATAAGCATCTACACTCTGGGGGAAGAAAACAGTTGGGTATTGTGTGAAACGCGCCTTCCCCGCGCAGAGCACTGGTTCTCCCATGATGGACGCTTCCATGCCGATAGTCGAGTTGTAGATCATCGTAAATTTTGCACGCTGGATTAACTCGTAGGAACTCAAAGTTTCCTGCGGCGGGACAAAAATCACATTTGGCTCGTCGGCAGCATTCCGCTCAGCGACCCAATTCGCGACCGTCTCCAAGCTGGCTTTGCGCAGGCGCATCTCATCGGGGTGCGCTCGGATGACAAAGAGTGTCTCGGGATGTTTCTTGATAACGCCCAAAATTGCGTCGAGCCAAGTGAACATATCTTCAAAAAGGGTGTTGGCGTGCGGCTGGCTGGTGTCGAAAATCACGTTGGTAAAGATTGGCGTGATTTGCTTAAAGTTTGCTGCTTTTGCCAGAAACGCTTCGTCCAGCCCTTTCATGTCGGCCCAGAACTTCATCCCCGCCATGGTGAAATCGCCTTGAAAACGCTTCGAGAGATATTCGTCGAGACGGGCGTTTTGGGCATCATTCAATTCAAATTCATCAGGGATGTGGAGAGGATAGGCAGTCGCTTCGCCTTCAGTAAAAAAGACAGTTTTAGGACGTAGCCCAACTTCGTGCGTGAGCGCGCGTATCCCGTGCTTGCGTGCCACAAATTTAGCGGTCGCTTCGGGATACATCTGACCGTTAAAAACGACCACGGCCCGAGGTTGTGAGCGTTCAATAAGCGCTTCAAATTCCTGAGCAATATTCCACGCCGAGCGGATATATTCTCGGAGCAGATAACGAGTCGGCTCGTCATCGTTGAGATGATGACGTCGCAGAATCCAACGTAAACCTGGCAGGCAGAGTTGCCCTAGCGGTATCCCGTTGAATTCAAAATCCATCAACTCGGGGAGTGTCAAGTTGACTAAAGAGCGATCCAGTTCTTCATCCCCCTTAAAAGAAAACCAATTTGCATCCGCCCCTGTATAGAGCGTTTTCGACTGATAAATGCAAGATTGACAAGGGGGCTTCTGCGTGACGTGCTCTCGATTTGTGCCCAAAACGCAATGCGTCATGCCGCTTTTGCAAGCAAAAAACCGGACGGGGATGCCCTGCAAGCGAAAGGCCCACGAGGTGAGCAGATGAAAGGCGCTGTTCCACGAGAAATCGTCGATGCCGGAGGAGGCTTTGAAAAAGATGACGGGCGCGCCATTGGCAGGGGGAACCTGCTTGGCAACACGACGCGCCATCTTCCAGATTTGGAGGTTGTTTAGGTGGCGGGTAAGCCGCCGTTGGATGCGTTGCTGGTAGAAATCAGAAAATTTGGAAAGCATTATTATTCTTCAAGTGTTCTGTAGTCGCCTCGTTGACGAAAGGTTGCTGTATAAATTTTGAAAGCTTATTATACAAGCTAAATTCATAAATATGCTAACCTTAAAAAAACGAGTTTTTTAAGTCAAACATAAGTTCTAAGAAATGATTTCGTGCTAGAATCCATTTCGTAAGGAAGCAAAACGCCCGATCTCGGCCAAGATTCGGGCGTGTGCAGAGGTACATAGATATACCTGAGCGGGAACGGTATTATACACTATTTACCTTTGCAAACTCTTGCAAAAAGGAGAAATAGTATGATGACTAAAAAACAAAAGTCAGGTCAAGTTGCCTCTATCTCTGGGCAATATGCCGTTGTTGGACCAAGAGGTGGAAAGACAGGTGCAGAAGTTACTGTCGTAAAAAGTAAACCTTTGCCTCCCACTCCCAAGTCCGGACAAGGTTTTGTTTTAGTAGATAAAACGAAGCATAAAAGCGGTAAATAACAAGTTACTTGCCTAAAAAAACAGTCACATCTTCCCGCAAGATGTGACTGTTTTGATTCTTGATAAATCAGGTTTGAGGGTACCTTTGATAACATGCACCTAAGATTTACATGTTAAATAGATTTTTTTATAAATGAACCTTGACGGTCACTTTACCAATCATTGTTTTCTTCATACCTCAATTTTATCAACAAATCACCAGAAACTTCTTTGAAGAGAGTTTTATTCTCTTCGCTAAAGTGATTTATCCATCCACCCGTTTTTCCAGAACGGAAAGTATGTGATTTCTTTGGATTAATTGCTTCTACTAAAACTTCTAATGCTTTTTCGCGTGGTGTGGGGATTTTATATCCCGTCTTCTCAACTTCATCCAGCATGGCGAGGAGAGTCTCGTCTCGGTTGTTGATCAAGTCTTCAAAGCGGATGCACATCACTTGTGGCTGATCCAGCCATTCAAAAACACCATCATAACGCTGACGAACGTTGACCATTTTCAGCTCATCTTGGTCAATACCTGTGATGGCGACTTTGAGCCGTGCATCAAAATCAGGCAAGGATTGATAGTAGTCGTGCATCCCATGTCCCTTGTGCATATCCGTCGCAAAGAAAACTTGCGAGACGAGCATATCGCGCGGGTCACGGTATATAAAATAATTAACACGCCCCTTTTTAGATAAAACCGCTAAGTTTTCAGGAGAAGCTTCGACATAACCCCAACCAATCACAGCAGGATAGAGTTTCGCCAAATCTGTCGCAACTTCCATCGCAGGTCTGCGCCCACCTTCTTTGCGGATGGTACGAACAGGTTCTGCCGCCGTATAAGCATAAGGCATGATCTTCGTAAAGCCATTCAAGATTTGGAGCAGAAGATGCGATCCGCTTTTGGGTTTGGAGTTCCCAAAGATGGGCGGGGCATCGCCAAAAGATAATCTCCGCCAACGCAAAATAGCCTGAGCATATTTGCCCGGCTCACGAAGTTTTTTGCGGAGGGTATCTTTTAATTTCATATAAAACCGTAGGGGCGGGTCTGAGACCCGCCCCTACAAAACAATTATTTTACGCGGCGAAGTTTTTCGCGCGGCCCCATTTCGCTTTCATAAACTTTCTTTACGCCATCACCCAATCCCTGCTCAGTGACACGGATATATTTGACCAATTTGCGTAATCCACCTGGCTCAACAGATGCCGATTGATCACTGCCCCACATTGAGCGATCAGTAGTTATATGGCGTTCAACCATGCAAGCGCCCAAAGCAACAGCAACAGCCGAGGGAACGAGACCAACTTCGTGCCCAGAGTATCCGATGGGGATATTCGGGAATTCTTTTTTCAAAGTTTCGATCATCTTCAAATTCAATTCATCTGGCGCACAGGGGTAAGAGCTGGTCGAGTGCATAATGCCTAAGTTCTCTTCGCCAATTGTCTCAACACCTTTACGAATTTCTTCCATTGTGGACATGCCTGTCGAGATAATGATCGGGCGTCCTGTTGAACGAACTTTTTTCAAAAGTGGATAATCTGTCAATGAAGCAGAAGGGAGTTTATAGGCGAGGGTATCGAAGTTTTCCATGAAGTCCACAGAGCCTTCATCCCAAACTGAGACGAACCAATCAATTCCCTTTTCTTTGCAGTAGCGGTCAATTTCTTGGTATTCATCCACGCCAAATTCAACCTTATAGCGATAATCAAGATAAGTGATATAGCCCCAAGGCGTCTGGCGCATTTTAGATTGCTGGTCTTTTGGCGTGCAAATTTCGGGGGTGCGTTTTTGGAATTTAATTGCATCCGCTTTGGCGTTTACTGCCGAATCAATCATCTTTTTTGCGAGGTCTAAATCACCATTATGATTGATGCCAATCTCACCGATGATATAGGCGGGGTGTCCATCGCCTACTAATTTATTACCAATTTTTATTTCACGAGTCATTTTTTCTCCTAATTTTAGATGTGCATTGCACATCAACTTTTCTTATAAACACGAAATGCAACGCATCAAAAATAGATGCAATGCACTTCTCTGGTTATATTCTACTTAAAATCAAATCACATAATTCCCGCACCGCACCATGCCCGCCTTTTTTGCTTAGTACAAAATCGGCTTGCGCTAAAACTTCTGGCATAGCATCAGATACGGCGACTCCCCAGCCCACAAGTGGAAAAGCGGGGAGATCATTCAAATCGTTGCCGACGAAGATGGTCTCCAATGGGTCGAGCTTGCGTTTGGTTTGCTCCCGTTTAAGAATCCCTTCCTTGTCGTCAACACTTTGCACATAAGGCACATTCATCTTTTTACAGCGTGCCGCCACAACAGGGTTTCTCTCTTTCGAGATGACAATCACTTCAATGCCCGCTTTCTTGAGCATAGCGATTCCAAAACCATCTCCACGGCTAGCGACCACTGTTTCTTTACCGGCTTCATCTGTCCAGACGCGGTTATCGGTGAGCACCCCGTCGAAGTCAAGAAAAAGTGCACTAACGGTATCAGGCATAAATCTGCGTGCGTCTCGAGGAGAGACGAAGTCTAAATCGCTAAATTTTACCAGCCATTCGTAGCGCGCCCAATCCGAGAGATTATCAATATCCACCGTATAGTCGGGGTCAATCATCAGCGGGAAAATATTCTTGCCGGTCATAGATTTTTGCGCCACAATCACACGGGAGCGGATAGCATCTATATGCCCCGTTTGCCAATAAATGGGCGGGAGACTCTGGCGGGGGGCGTTGAAAGGCTCGGCGATGCCATCCACATCGAGCAGATTTTGCATGGCGGCATTTTCGCCATCAGGCAGCCGCCACATCTTATGCGGATTTTGCCCCGCAGGGACAACACCGCGCACCGAATCCACCTCGGGATTATCAAGCAAAATGCGAATGGCATCATCTACACAACCAACAGGGCGGATGGGCGAGGTAGGGCGCAATTGCACGACCATATCAGGATGATAATTTTCGTTTTCGGCAAGCCATTTGAGGGCATGCTCAAAAACAGGCAAATCAGTGGTGTTATCTTCGGCAAAAACGGAGGGGCGTATATAGGGCGTTTCTGCGCCAAATTCCCGGGAAACTTCGGCGATTTCGTCATCATCTGTGCTGACAATGACGCGCGTCACCAACTCGGATTTTAGTCCGGCGGCAATGCTATAGGCAATGAGCGGATAACCCGCAAAGTTGCGGATATTTTTGCGCGGGATGCCCTTAGAGCCACCACGCGCGGGGATGATTGCAAGAATTTCTGTCATTTCTTCACCACTAAGACACAAAGGGCACTAAGTTTTTTATAAAATCACAAAGTTTTTCTTTGTGTACTTAGTGCCTTTGTGGTGAGCTTTACCAAGCTGTCCAGCCGCCATCGACAACCACGTTTGAGCCGGTCATATAAGATGAAGCAGCAGAAGCTAAATAAAGAAGTGCACCATTCATTTCGTCTAATTTCGCCATGCGCCCCATAATCGTTTTTTCGGAGTATTTGCGATTGAAAGTGTCGTTATGGTCGTTAAAAACACCACCGGGGGTGAGTGCATTCACGCGGATATCAGTCTCGGTATAGTAGGCCGCCAGATATTTCGTGAAGCCCACTACACCAGCCTTCGTGGTCGTATAATAAACGGGTTTGAAAGCCACGCGACTGCCGTCATCATTCAGGTAAAGCCGCTGGTCGGGGCCGTTCAGGCCGTAGGTCGAGCAGATATTAATGATGCTACCCTTTTTTCCCTGCGCAACCATAGGTTTGACGCAGGCTTGTGTCACAATGAACATACCCGTCAGGTTCACATCCACAGCGGCTTTAAAATCTTCAAGAGGATAATCTTCAAAAGCACCCGGGGCAATACCTTTCGTTGAAGCAGTGGCATCAAATTTTGGGTCAAGAGCGGCGGAATTAACAAGGATGTCGAGACTCCCAAATTTTTTCAGCGTCTCCGCCACCATCTCTTCAGCGGACTCCTTACGGGTCACATCTAGCCCGAAACTTACTACCGAATAATCAGCATCTACCAGTCCCTGAGCAATTTTCTGCGCCGCAACTTCATCAATATCTGCCACAACAATATTCGCCCCAGCTTCAGCTAATGTGCGAGAAAATTCCGCGCCCAATAAACCAGAACCACCTGTCACGATAGCGGTTTTTCCCGTCAAATCAAATTTTTCTTGGATACTCATAAATCAATCCTTTTTTTGATATAAATTGCCTAATCCTGATTTTTCTATAGGCTCCAAACCTTCTGTCATCTCAGCAAGCCATGCCTGAAATTTTGGAGTTTTACGTTCGGGCGGATAAAAAATTGCCAGAACAGCAGCACCCGAGCGAACATCTTCTGGTTGCTCATCCCAAAGCCGAAGTGGGGCACGCCCTGTCCAAAAATAGACAGCAGGGGGTTGGTTTGTATAGGTAATAATCTCATCTGGCAAATTGCGAATTGCCTCCATTACTGTCGATTCATTCCATCGCCAAGAGGCAAATCCTGTTGCTGTTTCTTGTAGTTCAGCCACAGTACGATTTTGAGAAATAAAGGAGGTTATTAGTAAAAAAAGAATTAGACTAGTCACCAAAATTCGCGAAGTAATTTTACCTTGTTCAAAGAGTTTATGGGCAAAATAAAGCAAGATAATAAGAAGTGCTAAATAAACAGGTGAAAGTATACGGTCGTTAAGTGGTGTCGCAGCATCAAAAAATGCAAGCGAAACCATTAATGATCCCAAATAGCTGAAAATATATAATACCGTTATAAAGGGGAGTATTTCTGGGCGTTTATTTTCCTTTGGTTTCAGAAAATATCTTATTCCATTCGGAAGAACCCAAAGAAGAAGAGAAAGTAGGATAAGAAGAAAGATAGCCGCTAATATAAAATATTCGGGGGGCTCAAAACGAGGCAAAAAAAACAAGAAAAAACTTTTTAAGCCTCGTTGCGCATTTTCAAGCGTAATAGGGTGCCACAGTATCGCCCTATTGGTTGCTGTGCCACCCACTAAAGTATTGCGTAAAGACCAAGCAAGAACAAAAGGCAGAACACCTGCAAGAAAATAACCAAGGGATAATAATCGTTTTTTCCATGTTGGGAATAAGATTAAAATAGCGACTATAAAGGTTGCGATTAACGAAAGTGCGGCGTAACGGGTGATATAGGTAATTCCCGTGATGATACCTGTGATAAAAAGCCATGTTAGTTCTTTTTTTGCATCGCTCTTAAATGCTTCATAAAAAGCTAAAAATGCCACTAGACTAATCAAAATATATAGTGGTTCACTCAAGGCTTGAGCATGTAAACGTAAAAAAGCTGTATTTGATAAAAACAAAATAGAGAGCAAAACCCCCATGAACTGAGATTTTGTCATTTTATAACCAAATAAAGCTAAAACTCCAGCATTTGCGCCAAAAACTAGAATATTGAGTACCCGTGCACTTCTATATGGATCTGTTTTTAGGATAGTACTGATAAAAGCAAGGCTAAATGGATAGAAGGGTGGCCAATGGGTGATTGGTTTTAATCCCGTTGCAAGCCAAATACGCGTAAATCCATCTCCCGCCAATAATGCGCGAGATGAGGCGATGTAGGAGATGGCATCATCTGTTAGACCAAGACCATGAGGGGTGCTAATTGCCAACAACCAAGCTCCACTCACGGTGAGCAAACCCAAAACAAGGGCGTACGCGGCTTTTCTATCCCAAAAGCGAGAGTTTTTTTTCGTCATCAAATTATCTTTTCTGCTCTGTAAGATTCTTTTCCCATCCAGCAATGCAACCATATTGAAATATGATATCTTGCTTAGAAGGAGAATCATTTTCGTATAGTTTTCCAGCAGGATACTCTGGACGTATGCTATAGGCGATGAGAATATCGCTTTGGTCCATGGTATTGATACTGAAATTATAAGATTCTTGCGACGAAGACCACTCTGGGGCAAAGGAGAGAAAGTACCATCCTGATGCAGCTAAATTTGTATTTAATACGATTTCTTTTGCTATTTCTCTTCCAGCTTGTGTTGAAAGTGAAAATTCTGTTTGGCCAAGGGGAGAGCTTTTTTCTGTATTAACCCAAACTCGAATTTCTTCCATACCATCGCATTCTGGGGAAATTTCTTGTGTGAGACTAAGTTCATTGGATATTGGCGCAGAGTATACAGTTTCGGGCGAGAAATTTTTATAATTAGGCTGATAGCAAAACCCTTCTTGATAGTATTGGCTTCCACAGGGAGTTTGATAAGAGAGCCAAAGCCCAAGTGTGTAGACAACCAAACTTGATACCCCGAGAAGAAGAGCTGTTTTTTTTGCGAGTGCGCCTTTTGAAAGGGTAAATTTTCGTATACGTAGTATTGCCAAAAAAAGAAGAGGCATCACTACAGTGAAATAACGTCCTTGTACACCTATTACAACTGAACTGCCAACAGGGGTAAAAGAAAGGTACATCAAAAGAATTGTAGCAATATACCCTATAACAAAAAGGATAAGAAATACCTTTCTTTCTTTGGGTGAAATCTTCTTTTCTTTTTTATCATCTATAAATAAGGCAAGTAATAGAGCGCCTCCATAAAGCCAATATACTATTTTAGGTGTAGGCCAATAATCATATCCATAGATAGCTATCCAGTTATTAAAACGTATGCCAGCAGAGTTAATAATATCTATTACCAGTGTTTTAATGAAAAAAGGTAAGTTTGTTAAGATAAATTGGATTTGGCCAAGGGGATTTGTGCCATCTGGGGCTGTTCCTAGCCGAGGGTAGGCAATTATTGTCCAGCCTAGAACTTCGACTAAAAAAAGCAGAAATATAGATGTAATAAAAAAATAATAGCTTCTTTTTGTTTTGAATCGTTTTGGTGGTATTAGTAAAAGAGGCAATAAGATTAAATAAAGTAGATTTACCTTTGCTGAAAAAAGCAGAAATACTAAAAAAACAAGCCCCCACCAGTCTTTCTTTTGAATTTTCTCTTTTTGTGCAATCGCCAAAACCCCTGCAATGAATAGGAAGGCAATTCCATTTGAAATGGTATCTGCGCTAATCGTAACGGCTTGTAATAATGCTATTGGCGAGAGTGCTAAGAGTGCAAATAGCCATTTTCCATAAGGTATTAAGCGCAGAGAAAGCCAAATTAAAAGAATATAGGAAAGAAGGCCTGCCAAACGTGTGAGATAAAAAACGGGCAACGCGGGTAAATCTAGGCTTCTTCCTGCGTAGCGTAAAACTATAGCTTGAGGCACTAATAATAGCGGAGAATAAACAGAACGTGTACTTACCCCATATACATATTCTCTAGAATCTATAGATAAATCACCATATTTATCCCAAAAATCCTGAGGCACAGAGCGTACTAAAAACTGTCTTCTATACGAAAGATCCCAATAAATTTGAGGAAAAGGAATTTCTGCCTCATCTACCTTATTAGGCAACATATCCAAAGTAGACATCTGCCAAGCACGTACTAAATGAGTTTCTTCATCGTAGCCTGCACTTATGGGCAAATAAATTAAGGCTAGAATGCCAAAAAAAGATGAAGCGATAAGCAGAAAAATCTCTACCGGAGAAAGCTTAAGCTTCATCTAACGCCCCATCGCAAAGTGCTTTTTTCGGTACAGCATGCAAATCTATATTTACTGCTGCAAGCAAAAGTTGAAAACCAAGCATCAAGAGAATTACAGGGATCATAATCGTACCTGTTGGCGCAGAAATGCCCAAGTTTGCATATTTAATCCATTTTATAATGCCAAAAATCAAACTAAAAAGTATCATCGGTATTCCAGTTAGTAAGTAAATCGACTGCATGCTAAAGTCAAACAAAAAACTCTTTACTAGAATACGCCTAAAAAACAAATAAGCCAATTTTGGGGGAAATTCAAAAAGCGTCTTACGTACCGACAAGTTAGAAACTTCATTTCCATAAACCGCAGGGTATGGAATCTCACGAATAAGGGCACTAATTAGATAAAGCTCGCCGAGCATTGAGGTCTCAAAAAAATAAGATTTATGTACTTTTTCTATAGGCAAGATTTCTAACACCTCGCGTCGGATGGCAAAAAAACCATTTGTAGGATCGAAACAATCCCAGTAGCCTGTGGCAGCTTTGACAAGAAACCCGAGCCCTATATTGCCAATTTGACGAATGATGGGCATGGACTTAAGCGCATTAAAATCTCGAAAACGATTTCCCTTGACATAATCTGCTTGCCCAAGAATTAATGGGGTTAAGAGAGGCCAAGGATCATATCCGCTCATTTGCCCATCGCCATCGATCTTGATTATAACTTGGGCGTTGCCTTTCAACGCTTTTTTAAATCCCGTTAGCATTGCGCCCCCCACCCCCTGATTTTTAGTGTGCCTAATTAACGTGATGCGCGTGTCTTTGGCTTGGATTTCTTTTACTATCTCACTTGTCTTATCTGGTGAGGCATCATCTACCACAATAATTTCGCCAATATAGTCAGGGATACAAGCTAAAGTCTCTTTGATTTCTTTTTCAATTTTATAGGCAGGAATTACGGCGGTAATTTTATATCGGGTGAGGTCTACTGTATTTTTTTTCATAGATTTTTACCTTAGGATCAAGCTCCACTCGCGGTGACCAAGTCTAAAATAAGGGCGAATGCGGTTTTTCTATCCATAAAAAGAAAAACCTGACAGATTTCCTATATCTCACTAATTCTACCGCTGAGTACAGCAACTAGAGAAACGAAAAAGAAAACCTGTCAGGTTTAGGATTATTAGTTATTTAGCAAGAAACCTTGTTCTTCCAAATATTCAATCATTTTCATAGCATTATCTTCTGGGGTGACTTTATCACCAGTGACGGTGATTTCGGGATTGATAGGTTCTTCGTAGGGGTCATCAACGCCTGTGAAGCCTTTGATTTCACCACTACGAGCCATTGCGTAGAGACCTTTGACGTCGCGAGCTTCGCAGACTTCGAGGGAAGTATCAACATGTGTCATGATGAAATTGCCTTCGGGAACAAGTTTACGGGCTTCGTTGCGGGCATTGCGATAGGGGCTGATTGCTGCACAAATCACGTTGCCACCCTGCCGAACAATTTCGCCAGCCACATAACCGATGCGCATAATATTGGTGTCGCGATCTTCGGCACTGAAGCCAAGCCCTTTGGAAAGATGCGTGCGAACGACATCACCATCGAGAACGGTGAGGCGTTTTCCGCGCTCAAGAAGCAGATCGGTAAGGGCACGTGCTGTGGCTGATTTGCCAGAGCCGCTTAATCCTGTGAACCAAATGCAGAACCCTTGCTCATGTTTTGCGGGATAAGAACCACGTAAAATCTCGGCTGTTTCAGGGCGGGTGAACCATTCGGGGAGTAATTCGCCTTTAGCAAGATAATCTTCACGAACTTGGGTCCCAGAAATGGTAAGTACTTTTGCGCCTTCAGGTGTTTTCCCAGCTTCTACATATTCTTCGCTTTCGGGCAGGTAAACAAGCCATTTGAAAGGCACCATTTTTACGCCGAGCTCTTCTTCATATTTGCTGAGCATTTCTTGGGCATCGAAAGGACCATAGAAAGGCTTGCCTGTGCTATCGTTGCCAGGACCAGCATGGTCACGACCAACAATGAGGTGATTTGCACCGTGATTACGACGAATGATGGCGTGAAGAAGTGCTTCACGGGGTCCAGCCATACGCATTGCCAAAGGCAAAAGGCTCAAACGGGTGGATTTTTTATCGTAATAATTTTCAAGAAGAGCTTTATAAACACGAACGCGAGTGTAGTGATCTACATCGCCGGGTTTTGTGAGACCAACTACGGGGTGAATGAGTAATGAGCCACCAATTTGGTCAGCAGCACGTTTAGTTAATTCTTCGTGAACACGGTGCAAAGGGTTGCGGGTTTGGAAAGCAACCACATTTTCGTGACCAAGTTCTTCTAAATCGGCGCGTACTTCTGCAGGTGTATTACGAATATCTACAAAGTCATAATATTTAGGCAAGTTAATAATTTTTAATTCACCCGAAACACAAACTTTGCCCCAACGGGACATTTCAGACACCATTGGGTGACGTGCATCATTTGTACCATAGCTATAGCGCGCTTCTTTTTCTGCATCCCAAGTGTAGACTTCTTCGAGCTGCATAATGCCGATCAGGTCATTCAAAGAATTGCGAATGACTAATTCTTCACCAACAGCGGGCAACTCTGCAGGATTAGCAGTCAGCGTGATAGGAAGTGGAAAAAGTGTGCCATCAATCAAGCGCATATTTTCCAAGACATTTTCATAATCTGCCTTGCCCATGAAACGATCAAGGGGTGAAAACGCGCCAGTGGCGAGTAATTCTAAATCATTCAATGCACGTGCTGAAATCTGAATAGCTTTCAAACCTTTTACACGCTCTATTAAATCTTCACGTTCTGCGCCAGTGGCGACCAAATTAACCAATTCGCCACCATAAGGGGCAATCAACTTACTCTTAGACATTTTTTCTCCTAGCTGAATTTCTATATTCAGTAACTGAATTTTGAACAAACGCCGCAATTATACACGTTTTATTATATTTTTCCCCTACGATTTCTTAACGATATTCATCTTTTTTGCTGCCAAAACTAACTCTACTGCCCGTACACCATCTTCTAAGGAACAACGCGGCTCGACATTTCCTTTTGCTATATCTATAAAATGCTTCATTTGTGCCACAAAAAGAGCGTTGCGTTCAAAATTTTCGGGCAAAGGATAGTCTATGAGAACAGGGGCAGATGGATTTGCACTCCACGTCCCAAATTCATCGGGCATATCATAATGACGCAGAACTCCATTAGCGTTATTCCAGCGGATTGAGCCTTTTGTGCCCACAATTTCAAGGCGATGGACGGGCGGACGTTGGAAATAATTGACATGAACTGCACCGACCGCACCTGACTTTAGCTTGAGTGCCATTTCTCCAACATCTTCTACGCCCGAAACTTCGAGCGGCGAAATATGCCCACTGAATGATTTTATCTCTTCAACATCCCCTAACAAATAGCGGATGTAATCAATCGGATGCGTCAATGTGCCGATCACACCTCCACCTAAATCCGCGCGTGCCGCGTAGCTCTCACGGTAATCTTCCCACGGATGCCAATTTGGCAAATACTCGCCCCAATGCGAATGAAAACTTAATATCTGCCCCAATGCACCTTCTTGGATGAGTTCACGTGCTTTATTTAGCGTGGGATGATACCGAAATTGAAATCCTACCAAGATACGTGAACCGCTCTTTTGCGCTACACGACGTAATTCATCTACGCGTGCCATATCGTCAGAAATCGGCTTTTCGAGCAGGATGTGGCATCCAGCCTCGGCGGCAGGAATAGCGACATCCATGTGTAGGGATGTGGGATTTGTCACAATAAGGGCATCTGGCTTCAAGGCAAGAGCGTCCTGCAAATCAGTGTAAACGGGAATTCCTGCTAACTCTTCGTCATCCAAAGTAGATTGATGAGTCCGATAAAGAATAATGTCATCCTGCCCCAGCTCACGCAGCATATTCAAATGACGGCGACCAATTGAGCCAAGTCCTGCAATTAAAAATTTCATAAAAGACCTTTGCCTAGTTTTTCAAACACGAATTACACGAATATACGAATTACGCGAATAAAAGCTTAAAAATATTCGCAGTATTCGCTCATTCGCGTAATTCGCGTTAAGAGTTTTTGAGCATCAACGCTCGTATTCCCATTTAGTCAACATCTCCCCTGCAACCTCGTTAAAAATCTCAACATCACGCGCGGTGAAGATGTTTTGCCAGTTGCCTGCTTTTCCTTTAGGGAGAAAATCAGCGATACTTTCGTTGCGCTTCTTCTGCCAAGTTTTATCGGGATTTGAAGACATTTCTGCTTTTATCGCATTATCAAGATTATCATCAATTTCAATGCCAAATAACGCCCAAACTTTTTTCATTTCTGAAAAGGGTTTCTCCAATAAATCTTCGTAGCGAAATTCGTAATAACGCTCACCAAATAAACGCTGACCTTCATCTGCGGTTTCTGTTAGATTTTTGACCCAGCCCTCAGCATTAGCCCGTAACCATTTTTCAGTGAAAATCGAATGTTCACCTGTTGTGAAAGGTGTTTGGTCTGCGCGTATGGCATCCACTATTTTCTTGTCTTCCGCTGTCAGGAATTTCGACTCTTCGACAAAATTACGAAAACGCTGCGAGATGAGCGTATCCCGCCCATCGCGGACAATGTTGATTAAGTAGGCATCGGGATAAACAGCGTGCATCAATCTTACAGATTCGCCATCGTTCAGACTGTTGGGGCTTTTATCGCCGACGATGTGTTTTTCCGCGCCCGCGCGTTTGGCATCGCTTTCCATGATGTAATCGGCGGCAGCACGCATCACGAGCGGAGATAAATCTTCACCATTATTCCAACGGTTGGAGCGGCGGGTAAGCCATTCTTCCATCTCGGCATTATTAACGAGAGATTTTAGAAGCGGCTTGCGGGTGAAGAAATGCGCCTGCCAGTTGCAGTGCACTTCTGGATGTAGCCGAATCAGCCGCGCCAAAAGCGTTGTCCCAGAACGGGCGTGACCGTAGATGAAGAACTTCTCCATCGGGAAGAATTGCTTGATCTCGGCAACTTGCTCCGCACTAATCGGCGGGATTTCAGCGCGGCCTTCTGCTTTATTTTCGCCGCGCAGCAAAATCCGGGCGGCGAATTTTATTCTTTTTAGAGTTTCCATTATTCTCCGTTTTTGAACCGCCAAGACACGAAGAACGCCAAGTTTTAAGGTTTTTCTTCGCGCTCTTGGCGACTTGGCGGTTAGCCTTCTCTCAACACCTTCAAAATAAACTCAGCCGTTCTTCTGCCAGAACTCGCATCGGTATAAGTGATTTCTTGCTCAATGAAAGTCTCGTGCGCTTTCCTATCTAAAGAAATATCTTTCAAATAGGCGTTGACCACATCCTGCAACTCACTTGCCGTTCTTGCAACGCGCCCTGCATTCGCTTCTCTAAAGCGCAGGTGCGTGGGCCAGCCGCCAATTTTTTGCAACGCCAGCGAGTATTTTCCGGGCTTATTCCAGCCGCCGGGGGTATCAATCACCGCCGCGACGATGGGGCGGTCGTGCACAGCCGCTTCAACGACCATCGTCGAGTAGACCGTCACAAAAACATCCGAGTACGCCATCATGGATGTTTTCTCATCCATATCTTCGCCGCCATAATAGCCCAAAGAGCCACCTAATGCGACTGGACGGACAACGTGAACGTTATCATATTTTTCTTCGAGCGCGTGGATTTGTTTTCTCTCTTCAGCAAAGATGGCGGGACGATCCTGAAAATGGCTGGGGTGCAGACGGATGAGCAGTTGTGCGTCTTCATCCAGTTGCCCCGAATCCACCATTTTGGCGAGTGCCTCTACATTCGGATAGTTGGGTGCAAAGTGAACAAAAGAACACGCGTAAGAAATCAGCTTACGATTCGGATCAAGGTCGTGGAGCTTAAAATACTCATCTCTCGGCATCAACCACGTTTTGCGGAAATAACCATCGTAGGAGGGAATCCCGCCGATGTGAACATGGGATGCGTCCCAATCGGAGCCAAGTACCAATTCTTCCTTCTGCTTCTCAGACCAGCAAGTTGCCCAATCCATAAATGCGCCGGGGATGGCATAGCTGCTGGGGTTGTCCCATCCGATGATGGCAGCCATTGACGGTACGTTGTTTTTCACTGCTTCGCGGAGCATATAACGGTCAACACGCCAACCGGCGGTCGATGCGATTACTAAATCCGGTTTATATTTTTCGAAGAGATCATCATAAATCCCGGGCGTGAATTTCATCTGCATCCGCGCGAGGAGTTTGCGTGCCCATTTGAAGGAGCGCAGGAAGAGAATGGCAATGGCGGAGGGGAGCCAAATCCCGATGCGGAATTTCCAGGTGTTCTCTTTGAGCACTTCCCAGATGTGGCTGTCTTCGGCTTCGTTGTTGATGCGCCACGAGCCGCCGACGCGACGGAGATAGATGAGCAGCGATTGCAGGCGCGGCTGGACGCTGCGGGCGTAGGCGTTGGCTTCTTTGAGCCGCAAGCCCTCGAAGATGAGACCATCTTGACCGAAACGCTCAGCGATGCGGTCTTTGGTCTCGTCGTCGGTGAAGAGGACGATTTCAGTGCCCGCATCGAGGAGGGTTTGGACTACGTCGCTTTGCAGGAAGTAGATGAGTGCCATGCCGTGATCGGCGATGATAAAGATTCGTTTAGTCACAGATTTATTTTCTCTTTTTTTAGGTGAGTTTATATTATATATATAATATTCTGATTTTTATTGTAAACATCAAACTATTCTAGAGCCAAGGAAACAGAATATAGCGGGAAAAGAATGCAGGCAAGTTATGTAAAAATACTAACCCAAGCATAAGAAGCAAAAAATAATACACTGGGCTAAACTTTTCACGTACGGTTTCAAGGAAATTCGCACTCAGAAAAGTTAGAAAAACAAAAAACTGAATAATATATGTAGCTTTAAGGGTAGCCTCAGCAAGAACGTAATAGTTCAAAATAAAAATAGCATATCCTATAACAATACCTTCGCCAATTATGGCGAAGCAAGCGGCAGTTTGGCAGAGTGAATG